>CAYNST010000079.1:0-15855 GCA_964399955.1 uncultured Cellvibrionaceae bacterium | reverse complement strand
CAAACTATCACTCTATTGACTTATGCCTGATCAAGAAAACAAATCGACTTCTCCCGCCAGCCGTAGCGGTCCAAGGTCTGTGTTGAAAAAAACGCCCTCGGGCATCGCAGGTTTCGATGATATTACCTTAGGTGGGTTGCCCTGCGGGCGTACCACGCTGATCTGCGGTGCCGCCGGCGCAGGCAAAACACTGTTTGGCATGCAGTTCCTGGTACGCGGTATTTTGCAGCACGCTGAGCCGGGAGTATTCATCGCCTTTGAAGAAACCGAAGAAGACCTGGTTGAAAATGTCGCGTCGCTGGGTTTTGGCCTGCAGGAATTGCAAGACGCCGGAAAACTGGCCATGGATTACATCAACGTTGACCACGGCAATATGGATGAGGCCGGGCCCTACGACCTTGAAGGCTTGTTCCTGCGCATCGAATCCGCCGTCAATGCGGTAGGTGCAAAACGTCTGGTAATTGATACGCTGGAATCGTTGTTTGGCGGATTAACGGACACCAGTCTACTGCGATCAGAGCTGCGGCGGCTGTTTCGCTGGCTGAGGGGATTGGGTGTCACAGCGGTGGTTACTGGAGAACGCGGTGACGGCGGGCTGACCCGCCACGGCCTGGAAGAATACGTTTCCGACTGCGTTATCCTGCTGGATCATAAAATAACCGATGAGGCGTCCACCCGCCGACTGCGCGTGGTGAAATATCGCGGATCTACGCACGGCACCAATGAGTACCCGTTTCTGATTGATGAAGACGGCATCGCCGTTTTACCGATCACCTCAGCCGGTCTTGATCATCCCGTCAGCACCGAGCGGATCAGCACGGGCATACCTCGCCTGGACGGCATGCTTGGTGGAGTGGGGTATCACCGGGGAAGTACAGCGTTGATATCCGGTACTGCCGGGGCGGGTAAGAGCAGCATCGCTGCGTATTTTGCCGATGCCACCTGCAGACGCGGTGAGCGCTGCATCATCTTTGCCTTTGAGGAGTCTCCAGAACAGATCAAACGCAACATGGCGTCTATCGGACTGGACCTGGCCCGCCACGAGGCCTCCGGGCTGCTGCGTTTTGCCACTGCGCGTCCCACCATGCGTGGCTTGGAAACCCACCTTGCCATCATGCATAAACTGGTGCGGGAGTTTGACCCGCATGCCGTAGTGATAGACCCCATCAGCAGTTTGTTGGCGGGCGGCGAATCCGACGATGCGCAGATGATGGCCGTGAGGTTGGTGGACTATCTGAAAAGTCGGGGGGTTACGGCAGTCATGACCAGTCTGACGCGCGATGCAGTGCGCCCTCAGACCAGCGAAATTGCTATTTCTTCCATAATTGATACCTGGCTTCTAGTTAGGACAGTCGAGGCCAGCGGGGAACGGAATCGGGTGATTTACGTTCTAAAATCCCGCGGCACGGCTCACTCCAATCAGATGCGGGAATTTGTCATCACCAATCACGGGATAGAATTGGTGGATGTTTATATTGGCCCGGAAGGTGTTCTTACCGGCGCTGCAAGAGCGCAACAGGAAGGCCGGGAAAATGCGGCCCAGGTGAAGCGGCAACAGGAAACAGCACGCAAGAAGCGCGAGTTGGAGCGCAGGCGCCGCTTGGCGGATTTCCAATTTTCTGCACTCAGAGAAAAACTGGACGCCCAGGAAGAAGAGCTGCGCCTAGCCATCGAAGAAGACCAGCAGGCAGAACTGGAACTGGGGGAAAACCGTTTGGTGATGGCCTCACGGCGAGGCGCGGATGACAGGAGATAAACCGGTGGCGTATCCGACTGCATTGAGTAGGAGCTGTGCATGAGTGGCGACCCTATGCCCCATGATCAAAGCCAGGAAATTTGGAGTTTATGTCTTTATGTGGCGGGAGAAAACCAGAAGTCTCGTGCCGCACTAACCAACTTGAAGCGTTTATGTGAACGTTACCTGGGTGCTGACCGATACGACATCGAAGTCATTGATCTTATCAAAATGCCGCACCTGGCCAAGCAGGACCAGATTCTCGCGGTTCCGACACTTATTCGCAAAGCGCCAGTTCCCATCCGGCGGGTTATTGGTGACCTTTCCAACACGGAGCGGACACTGCGGGCGCTGGATCTGGATACCGAACTTGACGAACTATAGCGTGTATTTAATCGCTGGCTGCCCGGGGTTAGTGCGGGAGGCCAGCAGGTGAGTTCTGACGGTAATACGCCCCTGGATGATGTGCACCATCGCCTGCAAGAAGCCGAGGCAACTCTAAACGCAATCCGCGAAGGCGCAGTGGACGCGGTGGTGGTCGACGGGCCCGCAGGCCCGCAGATATATTCATTGGAGAGTCCAGACCAGCCATTTCAGGTGTTTGTAGAGCAAATGCAGGAAGGCGCAATTACGCTGAACGCAGATGGAGTCATCATTTACTGCAATCGCTTCTTCTCCGATATGGTCGGCCGACCGCCCACTCAGGTGCGCGGTCGCTCCATGCGGGAGTTTGTTGCAGACCCGGCGCAGCTTCAGTTTGAGACGTTGCGCATGTCAGCCTTTGGCGGGGCCGCTCACGGTGAGTGCCTGCTGCAACCGGTGCAGGGCGAAAGCCTGTCGGTTCAACTTGCATTCAATCGTTTGCCCGCAGCCAATGTCGATATGTTTGGCGTGGTGATAACAGATCTTTCTGAGCGTGAGCGGGCGCAGCAGTTGGAGGTTGCACGCAGGATAGCCGAAGACGCCAATGCTGCTCGCGATCAGTTTCTGGCGGTTGTCAGTCATGAACTGCGAACTCCGCTCAACGCAATACTGGGTTGGACTCAGCTACTGCGCCACAGAGGTGAGGCCGCTTCTCTGGAGAGGGGGCTTGAAGTCATTGAGCGCAGCGCTCGATCGCAGGCGCAACTGATAGACGATTTGCTCGATGTGTCTCGAGTGTTGGCCGGCAAGCTCCGCCTGGAGCGTCAGTCGGTAGATCTCAAACGGGTAGTCGAAACCGCACTGGAAACCGTGCAAACCATGGCGGAGTCTAAAGGTATCCGGCTTGAGCACAATCTGGCCGTTCAGCCGCTGGTGGTATTCGGCGACGCCGACCGACTGCAACAGATCATCTGGAATTTGCTGAACAACGCTGTGAAATTTACGCCTGCCAGGGGGCTGGTAAGGGTGACACTGCATCAAATTGACTCCAGCGCCTGTATTGAAGTAGCGGACAATGGCGTAGGTATTCCTAAAGCGTTTCTGCCGCGTATGTTCAACTTTTATCAACAGATAGACGGCAGCACTACCCGACGCTCCGGCGGTTTGGGCCTGGGGCTTGCCATTGTCAAGCAACTTACCGATCTTCATGGCGGGGAAGTGTACGCCGACAGCAATGGGGAGGGTAAGGGCTCGACCTTCAGTGTCAAGTTACCGCTGTACACGGTCACTACGAACGAACCTGTCTCTGTTGCGAAAGAAAATGAATACTCCACAGCGTTGCTGGCTGGGGTGAAATTACTGGTAGTGGAAGACGAAGACGATGCACGGGAAGTGCTTACTCATATTCTTGAGTCCACTGGAGCCGAGGTGCGAGTGGCGTCGTCAGCGAAGAATGCGGTGACAATCTTGCAAACCGAGCAGATAGACATCCTGATCAGTGACATTGGCATGCCGGACACGGACGGCTACGGTTTGATTCAGCAAATTCGCAATTCGGGTATCACAGGCAAAATGTTGCCAGCCATTGCGTTGACCGCGTTTGCCGGGCGCGATGATCGGCGCCAGGCCCTGCTTGCCGGGTATCAGGTGCATATTCCCAAGCCAGTAGACCGAACGGAACTTTGCGCGGCAATAACCAATCTGGCCGATCGCTCCCCGAGCTAATAAACCGTGCGTCTACTTGTCGCGCAGGAGGATTTATCGAAAGCGACAGCCTTGCCAGGCTATTAGGGTAAAAAGCCGTCGTCCTTGATGCTTTATGTTTTTCAGCCTTCCGGTACAAGTGCCAAGAGATTGGGGCTCCGTTATGGTAAGGTCCTGCTAGGGGATGCAAGCTGACAGGTAAAAACCAACGTAACTATTCAGCTCATGTCCTACTTTGCCCATAGCTGCGCTGGTACCATCATTTGAAGCATAAAAAAATCAGTCGCGGCCAGTGCTATAGCCCCGTTCATTATAATAGGCACTAAGGGAGCCTGCGCCATATGTCCAGAACCATCAGGCGAGAAACCGGCGCCGAAGGTCGCGCGGAACGGCAGTCAATGGTGATGCTGGTCACCGAAGAGTCCGGTGAGCATGCTGCTGCGCTAACGCATCTTAGTCCTCTATACAGGGTGGCGCTGGTACAACCGGACCCACAGGGACTATTGGACCGCGTTCAGTGTAATCCGCCGGATGTTTTGATTGTTGATTTTGAGGCGTGGCGCTCCTGTGGTAACGGGTTCAGAGCAAAGCTTGCGCAACGGCTCACTCCGGCACCGCTGTCTGTCATCTGCATCTCGCCTCCTGAACAAGACCTTGCGGTCGAAGCGTTGACGGATCCGGCCGATGCTTACCTTGCTAATAACTGGTCTCGGTTGGAGTTGCTGACCTGCGTCAGGAATGTGCTGGCTCTGTCGGCGTTACACGCACATCCTTCCACTCACAGTGATTCACCGACCGTGGACGCAGACGACATTCTAGCCAATGTGAGTGAAGCAATTATTACAGTTGGCAGTGACTGGCGCATTGCCTACATGAACCGAGCGGCAGAGCACGCGGTCCGCATGCCGTCTGAGGATGCGGTCAACCGCTTGCTGTGGGACGTCTTTACGGGTGCGCGTCACCCTCGTTTTGAAGCAGACTACCGCCGCGCAATGATAGAGCGCCGGTCAGTCAAACTGGAAGCCGCTGATGAGCGACAAGGTGGCGGTTGGTACGAAGTCAACGCTGTGCCATTATCCACGGGGGGGCTGGGCCTTTTTTTTCGCAGCACGGATCAGGTTAAGCAGGCGAATGAGCAAGCGCAGGAGAGCGAAAGTCGCCTTAACATGTTCACCGAGCACGCGTCCGACTACGCCTTGGTGCTGCTTGATGTGGAGGGCCGAGTCGTTGAATGGCTGGGCGGAGCGGAAGCTATCACGGGATGGAGTGCGGCTGAGCGGCTGGGACAGCCGATAGATGACCTCTTCACCCTGGCGGATCAGGCCTGCGGGCGAGTTCAGTTGGAGCGTGAGTTGGCTGCAACCAATGGTAGAGCGGAGGACACGCGCTGGCACAGGTCCAAAGACGGTTCGTTATTTTTTGCTGACGGAGTGACTACCGCAAGATATGACAACAAAGGAACCCTTCAGGGGTTCGCCAAAATCTTTCGCAATAGAACCGAGCAAAAGTTGGCGGAAGAAGCCTTGCGGCAGAGTCGTGAGCAGTTTCAGTTGCTGTTGAACTCAGTTGCCGACGGCATCTGCGGCATTGCGCTGGACAACAGTTGCACCTTTCTAAACCCTGCCGCTGCCGCCATGCTCGGATTCAGCCCAGAAGAGGTCATTGGTCAATCATTTCACCAGTTGGTTCATCATCACAAGGAGGATGGGTCACTTCACCATGAAGCCGACTGCAAAATCATCCAAGCCCTCAAACAAGGCACTGCCGTTAGTGTTGACGACGAAGTGTTTTGGCGCAAAGACGAAACATCATTCCCGGTACACTATTCGGTCAATACCATAGTGCATGAAGGTCGCACGACCGGTGCAGTGATTGCTTTCCACGACACCACCGGACCCAAACGCATAGAAGCTGCATTACGTGAAAGCGAGCGCAGGTTGCGTTTTGTTATTGATGCTATGCCGCAAAAGGTCTTCACCGCTTCGGATTCGGGCGAAGCGGACTACTTCAACCCGCCCTGGCTTTCTTACACCGGCCTCACCATGGAACAGGTCAGCGGATGGAAGTGGACGCAGTTTGTTCATGCTGATGATATCGACAGAACGCTTGAGTTGTGGAAGCAGTCGCTCAGTGGGCAGACGTTTCAGGTGGAGCATCGCTTCCGCAATGCCGAAGGCGCTTATCGCTGGCACCTCACCCGCGCACAACCCCTGCATGACGACAGAGGCAGGGTCATACTGTGGGTGGGCGCAAGCACAGATATTCACGCAATCAAAACCACGGAAGCGGAGCTGGCATCGCAGCTCGCCGCCGAGCAGCGGAACGCCCACTTGCTGGCGCAGGTTGCTGTGGCATCGCGGACCATGCATACCGTCCTGTCGGTGGACAACATTGCCCGAGTTCTAGTGGAGCAGGTACGCTCGATATTGCAGGTACACCAATCGGTGGTGTTGCTGAACGAAGACGACGAGTGGAAGCAGGTAACTTCATTTTCAGATAAATACGCCGAGTTCCGCGATCACCAGATCCCGCGCCTGGAGGAGAGTATCTACGCCGAGGTTTGCCGCCTGAACCGGCCTCTGAGGCTGAAACAGGCCGAGCTTGAACTGCACCCGTCCTGGCGGGCACTGGAATCGTCTGGGCTTGACAATCTACCGGCTCGCGGTTGGTTGGGTGTGCCACTGATTGGGCACGGTCGCAAGAATATAGGTCTGATTCAGGTCTCGGATAAGAATGAAGGCGAGTTCAACGAAGACGATGAAGCCATATTGACGCAATTGGCCGTTATTGCTGCGGTAGGCATCGAAAACGCGCGGCTTTACGACTCGCTGCGGGAGCAAGACCAACGCAAAAATGAGTTCCTGGCAACGCTTGCTCACGAGCTGAGAAATCCTCTGGCGCCCTTGCGTACCGGGTTGGATCTATTAAAGTTGCCCACCAACAACAGGCCGGAACACATTCGCGACATGATGGAGCGACAACTGGCGCATATGGTTCGTTTGGTTGACGACCTGATGGACGTATCCAGGGTGAGCCGAGGGAAAGTAGAATTGAAGTGGGAGCGGATTGAGCTTAAAACCATTGTGGATGTGGCAGTAGAGACCAGCTTGCCCGTGATCCAGTCGGCGCGACACACACTTGACATCGCTATTCCCGAAGAACCGCTGTACCTCCGCGGGGACCTAACTCGCCTGGCGCAGATCCTTAACAACCTTCTTAACAACGCCGCGAAGTACACAGAAGAGGGCGGTGCCATCAAACTGTTTGCTTCCCGCCAAGGGCCGCAGGTTGCCATTCAGATTCAGGATTCGGGCGTCGGCTTGAGCAAAGAAATGCTGAACAAGGTGTTCGAGCTATTTACCCAGGTGGACCCGTGCATCAAAAGGTCGCAGGGCGGACTTGGCATAGGTCTGTCCCTGGTGCAAAAGCTGGTGGAAATGCACGGCGGCACGGTCAGCGCAGAAAGTCCGGGCATTGGCCAGGGCAGCCGATTTACCGTAACCCTGCCACTGGCCGACGACCTGGCCGCGACCGAGCAACCCGCCCTTGGGCAGGCGTCTCCTCCCACCCAAGCCGCACTGAGGCTACTGGTAGTAGATGACAATCAGGATGCCGCAGAAACCCTGGCGATGCTGCTGCGTTTTGAGGGGCATGAGGTGCTGACGGCGCACTCCGGCAAGCAGGGGATAGAAACGGCAATGGCCAGTCACCCGCAAGCCATCTTCCTCGACATTGGCCTACCGGATTTGAGCGGCTACGAAGTGGCCGCCCAAATCTCCGGCCAGCCTGACCTGGCGGATGTTCTGCTGATTGCGCTAACCGGTTGGGGCAGTGAAGAAGACCGCCGTCGCGCCAAGGAGGCAGGTTTCCATCATCACCTTGTAAAACCGGTCGAACTGAAGTCCGTGTCGGCGGTGCTCGAACAACTGCTGCCGGTTCACAGCGCCCCATCTCTCACGCATTAGGCGCTGCCGAGCTCTGGCTTAGTAGCCGGAACGGGTGCCAAACATGGCTGACAAACCGCTGCTGTTAGCTGGCGTGTCCGCTGAAGGTGTCGAACTATTTGCTACTTACAGGTCACGGGTTAGCCTTTTCGCGGCTTCACGCCCGCCGGCCGGCATTTTTGACCCGACAAGAGGCCTTTTTTCCCAACTCTGTTTTCTATTCGCCCCCGAAGTGTCAGCTATTTTAACAGTTTGTCGCTTAATCCGGCTGTGCATTCACGATTAAACTGTCTTGACGGAATCCTGCCCAGTTCCCGGCCACTCATATTACAGTGTTTCAGCATCGGCTAAAGAGACTTCAAGGGCCGTGTCCACTGGGTTTTGACAGCGCTGCCGCCCGGACACTGATGCGGAGTGTTTGGACCAAAGGCTATTGTCAATCACGCTTTGGCTTTTGCCTGGTAGAGAAGGGCGCGTATCTTGCAGCGCCACCTTTGCCAGGTGACAGATGCCAGTTAAGGCAGATGGTAACTGAGCAAAGGGATACAGCATCACCGGTATTGACTGAGAGCCAGGTGACTGAGAGGTTATTCCAATAATAACGGGGACCGGCACAACGGAGTCCTCTGTAGAAGGGGCAATATATGAGTGTTCCCACAACGTCAAAGTTGGTGATGATAGTTGAGGACGACGCGGATATTCGCGAAGTGACGGTGGTGGTGGTAGAAGAGCTGGGTTATAGAGTGGCGTGCGCAGAAAACGGTCTGGAAGCGCTGAACCAGCTGCGCGATGCTCCGGAATTACCGTCACTTATTCTGCTGGACCTGATGATGCCAATCATGAATGGTTGGCAATTCATGGAAGTGCTTGATGGCGACCCCCGGCTGGCAAGCGTGCCCGTGGTCGTAATGTCGGCCGTGGCCGATGAGGCGCGGGGCTTGCCAAATGTTACGGACTGTTTGAAAAAACCTGCTTCTTTCAGCCAGTTGGCAGAGGCAATGTCCCGCGCTTGCGCTTGGGCCGCTGACTCAAAGGTAGGACACGGATGACATGCATGTGATGCGCCGGCGTCTGTCGGCAAGCAGGGCAATTCTGATGTGGGTCAACGCCGTACTTGTTGCTAGGGCGGAAGATGACTATGCCGCCACCTCCCGTTTAGTGTCCGCTGGCCTAAAATTTATCTACCGTCTGTTTTACCTGGTCCTTGACTTTGCCCTTGATCTGCTGGCCGTCTCCCTGCGCCTCCTGAAGATGGCCTTCGTCTTCCAGTTGGCGATCATCGGTGGCTTCGCCTAGTCCCTGTTTACCCTTACCTATTGCTTCGTTGAATTTGCCTTTTATTTTATCAGTGAAGCTGGACATATAGCTCTCTCATATCTGGAAATCAGTGAATGAATGCTGAAGCGCTGTCCGAGGAGGCTGCAGCCAACAAGGCTGATTTTTGCCAATGCTGTACTACTGTGTACGCTTTCACACCAACTGCTGGATCTGTAGCGCCCTTTAGATACTTAAACTAAGTGCTTTGATCCGTCAGTTCATTCCGTACCTGCAAGCTTTTTGTTGATCGTTTTGTGCAGCTCGTCGGGTAGACGCGCTTGAGCATGGTCCAAATGGTATTATGCCCGGTATAAATAGCGGCCAATGAGCATATATCCACGTTCAAACGAAGCTTTTAACCGCTGTGAAGCGTATGGAGCGTGCAGACCCAGTCAACCTGGTCTGCAACATGTATAAAGGACCATTATGTCAGATACCGATGTACAGCCTCTGGTATTGATAGTAGAAGATCAAGCCGATATTAGAGAACTCACCGTTCAAATCGTGGAGGATCTCGGCTTTGTAGCGCTGACTGCGGAAAACGGACGGCAGGCGCTGTCCGTGATGCAAGAGATGCACCGCTTACCATGCGTCGTGTTGCTGGACCTGATGATGCCAGTAATGACTGGCTGGCAGCTGATGGATGCCTTGCAGGAGGATGAACGCTTAAGGAGCGTTCCGGTGGTGGTGATGACCGCCGTTGCCGAAGAGTTTACTTCATCGCTCAACGTTGTTGCCCATCTTAGCAAGCCCACTATATTTGGTGAGCTTGCGGGCATTCTGGAACCTTTTCAGCATGCCTGTACTTCTCGAGTACCTGAAAAGCTCAATCTGGACAGGTAATAAAGAGCCAGCCGGCATCGCAGTTGTTCAGGTTGGCGGCTAGCTAGTGCTGCGGATGGGGCAAACGGACTCAGCAGTTACGCGTTATTGCCGCCGCAAGCTGCTCATAAGTAGCCGGTTTTTGCAGGTACTCCGCCACATTGGGAGACGACATGGAAGAATTGGCCACGGCAGACAATACCACAACCGGTACTTTGCAGAGCTTCTCGTCCTTTTCTATTTCTTTCAAAAATTGCCAGCCGTTCATAATGGGCATCATCAAATCCAGCAGTATGAGGCACGGTAATCTCTTGGAGCCCCGTAGTTGCTCCAGTGCCTGCTGCCCATTTTCTGCGGCCTTTGCTTCGTAACCCATCGCCTCCAGCACCAGCAAAGTGACCTCCCGTACATCGGGTTCATCTTCCACCAGCAGTACTAGATGATTTCCTTTGGTACCTGACATAGTTCAAGCCTACAGACCTTCGCGGCCGACGTTTGCCGCTTTCAATATACATTTGGATATGCTGGCCGCTGAATTCGGCATTGGCTGAATGCTCAGACGGCCAAGCCATTGCGATACGTGCCGCCCCGCACTTCGGATGGCGCACAGTTTAGCGAACAAACCTTTTGCTTGGCCAGTTGTAAGAGCGGGATCACATCAGTCAGTCGCTTTAACCGCTGCGTTGGCTGCGGCGCAATTGTCTCTCATGCTGACTTTCCTGGCTGAGTCTGCCTCAATTGCTTGAGTTGCCCCTGAAGTATTGCGTTCTCACGGATAAGCTCCTTGTTCTCTTGCGACAGGTTACTCAACTGCAGCTCCGCCACCTGATGCAAGCGTTCAGCCCGGCTACCCATCTCCCGAAGGTGCCCAGCCTCTTGCTCCGCGCGCGCCAGGCGGCCGGCCAAATCGGCATGCTTTTGCTGCCAGTCGGCCTTGTGCTCCTGCAGCTCCTGGCTCGTGGCTATCATCTCTTTCAGGCGTACCAGCAGAGACTCCATCTCATACTTCAGTTTATTGTGACGCTCCTGCAGCAATTGCAGTTCCGATTTTTGCGAACTCAGTTCTGCCGACTGCTGATGGTGGGCAGACTGCAGTTCTGCGTAGCGCATATCCGCGCGGCTGATCTGCTCCAGTAGCTGCTGGATCTGACCTTGCTGATGTTGAGACGTCAGGTGGTGCTCTTCCCGTTCCCGCTGTCTGTCTTCACCTGTCTTCTGCTGATAGTGCTGATAGCTCTCCTGTAGAGCTCGATGCTCCTGCTTCAGGTCCGTTAGAGTGGTTTTCAACTCCGCAATTCTGGACCAGGCTTCATCACGCTGTGATTCCACTTTTGCTGCGGCCAGTTGCTGTTGTCTGAACTGCTCCTCCAGGGCATTCCGCGCAGTTTTGACGCTGAGCAAATCAGCTTCCAGCGCCGTCGCTTCCTGCAGCGAAGTGTGCAGCCGGCCCTGGGTCTGCGCCAGGTCCTGCTGTACGGCCGCCAGTGTGGCGTGCAATTCTGCCTTTACCTGTTCAATCTGCTCGGCAGCGGCGCTCTGGGCACGTTCATGCAACGTCCGCACGGCGGCAATCAGGTCCAGGGGCAGCTCCCCATTTCCAGTGGTAACACCCTGCTGTTCGCGCCACTGCTTCAGCAGCGGCGCAATAGTGCTTTTGCTGCCAGTGCCCAATTGCGCTCTAACCCTATCAACCGTGGGTTCCACACCCTCGGATCTCAAGTTGTTTGCCGCTTCGGCCACATCGTGAATTGTTACCCCTCTTCGCGCCACAATCTTCTCCGTGGTATGTATTATGTAATACGTAATATTACAGGTGTTTTGGTGTTAGAAATAGTTTTAAATCAGATGTTCTAACCGGCTATAACATTCGTTATAGTTGGCTAGCCGGTTCTTGCAGTGGTTGCTTGCCTGCAGATTCTGGCCTTCACTTGCAGAAAGGGGGGGACCTTAGGAATGAGCACAACGGACGACAGCGAACAGCCCGGCCAGCAACTGCCGGTGGCTCAGGGGAGGGCTTTGCTTCTGCCACAAACGCTGGATGCCGAGTTGAGCCGTCGGCATCGCCAATACCTCAGCGCAGCAACTGCAGAGCACACGCGTGCTACCTATCGTTCGGCCATCCGCCAATTTGAGCGGTGGGGAGGGCGGCTGCCAACAGACCGTCAAACCGTTATCCGCTACCTTCTTGAAAAGGCGGAGTCTCACAACCCTCGCACCTTGAGTCTTCACCTGACGGCATTGAGCCAATGGCACCGTTTTCAGGGCTATAGCGATCCAACACAGGACCCTTCGGTCAAAAAAACCCTTCAAGGCATGCGTCGCGTCCACGGGACGCCGAAAAAGAAAGCCAAGGCGCTGCGCCTGGAGCAACTGGCGCTGCTCATCCAGTGGCTGCAGGCGCAGCCGGATACCCTGAAAAAAGCGCGAGATCTTGCCTTGCTGCAAATTGGCTTTTTTGGCGCTTTTCGCCGCAGTGAACTGGTTGCAATTCGTGTTGAGGATCTGATTTGGGATGAGGAGGGCCTGATAATCCGCTTGCCTCGGTCTAAAACGGATCAGCAGGGCGAGGGGCTGGAACGGATTCTCCCCCTGGGTGCGGGCAGCTTCTGTGCGGTTGGTGCATTGAAGGCTTGGCTTGCTCAGGCAGAGATAAAAAAAGGGCCGGTTTTCAGGCCAATCAATCGCTGGGGGGCGGTGCAGGATCGTCCGCTCCGGCCGGCCGCCATCAATGACTTGTTGCTCTCGATCGCCACGGCCTGCGGCTTTGCCTTTGCTGCAGGCCTCAGCAGCCACAGCTTTCGCCGTGGCCTGAGCACCAGCGCCGCGCGGGCCAATCTGGATTTTGAGCTGATCAAGAAGCAGGGCGGCTGGAAACATGACGCCACGGTGCGGGAGTACATCGACGAAGGGCGCCGTTTTACGGACAATGTGGCAGCAAGCCTGCTGTCAGAGATGGAAAAGTTGCTGAGGGGTTGATTCGCTGTGAGCGGATCCAGTTGTGACTACGTAATGGCCGGCAGAGCTGGGCTTTACTGTTTCAGTTAACCCGGGTCTGCGCTCCAATCCACCGCGCTCACTGCTTGCGCAGCCAAGTCACGAAGGTGTATGGCTGTTGTGCTCCAGCCGGGCAACATCGCGCCCCAGACCCTTACCCACCCAGAGAGGAAGCGAAGATGGCGAAGGTTTTAGTCCTTTATTATTCAATGTACGGCCACATCGAAACCATGGCGAACACGGTCGCAGAAGGCGCCCGACTGGTACCGGGAGCTGAAGTGACTGTGAAGCGCATCCCCGAAACCATGGACCCAGAAGCATTCAAAGCGGCAGGCGGAAAGGCGGACCAAGCCGCACCGGAGGCAAAGCCTGCAGAGCTGGCCGATTACGATGCCATTATCCTGGGAACACCAACCCGGTTTGGCAACATGTCCGGGCAGGTGCGCACCTTCTTTGATCAGACCGGAGGACTTTGGGCAAAAGGTGCGCTGGCAGGCAAGATCGGTAGCGTATTTACGTCGACCGGGACGGGCGGAGGACAGGAAATGACGATCACTTCAACCTGGACTACCCTGGCTCATCACGGCATGATCATTGTCCCTATTGGCTATACCAGTGCAAAACTTTTTGATGTTTCCCAACCCGGTGGTGGGACGCCTTACGGTGCATCAACCATTGCCGGCGCCGATGGCTCCCGCCAACCCGATACCCGCGAACTGGATATTGCTCGTCATCAAGGTGAGCATGTGGCCAAGCTTGCCGTAAAACTGGAAGGGCAGTAGCAGGGCAAGGCGGGCCGGAGCGGTCATTGCCTGCGCCTTCATCCGAAGGCGCAGCAGCCTGAGGCTAAGGCCTGAACGGTAGGTGAAGGCAGGCTTGTGGCTGCTGGCGACGAAACTGCGGTAAGGTTTCTCCAGCAGGAATTCTATAGAAAGTACCTCCACAGACTAAGGAGCATGTCCGATGTCCAAACTGAAGCTTCAAACAATAATTTGCAGTACACGCCCAGGGCGGATTGGCCCCTCTGTGGCAAAATGGTTTCACGGCTTTGCAGCAGAACATGCCCAATTCGAGTGCAGTTTGGTTGACCTGGCGGAATTCAATCTGCCGGTCTACGACGAGCCGGTGCATCCGGTGAAGCAGCAGTATGAGCATGATCACACCGTGTCCTGGTCCAGAAGCGTTGCGGACGCTGACGCCTACGCGTTTGTTCTACCCGAATACAACCATTTCACTCCGCCTGCTTTTGTCAATGCACTGAATTACGTTTACCAGGAGTGGAACTACAAACCCTGCGGTTTTGTAAGCTACGGTGGTGCATCCGGAGGCTTGCGATCGGCCGAATCTGCAAAACAATTGGTTACCACACTGAAGATGATGCCGGTACCGCAAGGAGTGATGGTGCAGATGCCATGGAGCCGGCTGGACGAAGAGCAGATACTGCAACCCGATAAACAATTGGTAAGCTCGGCCACCGCAATGCTCGATGAACTTTACAAGTGGGCAGAGGCTTTGAAAACAATGCGCTGAAGGGTAATTATCCAATTTCATGAGCGAAAGGGATGGCTCAGCCAACCTGCACGCGCTCAGTAATATCAACCGGGCCGTCCGTCCACCCTTGGGCGAGTCAATGCAGGGGCATAGAGCGCTACAAACAGGCCGAAGGCGAACATCCATAACCCACCGGCCAGCGCGGTTCCCGCCCGAAAGTCCAGGATCTCAGCAGCTACCAGCACCCTTGCTACTGCCGAGAAGCTGATAGCCATGTAGATCAACACTGCAAACCGCAGCAACTTCAAAGGTCGACCGGTGTGGCCCATGGTGACGCGTGTCATGACCCCGAGAATCAAGCTGGCAATTGCGCCTACCCCCATCGCGTGTTGCCAGACAGTGGGCGGAATAGTGGAGACAAATCCGCTTGCGCCCCGCAGCAGCAATGCGACGATTATCCACAGGTAGGCCAGGTGCAGTATCCAAAGAAGCGGCTCACGCAGCACACACCAGCCGCGCCAGCCGACCAAGCGAATGGCGTTGAGTGCGCCCGCCAGTAAAGCAACTGCACCCACAAGCGCCGGCGGGGCGCCAAACCAGCCAAGTGGCAATAGCAAGGCCACACTGGCCAGTGACAAGCGCTCAATAATTGCCCACTGCGATAGCTTCACAGCCGCATCGCCGTTATTTTTCAGCCAGTTGGCGGTGAAGCTTGGCGTGATGCGACCTGCAACAATAATCATCATCAGGGTAACAACATCCAGCCCGTGTTGCTGCCCCATGCGTAGCCATTTGATTGCGCCAGTGGCCGCGCCGTAATGCATCAGGCTGTTACCAATAAACAGCATCATGACAACGGCCACCAAAATATAATTGCGCCGGTTCTGGTAGCGGACCACGACAAAAGCCACGTAGATTGCCAATACCAGAAGAAAAGCCAGATCTACCACAGCGACCAGCCAAAGCGGGAGCCAGCCCGCCAACCACATAACGCAGCGCCCCGCCACCCACAGCAGAACAAAGGCTAGCAGCGCGCGCCCTTGCAGCGGTTTGGCACCGGTCCAATTGCACATTGCCGTGAGCAGAAAGCCTGCTGTAGCAGCCGAAACCAGCCCGTAGAGCATTTCATGACTGTGCCACGTAAAAGGAGACCCACCGACGGGAACTGGCCAACTGAACCAGAAAAAACCCAGCCAAACCGCCATGGCCATGACACCGTAGACGCCGGTAGCCAAAAAAAATGAACGGAAGGGATGGGCCAGAAGGCAGTTTGACGGGGCCGATTTCATCGTTTGGACCTTTTTGGCGCATTGCTTAAGCCATTGGGTGCAGGCATCAGCCGGGTGCGCAGAATATGTTTAACGGGCATTGCGGCTAGGTATCAAGCCACGGGCATGCAGGCAAATCTGCGTGTGCAATGAACGTGATAACGCTAGGGTCTGTTGACGTTTCATCATCGCCTCTGTTGCACCTGAAAACGCGCCA
>CAYNST010000078.1:0-15931 GCA_964399955.1 uncultured Cellvibrionaceae bacterium | reverse complement strand
CTTACGCATTGCGCTAAGAATATTTGTTGTAAATTCCGTTTAAGATCAGTGAGTCCACTTCTTCTAACACTCGCAAATCAACCCGAATAGTTGTTGACAGCTTGTACACAGTTCTTTAATGTCCCGCGAACCTCCGCCTTGCTCCGCCCGTCTGCTTGATACATTGCCTGAATCGGCCAAACCACGTCATACCCGGAGCGTAGGCGCACTTTTTCCTGGCTTTTCGGTGGCCGGCAAGAAAGGTTATGCAAACGCCAGTAGGCGCGAGCGTGGCGAAGTTGGGGGCATTGTTGTGCAGGGGCAATTCGGTGTAATTTGCTTCCGGCCGTCCAGCTTACTCTCCGTTTTGTGCTGCCAGCAGGCTTCAGTTCTTGAGCAACGCGCCTGACACCGCCAAGTGCCCGTTTTTAGCTTTGGTGGCAAGCCGCAGCCGTGTTCAGCCCGGTGGTCCAGGCAAATCTATCCCTGCGCACAAGTATAAAAATCATGTCGCCGTGGGTGAAGGCGCCGTTCAAATTGGCTATTGAGCTTGGCTATCCCATCAGGCCGACGGCTTGCGAGGGCAGCGGGCCTTGCTTATAACAGAGTGGCAATCATAGGAAAGTAGCGTTGAACGCAACTAAAGCATACCGTTGGGACATACAAGGATTGCGGGCAATCGCGGTTTTGGCTGTTGTCATCTTTCATATAAACCCGGGCCGCCTGCCGGGGGGCTATATTGGCGTGGACATATTCTTCGTCATATCCGGCTATTTGATCATGGGGTCTATCTGGAAGGACCTGATGAAGCGCGACTTCCATTTGGTCAATTTTTATGCGCGTCGAGTTCGGCGTCTGTTCCCCGCGCTCTTCGTCATGATCGTGGGCACTCTGGTTGCCAGTTATTTCGTATCTTTGCCCAGGGAAACCACAGATTTTGCCAAAAGCCTGTTTGCCACCACTTTTCACGTTTCCAATTTCTTTTTCTATTTCCAGTCAGGCTATTTTGACCCGTCGCTTGAGACATCTCCGCTGCTCCACACCTGGTCGCTTTCTGTCGAAGAACAGTTTTACCTGATATTCCCCATAATTTTGATGGTCATAGCCGCCAAGTTTCGCAGCAAGGTGTGGGCCATTCTCCTGGGTATAGCATTTGTGTCTTTGGTTGCCAGTGAAATGCTGGTTCATACCGACGGTGCGCTGGCGTTTTTTTCATCTCCAACACGGTTTTTTCAGTTCATTGCCGGGGGCCTGATTGCCATCCGGCCGCCAAAAAGTGGGGCCGCATCCACTAAGTCAGACCTATTGATTCTGATTGGCTTGAGTGCTTTGGCCGGCTGTTTGATCTTGTTTGACGCCAGTACTCCGTTTCCAGGGTTGGCAGCTTTGATTCCTACCCTTGCCACTGCTCTTATAATATACGCCGGAGAAACGGGAGGGCGGCTTACTCGGTTTTTGTCAAACGGCCTGTTTGCCTTTTTCGGCAAGATTTCCTATTCCCTCTATTTGTGGCATTGGCCAGTGATCGTGTTTTACAAAAGTGCTACGCTGGGTGCTCTCAGCAAATCGGAGCAGGTGGGCCTGTTATTGTTGTCGATTGTGCTGGGGTATTTGAGCTGGCGCTTCATTGAGAATCTTAGGTTCAACAAGGGGTGGTTTTCCGAGCGGCGAAATGCCATAGGCGCTTTTGTATCAACGAGCTTACTGCTTGTAGCATCGGCCAGCATCTTTTTAAGTGGCTTGCCCGGCCGCTTCTCCGAGCAACAGGTTTACTTCTCTGAATACCTGGATTATGAAACGGACAGGTATCGTCCCGGAACGTGCTTTGCTTCCAGTCGTCACAAGGAGCTTAGCCGGGATGAATGCATTACCCACCAGGACGGTATGACGAACATTCTGCTGGTTGGGGACAGTCATGCCGCGCACCTCTATAGCGCCCTGGACGCACTCAAAGGCTCTAATGCAACACTCACGCAGATCACCACTTCGGGTTGCCGCCCTACAACTGCCTACCTGGGTGAGCCTTATTGCACGGAGATTATCCGCTGGACGTTTGAAGAGCTAATCAAAGACAAGCACTTTGACAAAATCATACTCTCTGGCCGATGGAAAACCGAAGACCTGGAGCGTCTGGTAAAGACGATAAATTCTATATCTCAGCACACTCAGGAGGTTGTCGTTTTTGGGCCCATTATCGAATACGAGCAGGATCTACCGCGACTGCTGGCAAAGGATTACGGCCCGTCGGGTGAAGGAGAGCGGCTAAAACGGTCGCGCCGGTATGAAGAAATTTCAAGGGTTGATAACAGCTTTAATCTCAGAATAAGTAGCACTCAGGGACGCTACGTTTCTATTCTAGATGCCATTTGCCCAGACAAGCAGTGCATCGTCGTCACCCGCTCAGGCGTGCCTGTACAATTCGACTACGGTCATCTAACGCACGTAGGCGCCGTTGAGATTTTGACCGCAGTGGTGGAAAACAATAAGATTTTTGCTGAGTCGGCGGGCTCAACTGTGAGTGAATCCAGTCTTGTTCATTAAGCCGGGCCTCGGGCGCTAGCCAAAAAGCCGGATGAGGGTGGTTTGGGGCAGCCCGGGTTGCAGGCCAGGGTCCAACCCGGGCACGCAGGCGGCTGGTAGCATGGGTCATATTGGGTTGTTGCAGGGCTGGTTTCGCACAGTCATCCCCTTCTAAATCAAGGATATAGAACACAAATGCGCAACGCGAAAGATTTTCGCTACGATATCAATGGGCTGCGAGCCATTGCCATCATTGCCGTTGTATTGTTTCACTTCGGCGTAAATGGCTTTGCCGGAGGTTTCGTCGGGGTGGATGTGTTTTTTGTCCTCTCTGGCTTCCTGATGACGTCTATCATCGTAAGAGCATTAGAGAAGCAGCAACTGGCCAACGGCCAGGGCATCGGCTTTTTGCGTGGCTTTTATCTTGCCCGTGCCAAGCGAATTGTGCCTGCTTTACTGGTGCTGGTACTGGCTTTATTGGCGATAGGCTGGTGGTTTTTGCCACAAAGTGACTACCGGGTGCTTGGGGAGCACAGTGTATCCGCGCTTGCTTTCATATCAAATCATGTGTTTTGGGCGGAAGCCGGTTATTTTGATGTCAACTCCCATGAAAAATGGTTGCTTCACACCTGGTCGTTGTCGGTGGAGTGGCAGTTTTATCTGGTGTTGCCTGTTGCGATGCTTCTTATCTGGAAGTGTCGGCCGGGTCGTCCGTTCCTTCTGTTGGCGTTGAGCTTGGGGGCAGTCGCTTCGCTGGCTGTCTCCATAGTGTTAAGCCACTACAATCCGTCAGCAGCATTTTTTTTGCTGCCATCCCGGGCATGGCAGATGCTGGCGGGAGGTTTGGTATTTTTAACGGCCGAGAAAATTTGTTTGCGTGGTGCGGCTGCCCGCTGGGTAGAGCTTGTGGGCCTGTTGATGATTGGGCTGTCTGTAGTTGCTTTTGACGGCACGGCGGTATGGCCGGGGGTCAACGCTTTGCTGCCGGTTGTTGGCGCTGCAATGGTAATCATGGCGGCTCAGCAATCTGCTTGGGCTAAAAACCCCTTTGTGCAATGGATTGGTTTGAGCTCGTACTCCATCTATTTGTGGCATTGGCCCGTGGTTGTTGCTCTGGTATACCTTGAACAAAACGAAAATCCGCTTGCAGTTGTTGTGGGTACGCTGTTGGCCGTAATTTTGGGCGGCTTGTCTTACCACCTGATAGAAAACCCGACGCGAACATGGTTCAAACTGGGCAGCCCCCTGCGTGCAGCCAGTGTACTGGTCGGAAGCGTAACGGTGTTGATTGTTCCGGCTTCGGCCATCTACTTCAATGAAGGGATTCCCGGGCGCATGCGCCATGCAGTAGAAGTTGCTTCCGCTGAAGCCTCCAATTTCAATGCCATGCGGGAGCAGTGTCATCACGCCGGCGGCACTGAATTCCCTTGGTGTACTATTGGTGGTGAAGACATTCGTGCAGTGGTTGTGGGTGACAGCCATGCATCCGCAGTTTTTGGTGCCGTTGAGGCCGCGTTTGCAGGTGCTGGCAACAGCAACTCCGGGATTATTGCCAGCAGCCATACGGCTTGCCCTACCTTGTTTGGGGTTAAACGGGAGTCGCCTAACTGGACCTGCCCCCAATTCAACGAATTCATAATCCGGCGTTTGGCAGAGGTTCCTGTTTCAGTCCCCTTGTTTATTGTCAATAGGAGCAGTCAGTATGTGTTTGGTAACCAAGGCAGTGAAACGCATCGGCCATCCATTTATTTTGATCAGCCGCCCGGTACCACCTCCTCTGAGTTCCTGATGGATTTTCAGGCGTCTCTTATTGATACCGCTTGCGCATTGGCCAATGGCCGCGAGGTGTACCTGGTTAGGCCGATTCCTGAAATGCCCTTTGATGTGCCCAAAATATTGTCCAGGCGCATTCTGCGAGGCGATGCTTCTGATATACGAATCACCCGCGCCTTGTACGATGACCGTCATGCTTTCATTATTGGTGCGCAAGATGCGGCGGCTGAGCGGTGCAATGTGGGTGTTTTGGAAGTGGCCGATTACCTTTGTGATGCCGAGCACTGTTACGGCAGCGAAGAAGGCAGGCCGTTGTATTATGACGATGATCATTTGTCAGAGTTTGGCAATCGCAAGCTGATACCCATGTTTCAGGCAGCAGCAGGAATGCTGAGCGGTTCCTAGGTAAGGGGCATTTCCATTGACCGGAAAGTGAATCAATTAACTTTGAGCGTCTGGGCCTGCGGCACGCCCCTAGCTTTGAGACACTCGCAAGGGCCTTGTTGCCGTCAGATCCTGTAGGTTTGCTCTTAGAGCAGCACTAGTTCCCGTACAGATGCTGTCGTAGCGGTGCAGGAGGCTGTTTCAGATAACTGCAACATCCAACTGATTCCTGCTGACGTACAAAACTTATGGCGGTTCATCGTTGGACTGGTGCAGAAGTGGTGGCATAATGCGCAAATAATTGAGCTAAACACTGGGGCACACATACTTATGCAAGCTCGTTACCACGGACTGGATCTGGCCCGGGCGGTATTTATGCTGCTGGGCGTGGTCTACCATTCTGCGCTGGTTTATCAAAGCGAGGCGCAGTGGCGGGTTTCGTATGGGCAGGGAGCGCGGGTGTTTGATTACCTGCAAATGGTGATTCACGATTTTCGCATGCCCGCATTTTATATGATTGCCGGTTTCTTTTTTGTGTTGGTGGTGGATAAATACGGTGCGGAAAAAGCCATAAAGAGCCGTCTCACACGACTGGCAGTGCCGCTGTTTGCCGTGGGTTTGACGTTGAATTTAGTCATGAACCATCTGAGCCAGCGCGAATTTGCCGAGGGGGTCAACTATTGGTTACAGGGCGAATGGCTGGGTCATTTGTGGTTTATTGGCAACTTGATTGTGTACAGCCTGTTGTTTGCGCCACTGGCAGGCCTGTTTTGCCACACCACGGAAAAGCACAGTCATGTCTGGGATGTGGCGCTGTTATTCCTGGTGGTGCCCTTGCTGTCTACAGTGCTGGCAAGTCTGGCGGCAGCCGTTTATGACGGCCGAATACTGTTTGTAACTACCTACACGCTGCTGAAGTTTATCCCTTATTACGTGTTCGGCATGTATCTGTTCAGCCTGCGAGGGCACCTGAAGCAATTTTTCAGTTTTGGGCGCAGTTGCGCGGCGGCGCTGGCTTATCTGTTGTTGACGGTGGCCAGTAGGAAACTGGATCATCTGTTGCCCGGCGATTTCCTGCTAGACTACATTCATGCTGTGGCCGGTGGTTGCCTGGCATTTTCGGCAATTGGTGCGTTGAATGCCGTGGCCCGTGAGTCACGCCTGGTGAGCAGAATTGTGGCAGCCAGCTACACCATTTATTTGCTGCATCAGCCCCTGGTAGTTGTGCTGTTCTATCTGGTGGAGCCCATTCCATTACCGCCCTTTCTTAGCTTCTTGTTGCTGAGTTCTCTGGTGTTTTGGCTTAGCTATTTCTGCCATCAGCAATTGGTGTTGCGCAGCGCGCTGCTGTTGTTTCTGCTGAACGGCATTTTGCCCCGGCGGCCACGTGCCGGTAAGCCCGCCGCCGCCGTGCATCTGGATTCCAGCACCGTCCCCGAGGTGGGCAAAGGCGTATAGTTGCAGGCTTAGTCTGTTATGCCGCAACTTGGGAGAGGCGCGGCGGGCATTGAAGCCAAAGCCGCAGGTTTACGCACAGCGGTTTCTGCCGGCAAGGCGCCAGCCGTGCGGCCTGCAGGCTAGTGGCTCACTGTTGCGGCGCGTCTACACACAGGCCTGCCGTTGCTACACGCTCCCCAATCAACCCCCGCACACGTATCTGCAGTCCCTTCAGCAAGAGAGCAGCGTTGAGTTCTAGCTGGTCTTTCAGCTGGCTTCGTAACAGTTCATCCAGAGTAACCTGGTCGCCAGCGGGCAGTTCTATCCCGTAGGAGTTGCGAATGTCCATTATGCGCGTGGAACCCTTGAGCATCAATTCCTGCGGTGGCAGATCAACAAGGGCACTTTTGCCGTCTTCCGCAAAAACACGGTCTACAAACGGACGGGTTTCTGGGCGAAGAACCACAAACAGATGATCCCCCGAGTGCAGCTCTGTGGAGCCACGAGGGGGTATCACGGTATTGGCGCGGGTGATCATTGCCACAACGGTGGTAGCTGGCAGGGCGAGTTGGGACAAGTGTCGTCCCAGGGTGCTGGAGCCGGGGCCAAGGGTATATTTGACGATATCGACGTCTACGTCGCCGATGGAAGTGATCTCCAGCATGGCCGCAGGTACTACGGGTGCTTTCTCTGCCAAGCCCAGTCTGTGCGCCACCCAGGGGAGGCTGGAGCCCTGTATTGTCGCCGAAATCAACACAACGAAAAATACCACGTTAAAGATTAGCGCCGCGCCCGGCAGATCAAACAGCAGGGGGTAGATGGCCAGGATGATGGGTACGGATCCTCTCAACCCCACCCAGGACACCAGGGTGATCTCCCGGGTGCTGAAACCAAACAGCTTAAGCACCGGAGCTACAGCCAAAGGCCGCGCGATCAGGGTTAACACGGCCGCAATCAAGAGCCCCTCGGCCCACACATCCAGCAGGGATCTGGGATTGATCAACAGCCCCAGGACAACAAACATGGTGATTTGACTAAGCCATGCCAGCCCGTCATGAAACAAAAACGTACTGCGCTGGAACACAAAATGGCTGTTGCCGATAACAATGCCCGCCAGAAATATGGCCAGGAAGCCGCTGCCGCCCAGGTTGGCGGCAATGCCGAAGGTGAGCAAGCCGCAGGCAGCAATCATGACGGGGTACAGTCCCGAGGCGATAAGTTGAATATTGTTGATTATCTTGACCGATACCCAGCCCGCAGCCAGCCCCACAAAAGCGCCTATCCCCATTTGCATGACGAAGAAGTTCACCAGCCCCAGTCCGGGTTCCATGTCACTGGTCAAAATCTCAAGCAGGCCTACCGTGAGGAATATTGCCATGGGATCGTTGGATGCGCTTTCAACCTCCAGGACGGCTTTCAAACGCTGGTTGATGTGAATGCCGGCGTTGCGCAGCAGCGCAAACACCGCCGCCGCATCGGTTGAGCCGACAATGGCACCCACCAACAGGCCCTCTAATAAGGGCAGGTCCAGAATGGAGGCGGCTGCCAGGCCCGTGATGGTTGCGGTGATGAGTACGCCAAAGGTTGCCAGTACCGACGCCGGTTTCCAAACGGACTTGGCCGAAGCAATAGAAGTTTGAAGGCCGCCGTCAAACAGGATGAGGGCCAGGGCGAGGGTGCCCAGTGCGTGGGCAGCCTGAGGATTGTTAAAGCGAATACCTCCGGGCCCGCCTTCCCCGGCCAGCATGCCAACCAGAATAAACAGCACCAGTACTGGCAGCCCTAAGCGCGCCGAAAGCTTGCTGGATACAATGCCGGCAAGAATCAAAACGGCAGCAACCAGGATCAACTGATCGATAAAAAACATAGACGCCTAGTCCCTTGAAGTTGGAATAGAAAACAAATCAGTGCTGGAGACGGCGGACTGGTTGCCTAGCCATCGTGCAGCCATTCCCGCCAAATGGCCACAAGAAGCGCCATCAAGACCGGACCAATAAACAAACCGACCAGTCCCATCGTCGTGACGCCGCCGATCAGTCCAAAAAACGTAAACAAAAACGGTAATTTGATGGGACCACCTACAAGCGTTGGCCGAATAGTTTTATCAACAATGAACAGCTCTATCGAACCCCAAAGAAACAGCCCCAACCCGGCCATGGGGTTGCCACTACCCACAAGGTACAGGGATACCAAAGTAAACGTCAGGGGCGCGCCGCCCGGTATCAGCGCCATAATGCCGGTGATGATGCCAAGCGCAGCCGGCGAGGGCACGCCTGCAACCCAGTAAGCTATACCCAGGATAATCCCTTCGCCGATGGCAATGACGCCCATGCCTATGACCGTAGCGCTGATCGTGGCCGGCACCATACGAGAAAACCGATGCCAGCGTAAGGGTAGAACTCGTTCGCCAACACGATCCAGCTGAGCAACCAGAAGATGGCCATCCTTGCAGACAAAAAACAAGGTAATGAGCATGAACAGAAGCGACAATGCAACGGAGAATATTTTGCTGCTAATATTCATCAACAGGCGATATATACTGCCCAGCTGTTCGCCACTGACCATCCGAACAAATTCACTTATGGACTGGGGGTGGTGCAAGTATTCATTCCACTGTTCGGCAAGCCAGAGACCAACCAAAGGCAGCGCGGCTATCCATTGCGGAGCCTCTGCTCCTACGCGATTTGCCTGAATAAGCCAGGTTGCCCAGACTCTGACCTCCTGCACGGAGTACGACAAAGCCATAATCAAGGGGATGATCAAAACAGCAAGAATCACCACAATGGCAATGCCCGCTGCTAGGGCGTTTCTTCCGTTACTAGCATCAAGCAGTCGTTGGTACACCGGCCACCCGGAAAAGGCAATAATCAGCGCGGCCAATACTGGGACAATGAACCCATGGAAAAAGTAGATGCCGGCGGCAATTATCAGAAACAGGAGCCAGCGCACGGCGGTCTGTGACGGTAAAACTGGGGAAGACGGAACGTCGGTCATGACAGCTGCCCTTTCATTGAGTGATGCCAAGCAAGGCCGGAAGCCTTCATATCTTGCTTTGTTTGTCAACGCTGTTTGACCTGCCAGCACTGCGGTGACAGGAATAGCCCCTTCCGCAGGCATCCATCTTTAAGGTATTGCCCCGCCAGGCTGCGAACATCATGGCTGGTATGTCGGCCGACTAGTCTTCCTCTGGTATATGGTAGGGGGCGCTTGCGGCTGTTCCAGCCACGGACTTGCCGCTGCGCAAGTCGCGGTATACAGCAGCCCGCATGATCATCATTGCCACCACGGGTGCGGTCATCAGGATAAAAACGCTGATAACCAGTTCATGCAAAACCGGCCGCGACTGGATCACAGTAAAATACAGCATGGAGGCCACCAGCACACAGCCGGCACCCAGGGTAGTGGTAATGGCGGGGCCGTGTATGCGCTGGTAAAAGCTGGGCAGGCGCATCAGGCCCAGTGCACCAACCAATACGACAATGCCGCCCAGGAACAGAAGCAGGCTTACAATCAGCGCGGCCCAGGCGGGCAAAGCTTCCGGGCCGCTCATTCAATGATCTCTCCGCGCATCAAAAATTTGGTGAATGCCACGGTGGATACAAAACCGATAAGCGCAATCAGCAAGGCGGCCTCAAAATAGACATCGTTGCCAAAGCGTATACCCATGCCCAGGGACAGCACCATGCCGCACATCCATAGTGTGTCCAGGGCCAGCACGCGGTCCTGGGCCGCAGGACCAATGAGCAGGCGTACGCTGACCAGCAACATGGCAAGAACAACGCACACCATCAGAAACCCGATGGCAAAATTGAATAATGCGGTCACGAATTGATTCCTCCTTCGAAGACCTCGATCAAGGGCCGTTCGTAGCGCTGCTTGATGGTGTCTATCCACCACTGTTCGTCGTGTAGGTCAAATACATGGAGCACCAGTTGGTGACCCTCCGGCAGAATTTCCACCCACACGGTGCCGGGGGTGGAGTTGATCAGGCACGACAACAATGCCAGCCCGTACGGGTTTCTCAGATCCAGCGGGATGTGGATAAAACGCGATTCCAGCCCCTCGGCTTTTACAAACAGAATGATCCGGCTCACGTTGAAGCAAGAGCGCACTATCTCAACCAGCGCCATGCTCAACAGTCGCAACAGGGCCATTGGACGCGACACTCGGACAGCTGGCAAGGGCTGCAGGCGACGCAATAGCCAAGGTATGGACACCGCCAGCACGCCGCCAAGTAACAGATGAGCCGGAGCCAGGCTCTGGTTGATCAAAAGCCAGATTACCAGCAGGCCGGCGGAGATGAAGGGAAACGGGAGCCAAGGCCTCACGGTTGGCTCCCCTCGGCGCGCAAAACGCCCGGAACTACCTGCTCTGACAGTACCCTGTCAACGTAAAGCGAGGGGTTGTGCAAATCCGCGCTGGTAAGATGCAGATAGCGCATGACCGGCCCTGCTTGCACCGTGAGAAGCAGGCAGGCAAGCACCAACAGGCTGATGGGCACCACCTCGGTTATGTGCAGACGGGCAGGCACGGCTCCCGATGCCCAGAAGGTACGAACGCCATTGCGAATCAGCGAGATGGTTGCTGCCAGGCCTGCCAGCAGCAACAAGGTCATCAACAGGACACTGGTGGAGCCGATGCTGGCGTCGGGGCCGCCGGCGCCAAGCATTGTGTGAATAAGGCCGAACTTGGCTATGAACCCCGGCAATGGTGGCAAACCGGCGATAACCAGGGCGCAGGTGAGAAAGGCGAGGCCCAGAAACGCCAGCGCCCCGGGAATACCAACGCCCACCGGTTGTTCCGGTGTTTCTTCAAACTCAAAGGCCTCAATGGTAACCGCAAGCATGGCATCTACCGGGTTGCGGCTGCGCTCTATCAGCTCAATCAACAGCAGGAACGCAGCAACGGCCAGTGTAGAGCTCAGCAGGTAGAAGAGTGCTGCGCTGATCATAGCCGGTTGCCCCATCCCAATCACCGCCAGCAGCGTGCCGGAGGAGACGATGGACCCATAGCCCGCCAGCCGGCGGTAGTCGTCCGACGCCAACATTCCGGCAGCCCCAAAGGCAAGGGTGGCCATGCCCCCCCAAAACAGGGCATCGCGGCCAAAGCCATCCGCTGCACTGTCATTGCCAAATATCAGCAGCCACAGGCGCAAAATGACGTACACCCCTACCTTGGTCATCAATACCAGCATGGCTGCCACAGGGGGAGAGGCCGCCGCGTAGGTGGTGGGCAACCAGAAGCCCAACGGCCACATGGCGCTTTTCACCAGAAAAGCGATGGTCATGATGGCGGCGCCGATTTTCAGCAGCAAAAGTTCATCGGTCGTTGCCGCTGGCACCCGCGCGGCGAGGTCCGCCATGTTCAAGGTGCCGGTGGCGGCGTAGACCAAGGCAATACCAATCAGGAAAAGCAATGAGGCAACAAGATTAATGGCGATAAACTGCATGCCTGCGCGTAAACGGTTGAGATTGTAACCGTGCAGCAGCAGTCCGTAGGAGGCGGCCAGCATCACCTCAAAAAAAACAAACAAGTTAAACAGGTCATGGGTGAGAAAAGCCCCATTGATACCCATCAACAGGAATTGAAACATGGAATGAAAGTGCACCCCGATGCGACTCCAGCGCTGCATGGAATACAACAGCGCGGCCGTGCTCAGTATGGCTGTCAACACCAGCATCAGAGCGGCCAGTCGATCAATCACCAGTGAAATCCCGAAAGGCGCGGCCCAGTTGCCTGCCAGGTAAACCCCGATGTTATCCGTCCAAAAACCGCTGTTGGTCAGCCCCAGCAGCACAACGGCAACGCCCAGCAAAGCCAATACCGAGGCCATGTTGATGGCAAACTTCAAATCGTGGCGCTTTTCGTTGATCAGAATCAACAGCGCACCGCAGAGCATGGGCAGCAGCACCGGCAGCAGAATCAGGTGTTGGCTCCAGTTCATGGTGGCGGCTCCTGGCCATCAACATGGTCTGTCCCTGTTACACCGCGGGAGCCCAGCATTAATACCAGGTACAGCGCTGTAGTGGCAAAGCTTATGACAATGGCGGTGAGCACCAGCGCCTGGGTCAAGGGGTCGGCATAGTGATCCGGGTCCGGGATGTCTGCCGTCAAGACAAGTGGTGGAAGGTTGAGCGACAGACGGCCCATGATAAATATGAACAGGTTAACTGCGTAGGACATGAGCATCAGGCCCATCAATACCTGAAATGAGCGCGGCCTCAACAGGAGCCAGACGCCGGACCCAAACAGTACACCTATGGATAAAGAGATGACCACTTCCATCAGGGAGTCCTGCCGGGGTGCTTGAGCAGTGCTTCAGCGCTTGCATCAGGCAGGCGATGACTGCGCACCGACTGGTGAGAAAGCGCCACAAGAATCAATATGGTCGAGCCCACTACCACGGCAAAAACGCCAAGATCAAACAGGAAAGCGCTGGGCAGATGAATCTCCCCCAATAGCGGTAGATAAGCGTGGCCGGTGTGAGTGGTCAGGAAGGGATAACCCAGCAGCCAGGCACCCAGCCCGGTCGCAGACGCCACAATCAGCCCCCAGGCAATCCATTTGTGCGGCTGCAGGTACAGATGCGACTCCACCCAATGGGTACCCGCCACCATGTATTGCACAATAAGTGCCGTGGCAAATATCAGCCCGGCAACAAAGCCGCCGCCTGGCAGGTTGTGACCGCGCAAAAAGAAGTAAACCGCAATCAGGGTCATGATGGGCAGCAGCAGTCGAAGATAAACCGCTGGAATCATCATATAGCCCTGCTCAA
The DNA here is from genome assembly GCA_964399955.1 of uncultured Cellvibrionaceae bacterium. GTDB lineage: Bacteria > Pseudomonadota > Gammaproteobacteria > Pseudomonadales > Cellvibrionaceae > CAYNST01. The sequence continues at coordinate 3,063 of CAYNST010000078.1, read as the reverse complement.
CCTGCTGCTGAGGCGTGTGAAAAGCGGCCGGGTCCACGGGGTTGCGTTGCTGAGCCGGGGCCACGGCGCTTTCCGGTGCTGGGCGGAAGCGCCTGAGCAGTGCGTAGACGGTTAAGGCAACAATGGCCAGGACCGTAATTTCCCCAAAGGTATCCAGCGCGCGGAAATCCACCAGCAACACATTGACCACGTTGGTACCGCCTCCGTCGGACTTGGCGTGCAAAAGGAAAAAATCCGAAATGCCTGCCGGTGCTGTCTGCATCAGCACTGTGTAACTCAGTGCGGCCATGCACAGCCCGCCGGCTGCCGCTACAGTCAGGTCGCGGGAGCGCCGCCACCACACGGACGGCGGCGTGACCATGTCAAGCTCACGCGGGGGGATGCGCCGAGGCAGCCAGCGAAGACCCAGCAGAATCAGGATGGTGGTGACGGTTTCTACCATAAGCTGGGTCAAGGCCAGGTCCGGGGCGGACAGCCAAAGAAATGTGAGGCTGGTGACGATGCCGGTGCCGCCCACCAAGATGAGCGCCGTCAGCCGATGATATTTGGCCTGCCAGGCCGCCATAAGTGCACACGCACAGCCGATCAGCCACATGGCGGCAAACAGCCAATTCATGGCCCCTGGGGGGGCGGCGCTGGATTGGGTCGGCAGGCCCAGCATCAAGGGTACGGCAATCAGTGCCGCCACAATCAGCAGCAGTTGCGGTTGCAGGCGAACGGTGCCCAGACGCTGGACCAGCCAGTCCGCCAGCAAAGGAATGCGCAGCATGCCACCGTCGTACACGCGGGCGCCATTGATACGGTGCAAAAGGGGCACCCGGTCGCTTTCGGCCAGCCGGAAATAACGCCGCAACAGCCAATACAGCAAAATGCCGCCCAGCAGTGCCACTGTGCTCATCAACAAAGGCAGGTTAAAACCATGCCAAACGGCAAGGCTGTAGTCCGGCGTGCGACTGCCCAGTACCGAGCTTGCCGCATTGTGCAGCAGCGGGCCGATGGCCACACCTGGCACAATGCCCACCAACAGGCACAGCAGCACCAGAAACTCCACCGGAAAGCGCATCCAACGCGGCGGTTCATGGGGTTCATTGGGCAGGTTGGGGGCGAACTTGCCAAAAAACACACTGATGAACCGCAGGGAATAGGTCACACTGAAAAGGCCTGCGGTTACTGCGGCAATGGATAACCACCAGTTTTCCGAGCCGCCTATCAGCAATGTCTCGGCAAAGAACATCTCCTTGGACAAAAAGCCATTCAACAGCGGCACCCCGGCCATGGACGCGCTGGCAACAATGGCCAGGGTAGCGGTTATGGGCAGCACATGATAAAGCCCGCGCAGGGTGCGCATGTCCCGCGTACCTGTCTCGTGATCCAGGATCCCGGCGGCCATGAAGAGGGACGCTTTGAAGATGGCGTGGTTGAGTGTATGGAAAATGGCGGCCACCATGCCCAGAGGTGTGCCAATGCCCAGCAAAAGGGTAATCAGTCCAAGATGGCTGATGGTGGAATAGGCCAGCAGCCCCTTGAGATCATGTTGAAAAATAGCGCAAAAGGCCCCAATCAACAATGTGCACAGCCCGGCTCCGGCAATTAGCCATACCCACTCCGGAGTACCGGATAGTACCGGCCACAAACGCATAAGCAGGAAAATACCGGCTTTAACCATGGTGGCCGAGTGCAGGTAGGCGGAGATGGGTGTTGGCGCCGCCATGGCGTGAGGCAACCAGAAGTGAAACGGAAACTGCGCGCTTTTGGTCAGTGCGCCAATGGCTATTAGAATCAGGGCTGTCAGGTAGCTGTCGTGCGCGCGGATGCGGTCACCTGCGGCCAGCACATCATCCAGTTCGTAGCTCCCCACCACGCTACCCAGCACCAGTACGCCGGCCAGCAGGCAAAGCCCGCCTGCCGCCGTCACGGTAAGCGCCATTCGTGCGCCACGCCGGGCGTCAATCCGATGATGCCAGTACCCAACCAACAGGAAGGAGGTGACGCTGGTCAGCTCCCAAAAGATGACCAGCTGAATGAGATTGCCCGAGAGGACAACGCCCAGCATTGACCCCATAAAGGCCAACAGGAAGGAGAAAAACCGGGGCACCGGGTCCTGTGGGGACATGTAGTACCGTGCGTAGAGAACAACCAGCAGGCCAATACCCTGCACCAGCACCGTGAAGAGCCACGCCAGGCCGTCCATACGGAGACTGAAATTAACCCCGTAATCCGGCAGCCATTCGGCCTGATAATGCACAATTTCGCCCTGGCCGACCTGAATGTAGTAGAGGTAAACGGATATCAGCAGCCCGAGTACCGATACGCTTCCCGCCAGCCAGGCCTCGCTGTTGCGGGCGTTGGGAGCCAGCCGGGCAGCAATCACACTGCCTATGAACGGTAGAAGCAGAAGAAGTACGAGCATAGGGGTTGGTTTATCAAATGTCCTTGCAATTAGAGTGAATCATGCATCGTAAAGCGAGTATCGTGGTTTTTTCCCTTCGGCTAACGCGGGGGGTGGCACGCCGGGACGGGCCTGGATCCTGGCCCTATTCAGTCGGAGACAGCCGGAAGCTTTATCTCCAAGGCCCGCCTGATTATCTAAAGAATTCCAGACGGGTCATGAGTTGGGTGTTAAGAGCAGTCGGCAAAAACAGTAGGCTCCGATCGGTGAACGCTTCTGCCGCGGAGCATACCCGGGGTGGGCATCGGAAGCCGGGCGAGGGTTCAAACGGAAGTTGAACGTGAAGGTTCAGCGTATTATGCGGCCTTTAGAGTGGCAGTAGAATACAGAAGCGCCCTAAACCATGCAAGTTCTTAGCCCAGGTTTATACCTGTGGGTTTACGGTTTTTCAGCGCTGCCGGCGCCGCTCGGTTCTCCAGGTGGTTAGCAAATGCCGCTCCCCCAGAGCTTCGCGGGTCGTCACTGGCAGCAGGCACGTATTAAACGTATTATTTTTCACAATTTTGCGCCTTATTGGGTATGATCGGCTTCATTTGTATGAACCACTGCGCACTTGAATCCCGGAGGCCTCATCGTGCAAGCCCACCCATACCCGCAGTTTCTTCATCATGGCG
>CAYNST010000077.1:0-15960 GCA_964399955.1 uncultured Cellvibrionaceae bacterium | reverse complement strand
CCCTAGGCTGTCCGCGGCAATATGCTAGACTGCTGCCTGCTGTGTGTATAACCAGTGGGCGGCCGCATGCGTAAGATCCTACACATTGATGCAGACTGTTTTTTTGCCGCCGTCGAGGTGCGGGATAACCCGCGTCTTCGGGGGCGGGCAATTGCCGTGGGTGGAGATCCGGAGCGCCGGGGGGTAATTGCCACCTGCTCGTACGAGGCCCGGCGCGCGGGTGTGCGTTCCGCCATGCCCTCCGCTCACGCCCTGCGACTGTGCCCGGACTTGCTGATACTGCCGCCGAATATGGCGCGCTATAAAGATGCTTCACGTGCAATGCGGCAGATATTTGCGGAGTATGCCGAGGTCTGCGAACCGGTTTCCCTGGATGAAGCCTACCTCGACGTCAGTCATTGCGAGGCTTTCAAAGGTAGCGCCACCTGGATTGCGCAAGCCATCCAGCACAAGATCGCCAAAGAGCTGGGGCTGACCGTGTCGGCAGGGGTGGCGCCGGTGAAATTTCTGGCAAAAGTGGCCAGCGACTGGCGCAAGCCCGCCGGGTTCTTTGCGGTTCCTCCTGCTGCGGTAGAAGCCTTCACGGCAGAACTTGGCGTGGGTAAACTGCCCGGTGTGGGGCCGGTTACTGCGCAGAAAATGCAGCGCTTTGGGCTGTACTGCTGCAGAGACATTCGTGAATTTGGCCTGGAGAACATGCGGTTGAACTTCGGCAGCGCGGGGCCGTCACTGTACGAGCGGGCCTGGGGCAAAGATGAGCGGCCGGTACAGGTTGATCACACCCGCAAATCCGTCAGTGTAGAGCGGACCTTCGACCGCGATCTGGCGCTGAACCAATTGAGCGCCGTGGTGCCTGAGCTTTTGCAATCGCTGGACAAGCGCTTCACGCCTCTATTGCCTGACTACCGGCCGAATAACTTTTTTGTGAAACTGAAGTTTGACGATTTCCAGCAGACCACCATGGAGACGGCGCTGCCGCGCTCACTGGCGCGCCCTGGCACCGACGGCTACTGTCGGCTGCTGCATGCGGCCTGGACGCGTGTGCAGCGCCCTGTGAGGCTGGTTGGCTTGGGCATGCGGTTGAGTCCTACCACAGGCGGCAGCGGCTCGCTTATGCAGCAGTTGAGTTTGTTTTGAGGGGCGGTTATCGTATTGCACCAGAGCCTGCACAGCAAAAAAGCGCCAAATACATAAATTTCCGGTAGAATAATCGCCGAATCCTTTATCTGGTTGTATTCGCCGGACGAGTGTTTATCTCCGGCGGCTTGACCGCAATATAATAAATCCCCGTGCTGCCTGCGCCATGGCAGGCAGCTTTTCAGTTGGAGACAACACCGTGAGTCGTAGAAAGCGCAAGAACAAGGATAGCGGCGAGAAGGCCGAGATCGACTTGACCCCAATGCTGGATGTGGTGTTCATCATGTTGATATTTTTCATTGTGACGGCGTCGTTCGTTCGTGAAAATACCATCAATGTGAACGTACCCGAGGACAACAACGCACCACCGCCACCGCCTTCGGAAAACAGCTCCATCCTGGTCACGGTGGACAAGCAAAATGACGTATTTATCGACAACCGCCGAGTGGATATCCGTTCGGTGCGCTCCCTCATAGCTCAGAAAAACGCCTCCAACCCAGGCTCCAGCGTGGTGGTGCGTGCTCATGACGACTCCGCCACCGATACCTACATGCAAATTGCCGATGCATCGCGTGAGGCCCGGGTGTTCAACATTTCGTTGGTGCCCTATTCGGATTGATGCTGGGCTAGTGGGGCCGATTGCGCGGCGGTGGCTTTCTGTTCTAGCCCGCTGGCCCCTGATTTCTTGCTCCAGCCCACCATTGCTGCGGTCCCTGCGCCGGCACCGGTAACCTCCTTTGTTGTGCAGCCTTGAGCTGACACTTTTTTGCAAGTGGGCGGAGCTGATTAGGGGGCAATACGGTTGGGCAAAAAAAAAGGGCTTTTCAGCCCCCTTTCTTTTATAGCCCGTGGATTCGGGGCGGAAGTCGCGTTTCGCAGTCATGCTTGCTGAGCGGAAGACTATCTGATGACTTCAAACCTTCCAGGCTGTACCAATTGCGGATCTGGTCGGCGTAGTCGAAGCGAACCCTGTGGTATTCCTGCCCATCTACGTGCTCCATGCCATTGGGTTTCATGATCGCCTGATACTGTGTGCCCAGAAATTGAATGGTCAACAACAGGCTGTAGGAGCCGCCGTCATTACCCTGTGCGTTCAGCAGACTCCAATGGCCGTGCACCAGCTCTCCACGGGTGTTCGCTTCTCCCAGCGTGCCATCGCTGTGAGCGTCTTCAATGTATTTGATACATGCGTGCAGTTGGCCTTTGGTAGCATTGCGGTTACCTTGAAAGTAGGCTTCCACTTCAATATCTTTCAGTTGGTCGGGCGCAAAGCCCAGGTCCAGATCTGACACCTTCAGCTGCATGCCCACCAAATTGCGGAACGGTTGCACGGAGTCGGGCAGTCGGGCGGCCGTCATCACCTGGTCTTCCGTGTGCAAATCGTTGAAGTTGCGTCGAGCAAGTGAAGCCAGGTCCGCGCGGTCACTGGACAGTGCCTGCGCCAGGGCGTTGGCCAAGTCCCGGTTTGCAGGGTTGGTCAAGAAGCTCGCAGCGCCGGCAATGGTCGGGTCTGCGGCGGTGTCTTCCTGCAAAATCTTCATGACCACCGCTTCCACGGCCCGGACCTGTCCTTTGAGATCGGTCGTGGGGGCGGCAGAGCGCGGCACCATCGCGTCGACCAGTGGGGCAATCCGCAAAGCGTGCTGGACGACCTGGACCAGCTCCACGGTGCCGGTTGACCAAGGGTTGATCCGCGGCAGATCAAGGCCGCGCAGTTGGTAGATCTCCTGGGTCTCGTGTTCTGCCTCTTGCAGCACCTGCCGGAGCGAGGTGTCGGAGGTCATAACCAAGCCAAAATCGGCGCCGTCGGCGGCCAGGTGGCGAGCCAGATTCCGATAGACCAGTGCGCTGACGTCGTTGGGCGTGCCCACTTCATTGCCAATGTCGCTGTAGGTATCCTGCAGGCGGTCCGCCAGTATGGTCGCCACTTTGTGCAGTTTAAGTGCCGTGTTGAACAGCTCGGGCTCTATCGTGCCCAAGCCGTCAGCGTTGAAATAGTCCACATTCAGGTCGTTTTCGTCAATTCCCAGTGCTAGCAGCAGATTGGCCTTCTTGTCGACGTCGCGGATGTCGGTAAACACGGTCGTCAAAGGGGAAACCACACTGAGCTCGGTACTGGCTGTTGTGGATTGCCCCAGTCTGCGGCTCAATTGGCCGGCAAAAGGTTCACCGGTCATGACGTCGTAGCCACCGTCCACTCGAAGAACTGCCTGGTCAAATGCTCTTTTCGAGCGCAGGCAGTGCAGCAGGTTGGCTTCATCGCCATCATCTGTGCAGTAGTGGGTGCCGGTGAGGGGATTGTAGGAGAAATAGCCGTCATCGTCAGTAAACGCGTAGGGTTCCCAGGGGTCTCTGGTGCCGTTATTGTCAAAGTCGAGAAACACCATGGAGCGGGCGAGGTAACCGTCTACTGCCACGCCCTGAAAAATGCGCATTTGCGATTCGGCGGTGCCTTTGTCCTGTCCGCTGCCGCCGCAGGCGCCCAGGCCCGCCACCAATGACATGGCAAACAAAGTGGAAATGGCGGTAGGCTTGTCGGTAGATTTTTTGAACATAGACACTGCTCCATTCGTCCGTCGGTGCGGCGTTGTGGTTGGGGGGTTAAAAGCGCTCGGAGAAGCTCAGGGCAAAGGCCAGTTTGCGTGGGGCCTCGGCATCGTCTGCAGTGATGCGCTCCAGGGCCACCTCCACATCAAAGGTGAGTGCATCAAAGAGAGATATCCCGGCAGACAGCGTAGAGAGCTGAGAACCCTCCAGATTTTTGCGGTAGCCCATGCGCACATCCGGCCACCAGATCCCGGGCGAATTGAAAGTAGTAGCGGTGTGCAGCCATTGGTTGGCCTCGCCCACCAGGTCGTCGGTGGAGGACAGATCCAGTGCGGCGCCCACACTCCAGCGCGGCGTCAGAAACCAAGCGGCATCCACAGTGGCGACGGCGTGTTTGACGTGGGTCTCGTGAGTGCGAATGTCGCCTTGTTCCAGAGCAAAATATGCTGCCGTTTCGCAGTTGTTGCGTCGCACCGACTGCTCGGTGTAGCGCTCGCAGTCTGTGCCCACAGCTCCGTAGGTGAAACTCGGAGAGTTGATATCGGAGATGTTCAGGCCCACGCGGTATTGCTCTGCCGCCCAAATCAGGCCCACATCCACGCTCAAACCGGTGTCTGACTGCAGGTTTTCTTTGTACTCGTCGCGGACGACGTCTTCGATGTCCTTGCCGTCAAGGTGTTGCAGCCGCATGACCTGTTTGCTGAGGTCAATCATGATCAGGCTCACTTTCACGCCGCCCAACAGCTGCCCTTTCAGATTGGTGAACGCTCGCTCACCGAACAGCGGCTGGCTGTAGCCGAGCGACGCGCGTTTTTCGATGCCGCTTTTGATGTATGCAGAGGAGGCAGTGGTGAAATTGCCGTTTTGTTGATCAAAACTCAGCCGGTCGTCAAGAATGCCCAACCGCACGGCGGTGTTCATCTCCAGTTCCAGGAAGATGGTTCCCGGCACTGCGCTCGGGCGCCAGTAAAACGGGGCGATCGGTGCAGTCAGGCGGTTTTCAACCTTCAGGTAGCCTTCCTCGCCCAGGTTGACCAACAGGCTGTTGAAGCGGTCAAGGGTTGTTTGTACGCCGTCAACTGCATTGGTCGGGTCTTCCAGAAGGTCAACCAGCTCGTCTATCTCGTCAATGAAGTTGCCAACGTCGCCCACTTCCAGACCCATGGATAAAGCGGGTAAGTAGTTCAGGCGGAAGCGCTCATCCGGGCGCACGCTCAAGCTGGCCAGCGCCGGGTTGCGGCCAGGCGCAAATATGGAAGACGGATTCAGCGCCGGGGCGGCAGTCAGGCCGGAACCCAGGTTCAGATTCGTCGATGCGGCGTGGGAAAGGCCGCTGACAAACAGAGTACTGCATAAAAACAGACGCTTCACTGGAACTCCTTGCTCTGGGCTAGCCATTATTGTTGGTTGACTTTTTGGGGGCACTAATGCCTCCAGCGCCAAACCCGAGGGGCTTCCATCAATAACAGCAGGCAAACAGTCGTTGCGCCAGGCTTATGAGAACTTGATCTTGAAGTGGGGAGAGTGAGAGCGGCGCGCCATAATGCGGGCAACGCCAAAGGTGGCAGGTGAGGCTGGGATCAGGGAGGAGGGGTTAGCTGAATCAGGTGTCGCCGGAGAGCCAGACATCCTGGGCCCAGTACCAGACGGACTCCCACTCCTTTTCAGACAGATTGCCGTCGCGGAAGTCTTTGACGTAGCCGTCCGGGTCGATGCAGTAGCATCCGGACGAGTGTTGGCAAATGGGTATAAGGTGACGCGGAAGACCGTCCGACCAGGCGGTGGCCGCCAGCTCTGGCAGGTAATTGTGCGCGTTCGGGTCTGCAGCGGTGGCCGGTTCCAGTGCCCCCAGGACAACATCGCTGACCGTCAACAAGAATTCACGGTACTCCTTGGGCAGTGGCAAGAACAACTGCTCTTCAATATTCACCAGATCATCCTCTGTGGGTAGATCCAGTGGCACGGGTATGCTTTCACTACGCTCACGTAGCTCTTCTATGATGTCGTCCACATCGGCTCCCTTGAATTGGTGTAGGCACTGTAGCTGCCGGAAATCCGTCGCGTTTTGCAGAGGTCTCTATAATCGAATAATACGCTTGGCCTTACAAGTGACGTCGCCGGGCAAGGTTGACTGACATACAGGCGCATGCTGTGCCGCAGCGGGCAAACAAGGGGCCAATGCCAGTTTGGGTGCGCACCAAATGCGCGCCCGACCGCCGGCAGGTGTCTGGCAAAATATGACGCAGATCTGCGCTTGAATGATGATAGCCGGCGAGTTACGAATCGCTTTATGCTTCATCTTGGATGATAATACCGTGCACACTAAGACGTGCTCAACAAGTATCAGGGGATAGAAAGCGTCCGCGCCACGGAATAAACAAGCTTCGGCGATACCTGCGCGCCCTCGTCACCGCCAGGTCGGAGACAGGCTGGCCGACGATGTCGGCTTAGCGCGGTGACGTTTCCCTGTCTCTCGGAAAGGATACATCTGAGTAGTCTTGCTTGCGGAGGAGCTTCAGCGAGCGGAAGACGTTAAGTGAACACTGAGGTACCGGCGTGACATCATATAATAATAGCAACAGACTCCATCATTCCTCTTTATCTGCTGCCCGGACAGTGGCACAGATCAGAGTAAAGTCGCTCTTGGCCGCCGCTTCCGGTTTGGCCATCAGCGCTGTGTCCCTCTGTGGCCATGCTTTGGGCCTGGGCGAAATAGAACCTGAGTCCTACCTGGGACAGCCGTTGAGAGCCAGTATTCAGCTGGTCAGTGTGGATAGCGGCCTGGATCCGCAAGACATCAATGTGCGGCAGGTAGGCGCGGCTGAAGCCGCTCGTATGGGCGTAGATTTGTTTTTCGTGCCGAATAAGCTCAGCTTTCAGCTGGATAGGAGTGCCAATGGCTACCAGGTGTTGGTGCGCTCGGACGGGCCCGTCAAAGAGCCGTTCCTGACCTTGCTGGTGGAGCTCCGCTGGCCGAGTGGGGTGGTCTACCGTGAATACCCGGTGCTTCTGGATCTACCACCCGTCGCCGCCGACGCCCCCACCCGCCGCCAACCTGCGATTGAACCGGCTCAACCGGCTGCGCCGCCGGCCGGCGCTCGCTCGGCGGTTCCCTCCGCCAGCCCCGTGCGGGCTGCCCCAAGGCTTGAGTTGCAAGCTCTGCAGACGGAAGAAGGCCGCTATCGGGTACGCTCCGGCGATACCTTGTCCAGCATCGCCCAGCGCTGGCGGGAAGGCACCGATTTGAGCACCCACGATGCCAGTCTGTGGCTGTTTCAAAACAATCCGCACGCGTTTGTGCGCGGGAATATGGACAGACTCAAAGCGGACGCCCTGTTGCAGATGCCGGATGTGAAGGAATATCAGCTGCGGCGCGAAGAAGGCACGCCAGAGAGCGCACCTTCTGAACAGGCCCCACCGCCCGGCGCGGAGTCCAGTCCGCCTGCTACCAGTGCGCGGCCAACGCCAATCGAGTCTGTCAGTGCCCCGACGGCTCCTGGAGATAAACCGCCAACCACAGAAGACGCCGTAGTGGTGTCCGAGGCCCGAGGCCTGCTGACGGTAGGGGCAGGTAACCGAGACGACAAAACCCGCGAACTGATCGACATGCTGGTGCGGGAAAACGACGCCTTGAGAGTGCGGATGGAGCGCCTGGAAAGTTCCGAATATTTGGAGACCCTGACGAACCTGGTGGTGGCGCAACGACGACAGATTGCCGATATGCGCAGTCAGCTGGGGCTTGAGGGCAGTGAACAAGTCGATGAACTCGACGCAATCATGGCGCGAATTGGTATTGATCAAAACAGTGGCGACTCCGTCGGTACAGGCTCCGCATCGTCCGCTGCCGACACGCCTGCCTCCCAGCAAACGGTGCCTGCGCCGCTGGCGGTTGAGGGGCCGGAGCTGCAACTGCCGGAAGAACCTGAACGGGCCGAGCGCACCCTCCTGTCCTGGTTGGCATTTGCTGCAGGGATCCTGCTGACGGCGTTGTTCACCGTACTCTATCTGTTTTACCGCAAACACGCTGGTAAACAGCCTGCTCATGGGGCGGGCGATACCCAGGAGCTGCCTGCACTGACGGCCGCGCAGATCCAGCGGGCGGAGTTGGTTGCGGCGTCCAAGGAGCCGGAGCAGACGTCGCTTCACGCCAGCGGTCATTACGAGCCCACTAAGCAGTTGCATCAGGCTTGGCGAGCGCGGCCGCTGAAAAGGAAAAACGAAGAACAAGTCACGCCCCTTACTGCAGAGGAGCCCGAGGACTTTTCATCGCTGATGTTGGATGAAGAGCTTCTGGATGTGCTTACCGCAGACGAAGACGCGCGCTCCCTGGAGGCAATCACCCAGGAGTTGAAATCTTCCAGGGAGCGACGCTCGGATGCAGAAGTGCGTATGTCCATTGCCGAAAAAATGTCCAGTTACCGGCCGGAAGATTCTCGAGAGCAATTGGAAAGTCTGGGGGTGACGGAGCTGGATGACCTGGTGGACCTGTCCAACGTGGATGAATACAACGTGGATAAGGTAATTTACCGGGCGATGATGTTCTGTGACTTCAAAAAATTCTCCCAGGCGCGTCAGTTGGTGGAGATGGTGGCGCAGGAGCAGAAGGATCCGCGTTTGGAGGAGGCGTTGGAGCAGATCAATCTGTTGGAGCGCGAGCACCTGAAGCGCGCCAACGGCTAGCTTCAGGTCTCAGGTAAAAAGGCCTGACCGGCCATGGCGCAGATCATCAGCCGCTTTTGCCAGTACGCCTTTTGGCAGTGGGTTTAGGTGGGCTCAGCAGCGGCTTGAGGAAGTGGCCCGTATGCGAGCTGGGGTTCTGCGCAATGTCTTCCGGGGTGCCGGTAGCTATGATGCGACCACCGCCACTGCCACCCTCCGGCCCCAGGTCGACGACCCAGTCGGCCGTTTTGATCACATCCAGGTTGTGCTCAATCACCACTACGGTGTTACCGCGGTCGCGCAGGCGGTGCAGCACGGCAAGCAATTGCTGGATATCGTGAAAATGCAGCCCGGTAGTGGGTTCATCAAGGATATACAGCGTTTGCCCTGTATCCCGCTTGGACAGCTCCTTGGCCAATTTCACCCGCTGTGCTTCCCCGCCGGAAAGCGTAGTAGCCGCTTGTCCCAGCCGAATATAGGAAAGTCCAACCTCCATTAATGTTTGCAATCGGTGGGCGATAGCGGGCACCGCGTCAAAAAACTCCCGCGCATCCTCGACGGTCAGTTCCAGAACCTGGTGAATGCTTTTGCCCTTGTACCTTACATCCAGTGTCTCGCGGTTATAACGCTTGCCCTGGCAGACGTCGCAGGGCACAAATATGTCCGGCAGAAAGTGCATCTCCACCTTCACCATGCCGTCACCCTGGCAGGACTCACAACGCCCTCCCTTGACATTGAAGCTGAATCTGCCTGATTTGTAGCCTCGCGAGCGCGCTTCCTGGGTGCCGGCAAACAGGTCGCGGATGGGGGTGAATATTCCGGTATAGGTGGCGGGATTTGACCGTGGCGTACGGCCTATGGGGCTTTGATCAATGTCTACGCACTTGTCCAGCAGCGCAAGCCCTTCCACCCGGTCATAGGGGGCGGCGGTCAAGGTTGATGCGCGGTTCAAAGCCGTGGCGGCCAGCGGGTAGAGCGTAGCATTGATCAGTGTGCTTTTGCCGGAACCGGATACCCCGGTCACACAGGTCATCAGGCCGATGGGCAAGTGCAGCTCAACCTGCTGCAAATTATTGCCTCTGGCGCCGCTCAAGACCAGCATCTTGTTGCTGTTGACCGGCGTACGCTGGGCGGGGATGGCGATGCCTTTTTTGCCGGACAAATAGGCGCCGGTCAGAGAGGTCTTGCTGTCGAGGATATTGGCCAGCGTACCCTGTGCAACTATCTCGCCCCCGTGCACACCTGCCCCTGGGCCAATGTCGATGATATAGTCGGCGCTGCGAATCGCGTCTTCGTCGTGCTCAACCACAATGACACTGTTGCCCAGGTCGCGCAGGTGGGTCAGGGTGCGCAACAGGCGGTCGTTGTCTCGCTGGTGCAGGCCGATGGAGGGCTCGTCCAGTATGTACATTACCCCCACCAAGCCGGCCCCGATCTGGCTCGCAAGCCGAATGCGCTGAGCCTCGCCGCCGGACAGGGTGTCTGCACTGCGGCTGAGGCTAAGGTAGTTCAGGCCCACATCCACCAGAAACCGAAAGCGATCGCGCAGCTCCTTAAGTATCTTGTCGGCGATTTTGCCGCGGGCGCCGCTGAAAGACAGCCCGCTGAAATAGGTGAATGCTTCGCCCACCGGCAGCAAGGTTATTTCCGGCAGAGTCCGGTTGTCCACAAAAACGTGGCGTGCATCCTGACGCAGGCGAGTGCCCTCACACGCCGGGCACTGCTGGCTGGTCAGGTACTTTGCCAGCTCTTCTCTGACGCTGTTGGAGTCGGTATCGCGATAGCGTCTTTCAAGGTTGGGCACCACGCCTTCGAACGCGTGCCGACGAAAGACCGAGTCGCCGCGTTCATTCAGATACTTGAAGTCGATCAGCTCGTTTCCGGAGCCTTGCAGTACCGCCGCCTGTTGTTTTTTATTCAGTTTGTTCCAGGGTGTTTCCAGGGAAAAGCCGTAGTGCTCTGCCAGGGACGAGAGCATGTGGAAATAATACAGGCTGCGTTTGTCCCAGCCGCGAATGGCGCCTTCTGCAATGGAGGCTTCCGGGTGCTGGACAATTTTTTCCGGGGAGAAAAACTGTTTCACACCCAGTCCGTCACAGCTTGGGCAAGCCCCGGCGGGGTTGTTGAATGAGAACAGGCGGGGTTCCAGTTCCTGCAGTGAATAGTCACAGCGGGGACAGGCGTGCCTTGCGGAGAACAATTTGTCCTCCTCTTCACCGTCCATGAATCCGATGGCCGCCAAACCGTCGGCAATTTGCAGAGCGGTTTCAAAACTCTCGGCCAGGCGCTGAGACAGGTCTGGGCGCACTTTGAAGCGATCAACAACAGCCTCTATGGTGTGCTTCTTTTTTTTGTCCAGATCGGGTGTGTCGTCCAGGTCCACCACCAACCCGTCGACGCGCACCCGCACAAAGCCGTCGCGTCGCAAGGATTCCAGCACATGCAGGTGCTCGCCTTTGCGGTCTCGCACAATGGGCGCCAGCAACATGACTTTGGAACCCTCTGGCAGCGCCAGAACCTGATCCACCATCTCGGAGACGGTTTGGGCAGAGAGCGGCTCCCCGTGCACTGGGCAGCGTGGTTCACCGATGCGGGCAAACAGCAGGCGCAAATAGTCGTAAATTTCTGTGATGGTGCCTACGGTTGAACGCGGATTGTGCGAAGTGGACTTCTGTTCAATGGAGATGGCCGGACTCAGACCCTCGACATGATCCACATCCGGCTTTTCCATCATGGAGAGAAACTGTCGGGCGTAGGAGGACAGTGACTCAACATAGCGCCGCTGGCCTTCTGCATAGAGAGTGTCGAACGCCAGGGAGGATTTGCCAGACCCCGACAGGCCGGTGATCACGACCAGCTTGTCCCGGGGGATATCCAGGTCGATGTTCTTGAGATTATGGGTGCGGGCGCCGCGTACGATGATGTGTTCCACTGTTCCCCCTGAATGTGGTGGTGGCGCTTGTGCAGCAACCGAACGGAATTGTATACGGTATCACCTGCAGCCTGGCACCTTGAATGGGCTTGGCAAACAACTGCGGCAGTATCTTGGGTGGAGGTTTTACGGGAGTGGGGGCATAGGGCAGGGGGGCAGGTTACGCCCGTGCCCGAGGGCTCAAAGATTAGAGTTCTTCAAAGTCGCGTACCCAGTTGCTTGCTTCCAGCCGGTTGCGCACGCCTATCTTTTTGTAAACGTTGTAAAGATGGCTTTTTACCGTGTGCTCGCTCACCGCCAAGGATTCGGATATATCCAGGTTGGTTGCACCATCTTTGATCAATTTCAAGATTTGACGTTCGCGTTTGGTCAACTTGGTGTCGGTACGTTTGAATGAGGGCGCCCGGCGGTTTTTCTCCAAAAATTTATGCAGCAGCCGACGAGGTACCCAGAATTCGCCGCGTAGAAGGCATTCAAGGCCCCGCAGCAATTGGTCCTGGTCTGTATCGCTGAAAAACAGACCGGCTATGCAGGGCCAATCTAGAAGTTCTTCGTGCTCACTGTCCGGCTCTGTGTTGAGCAGTACCACATCCACATGCTGCTCTTGCTCGTTGATCTCACCGACCAGCGCGCGCAGCTCGCTGACGCCGTGGCCCTGGCAATCAATAAGTACCAGTTGCGTGGCTATGCCGTTGGTGGGCATTTCGTGGATAACATTGCAGCTGAGTTCCATTTTCTCTGCGATAAGGGCTGCCAACACGCCGGTTTGCAAACTCCTGTTGGAGGAGTAAAGCGTTATGTCGTTCGCCCTGGAATGATCTGATCCTGCTGTCACGACCGTCTCTGCCTTCTCAAAAAGTAATTCCCGATTCAAAAGATATGCCATCGATTAGAGCTAGTTACAGCAGCATTGACAATGGACATGTTCTGCAAACTTAAGCGCGCCGATTGTAACCGAACGGGGCCGTGTTCTCCAGTTCGGCCGCTACCGGGTGTGTTCATTTGTAACACCAGTCTCGCTTCTCTCCGGCCAGGCGTTTCTGCCCGCCGTGCACTGATGCAACGAATGAGAGGCGACTTTATGGAGATGGTTCCACGCGCCACCGGGTCTTTTCCATAAAAATGAGGCAGGGCGCTACCTTCGGCAAGAGCGGGACTGCTAGAATCTTGCGTTTTTGAAGAGGCATAAGGTGATAACTGGCAAACCCATCTCGGAGATTCGCGTCGTCGGCACACTAACCTTGTTGTATGTCTTTCGCATGCTCGGGTTGTTCATGGTGTTTCCGGTGATGATGGTGTTCGGCGGCGAATACGAAGGAGCTACCCCCATGTTACTGGGGCTGGCGCTGGGGGGTTACGGATTGACACAGGCCATACTTCAAATTCCTTTGAGCCTGCTGTCAGACATCTGGGGGAGGAAACCCATTATTGTGGGTGGCTTGCTGGTGTTTGCCCTGGGCAGTGTGGTTGCTGCGCTGTCGGACCATGTCTGGGGGCTTATCTTTGGCCGAGCGCTGCAGGGTGCCGGGGCCATATCCGGTACTGTCCTTGCCCTGGTGGGCGATCTTACTTCAGAGCAGAATCGTACCCGGGCCATGGCCATGATCGGGGTGTCCATTGGTCTTTCGTTTACGCTGGCCATGGTAGTGGGGCCAATGCTGGCATCCGTGGGCGGTTTATCGACCATTTTCTGGTTCACCGCCGGGCTGTCACTGGTGGGTATTTTCGTATTGGTGGCGCTGGTGCCAGACCCTCCAGCACGCAGCAGTGCCTATGAAAGCCGTGCTGTTCCCCGCCTGTTTTTGGACGCAGCTAAAAACATGGATCTTCAACGCCTCAACTTGGGTATATTTTGTCTGCACTTTGTGCTGACCGCCACTTTTATCGCCGTACCACTGGCGTTTGTTGCCGCCGGAGTGGAGCGAGAGCAGCACTGGCATTTCTACCTACCAGTCATGCTGCTGTCATTTGTCGCCATGGTGCCGCTGATTTACGTGGCCGAACGGAAGCGCAAAATCAAGCAGGTTTTTCTGCTGGCTATCGCCATATTGCTGGTGGGAGAAGCGGTGCTGGGGGGCGCGCAGCAATTGTGGCATTGGGTGGCGGGCCTGTTCGTGTTTTTTGTGGCGTTCAACCTGCTGGAGGCAAGCCTGCCGTCGCTGGTGAGCAAGCAAGCGCCCGCCGGTAGCAAGGGTACCGCAATGGGCGTCTACTCAACCTGCCAATTTCTGGGGGCGTCCATCGGGGGAGTGGTTGGCGGGTTCGCTCTTGACCGTTTTGGCCTGGGTGGCGTGTTCTGGGCGTGCATGGGGGTGACCGGCGTTTGGCTGGCGGCGGCGGCGTGGATGAGGTCGCCCAGATACCTGACCAGTCTGGTGGTGCCGCATCAGGTTGACCCGCAGGGCGAAGCGCTGCAGCAAGCCGTGCCGGGTGTGGTCGAGGCCATGTGGGTAAAAGAGCAGGCACTTTTGTATCTGAAGGTGGATGACAGTGCATTTGATAGGCAGACGCTGAATCATTACCTTGGCATGGAACCCGCAGCCGGGTCCGGGCACCAGCGCCCGTGAGCAGCTGGAAATAACAGCAGATTTTTTTTTGCGCAAAAGCTACACTACCGCTGATCTGTAGCTGGGCACTGCGGCGCAGTGGCGCGCTCAAATTTGAGCCCGCCGCCTGCCGATGGCCGTCATATGGCATGCTCGGATCGGTCGAAACCTGAAATTTTTTGGAGGATTTAACGTGGCAACCCGCGGTGTGAACAAAGTTATACTGGTCGGCAATCTTGGCCAAGATCCCGATACCAAATATACCCCGGGCGGCAGCGCCATAACCAATATCAGCATAGCCACATCTGAAAGCTGGAAGGACAAGCAAACCGGACAGCCGCAGGAGCGTACAGAATGGCACCGGGTGGTCTTTTTCAATCGCCTTGCAGAAATTGCCGGCGAATATCTCAAAAAGGGCAGTAAAGTGTATGTTGAAGGGGCCCTGCGCACGCGCAAGTGGCAGGATCAGCAGGGCGTGGAGCGTTACTCCACAGAGATAGTGGCCAGTGAAATGCAAATGTTGGACAGCAAAGGTTCATCTGAAGGTGCTGGTCAGTACAACCAGGACAGCTATGGCGGTGGTTACAGCAGTGCGCCACCGGCCGCTTCTCGTGCGCAATCGTCACCTGGTTCGCCGCCTGCTCAGGCGCAAAAGCCCGATTTTGACGGTTTTGACGACGATATCCCTTTCTGATTCCTAATATACCAATGCGCGGGGAGAGGGAGTAGGTATTTGGCTTTTCGGATTCTGCTGACAGAGTGCGCTTCGCCGCTGGGCGCGGCGCTACTCACGTGTTTTGAGACGGCTAACTACTCCATCGTTTGTCCTGGCATTGGCTCCTTTGAATGGGGTGATGTGGACAGGGTCAGGGCGTTCCTCGAAGAGGTCGAACCTGCGCTGATCATCAATACCCTGGCTTGGACCCGGCAGCCGGCCGATGCCATAATGCTGCAGCATGTGGCCTTGTCAGAAGCCAGTCTCAGCGCTTCTCTGCCAGTGATTCACCTGTCTTCACACGAGGTCTTCCCCACGGAGGTGCAGGACGGCGCCGTGGATGAGTGCCAGGAACCCAAGCCCGATACATCCGCAGGGCAAACCTTCTTGGCCGCCGAGCAGGCTGTTGCCCGCGTGCCTCGCCACATCCTGCTGCGCCTGCCTTGGCTAATTGACGGGCAGGACGCCTTGCTCGAGTCTTTATGTGAAAGGCTTACGCAAGAGCAGGAGTTTTGCCTGACGGACGCCTGGCGCGGTTGCCCTTTGCAGGTTGCGGAAGCCGCACGTGTGGTGTTGGCTATGGTCCATCAGGTGTTGTGCGGAGCTGAGAAT
Organism: uncultured Cellvibrionaceae bacterium; assembly: GCA_964399955.1. Taxonomy (GTDB): domain Bacteria; phylum Pseudomonadota; class Gammaproteobacteria; order Pseudomonadales; family Cellvibrionaceae; genus CAYNST01. The sequence continues at coordinate 812 of CAYNST010000077.1, read as the reverse complement.
TGGGGGGTGTTCCACCTGCACAGCAGCGACCATTGCTCAGAGGCGGAATTGGCGGATCTGGCGGCCAGGGCCCTGCGGAAGCTGGGGTACAAAACGGCAACGGTGGTGATTGTAGGGCGGCAGGCGCGCTGGCTGCGAACCAACGGTTGGCTAACCGGCACCCATTGCACCAACAAGTTTGGGATACAGCTTCGCAGCTGGCGGCAGGGCATCAAAACCCAAATACAGGCTTGGGCGGAGCGCACGCGTCCGCCTCAGGTCTGTAACAGCGAAACCGGCTCCGGCTAGGCACTGTAGTTCTGGAAGATAAGCGTGGCGTTGGTGCCGCCAAAGCCAAAGCTGTTGGACATCACTTTCTCAAGTTTAGCCGGTTGCATTTCCCGCACAATTGGCAAGTCTTCTGCTTCTGGGTCTAAGTGTCCAACATTGGCCGACGCGGAGATAAAGTCGTTGTTCATCATAAGCAGAGAGTAGATGGCTTCCTGCACGCCTGTTGCACCCAGTGAGTGGCCGGTCAAGGATTTGGTGGAGCTTATGGGCGGCGCCTCGCTCCCAAAAACTTCCCGGATGGCTCGAAGTTCGGCAACGTCACCCACGGGTGTACTGGTGCCGTGTGCATTGATATAGTCAATCTTTTCACTTCCGCTCATGGCCATGGCTTGACGCATGCAGCGCGCCGCGCCTTCGCCCGAGGGGGCCACCATGTCGTACCCATCGGAAGTTGCGCCGTAACCTACCAGTTCACCGTAGATCTTTGCGCCTCGTGCCAGGGCGTGGTCCAATGACTCGATGACCAGGCAACCGCCGCCGCC
>CAYNST010000076.1:0-16080 GCA_964399955.1 uncultured Cellvibrionaceae bacterium | reverse complement strand
GCTGCATCCTCCACTGCACGAGAAACCCCGTGCGCAGAAAACACCGTTACTGCACCCGGTGGCACCTCATCGACTTCCTGCACAAACACCGCGCCTTTGGCAGTCAGCTGCTCCACTACACGCTGGTTGTGAACAATTTGATGGCGCACGTAAACCGGCGTGCCGTGGAGCATCAATGCGCGGTCGACAATATCGATGGCCCGCTGAACGCCTGCGCAGAAGCCGCGCGGGCTGGCCAGCATGATCTGGAGCGGAGCGGTTCGCGTTATACGCATGATTTTCCAGGCTCAAGTGAAAGGGAAAAAGGGGAAGTGCCACAGTACCTCCCGGCGCATAGGCAGCTGTAATCACAACAGACGCTGGCCGCTTGGCAAGGCGCCGGGCTGCGGCTGCCTTTCCCGGTGCAAAAATCTGTGTTCTGCCAAACATGCCGCAAAAGCGGGAATGGGTTCATCCGTTTTCCTTGAATGGTTCGTAGGTTGCGCTAACGACCTGGATTCCCAAACTGGTTGGGCGGCAGCTATTTACTGGAGTTACGCGCGATACGGCAGGCGTGCCCAATGCTATTACGTCCGACTGTCACTCAGTAGATTTCCACAAACAGAAGCCAAGTCGCTTGTGCAAGACGAAATCCCGGCATAGAGTACGCCGGATTCACCAGATTCGAGTGCTTACCCCAGGGGAACCGACGTGACCGTCCTAGGAGAAAGAACCAACCAGTCTTGCCTGCGCCAGCCCGCAGATCTTTCCCTGGATGCCACACTTGCGGCCCTGAAGGAACACGTTGAGCTCAGCCTGCGGCAATTGTTGCCTGCCAGAGAGTCTGCGCCAAAGGATTTGCACGGTGCCATGCACCATACTCTGCTTGCCCCCGGCAAACGACTGCGTCCACTGCTTACCCTTTTGGCGGCCGGGGTGGACAAGGCCACTTTGCCTGAAAGCCTGCAACTTGCGTGTGTCTCCGAGATAGTTCACGCCGCGTCGCTGATTTTGGACGACCTGCCCTGCATGGACGACGCGCAGCTGCGCAGAAACCAGCCCTGTACCCACCTGCTGTATTCCGAAAGCACCGCAATCTTAAGCGCCATGAACATGCTCAATCTGTCCTACGGCCTTATTGCCGGCTGCCCTGCGGTGAACAACGAATTCAAGGCGGCCACGGCCGCACACCTGTGTGAAGTAGTCGGCTCCTGGGGCTTGATCGGCGGGCAGATGGCGGACCTGCAAGACGATCATGCCACCAGCCAGCCGGCGGAACTGGAGCAGCTTTACTGGCAGAAGACCGGCGGCCTGTTTGAATTTTCGGTGGTAACGGGCGGCCGTTTGCGCGGCCTGAATGACGAGGCGCTGGATGCACTGAAACGGTTTGCCCGGGAGTTTGGCCTGGCGTTCCAGATCTATGACGACCTGCTGGACCTGGACGGGACAGAGGAAGAAACCGGCAAAAATGTTGGCCAGGATCAAGGAAAACCCACGCTGGTGTCCGTGCAATCCGCCGCCAATATCAACGCTTTGTTGGCAGCCGCCCGCGACACCGCACTGCAACAACTGCGGACAGCGCAAATGGAGTCTACCGCGCTTTGGGATTTGGCCGAGCGCCAATTCAACACGGCGGCAGCGCGTGCGCGGGCAGTGGGAGTGCGCAGCATCGCTTCATGACCGTTCCCCTTTTGGATATCCAAAATCTCTCCGTAAGCTACGGCGGGAACCCCGTTCTTGTTGACCTGGATCTTTACATTGATGCCGGCGAAGTTCTGGGGCTGCTGGGGCCGAACGGCGCCGGCAAGACCTCCCTGGTACGGGCGGTGACCGGGGCCTTGAAACCCCTGGCCGGCCGTATTCATATCCAGGGTGTACCCTTGCAGCCAGGCCGCGCCCATCGCCACTCCATAGGTTTTGCGCCGCAGCCACTTGGCCTGTACAAGCAGCTGACCGGGCGGGAAAACCTGCAGGTGTTCGCCCGGCTGGGCGGCATTGTACGCTGCGCCCGCGCCCAGACCGTGCGCCGGGCGCTGGAGGAAATTGACCTGGCGCAAAAGGCGGACGAACGTGTGTCGCGCATGTCCGGTGGCATGCAGCGCCGTTTGCACGTTGCCGCCACCCTGCTTACCCACCCGCGCCTGATCATCCTCGACGAACCCACCGCCGGGGTGGATCTGGAGGCGCGCCAGCTGATCAATGACATTGCCCGCAAGCGCGCAGCCGAGGGTGCAGCTGTGCTGCTGGTCACGCATGAACTGGCTGAAGCGGAAAAACTGTGCCAGCGGGTGGTGGTGCTGGACCGCGGACAACGCGTGGCCGAGGGGGCACCCCCGCAGTTGATTGCGCAAACCTTTGCCGGGGCTCAGCGTTTTGCCATACGTGCAGCGCTGCCCCCCACTCCGCAACAGTGCCTGCAAATGACCCAGCTTGGCTTCCACGCTGGCGCAAGCCCCACCGAGTGGCAAGCCTACAGCACGCTCAGCGCCGAGGAACTGCTGAAACAACTGCAACAAAGCGTGACGGGCTCCGGCATACAGATTGAGGAATTTTCTGTGCGGCGCCCCGACCTGTGCGAGTTGATGCGAGCCCTGACCGAGGCGCAGACAGCATGATCGGCGCCATGTTTACCGTGATGGGTCTGGGCCTGTGGCGCGATCGCGGCGCCATGATGCTGGCGTTTGTGCTGCCGAGCGTGGTTTTTGCCATTTTTGCCAGTATTTTTTCCAGCGCCACCGAGGGGGACCTCAACCTGCAAGTGGGCGTGGCCATGCACAGTGAGGACCCGCTGCTGCAGGATTTTATAGCCAGCCTCGCGGCCAGTGATGCTTTGCGGCTTACACTTGTGGAGCAAGGCCGCGAGTCGGCGCTGGTGCAGCAGGTTCGCCTTGGGCATTTTGACGCCGGCCTTCTGGTAAGCGGCAGCCTGGCACCGGTTGCTACCGCCGTCGAAGCGGAGACCGCGCCTGCCGCTGAGGCCGAAGTGCCGCCCTTCGTCATTATTTCCGAGCCTACCCGGCGCATTGCTGCGATCTCTTTGGAGGGCCTGTTGCGTCAGCACCTGGCAACCCATTCGCCCCAGTGGTCGGCCGGTCAGGCCGCTGCAACCACAGAAGCCTTGGTGGGTGGCTTCAGTGAAGCTCAACAGGGCCAGTTACAGGCAAGCCTGACCGCGCTGCAGGAGCAGGCGGGCGCAAGCGCAGGCAGTGACAACCTGCTGGAGTTCCGCTCTGTATACGCCGATCAGCCACCGGTCAAGGGGCAAAGCTCCATCGCCTACTACGCCGGTGCCACAACCATTCTGTTTCTGCTGCTGTCGGCCATCAATGCCGGCATGGTCAGCCTGGAGGAGCGTCAATCAGGCATCACGGAGCGGCTGTTGCTGGGCGTCTCTGGCCGGGCACAGCTGTTGCTGGGCCGCTTCCTGTTTTTGCTGACCCTGGGGTTCCTGCAGGCGGCCACCATTTTTGCCGTGGCAAAATTTGGTTTTGCGCTGCCGGTAGAGGATGCACTGGGCAAGGTTGTTGCAGTCAGCCTGGCCGCCGCGGCAGCCAGCGCCGGTTTGGCACTCCTGGTGTTGTCCCTGTGCACCACCCCGCAACAGGCGCATCAGTTTTCTTCATTTTTTGTGTTGATTATTTCTGCGGTGGGCGGCTCAATGATACCGCGCTTCATGATGCCGGACTGGCTGCAGCCTATTAGCCTGTTTACACCCAACGCCTGGGCCATTGAAGGCTACTACGGCGCTTTGGTGCGCGGCGAGACTTGGGCAGAGCTACTCTTGCCTTGCGGCGTGCTGGTAGGCTTTGGCCTGGGCTGCCTGGTTCTGGCAAGCATGCCGGTACCCAGGGGCAACCGTTGACAGCAACATTTACAGGCTGAAGCCGGCTTGCGGCTCTACCGTTGGCGAAGGGTGATCGTGTGACTTTATTCTGGGACATTCTGTTGGTACTGCTGGCTTTGACCGGCATGGAGGCCTTCGCCTATTTTGCGCATAAATACATCATGCACGGCTGGGGGTGGGGCTGGCACAAGTCGCACCACGAGCCGCGCACCGGCGTATTTGAAAAAAACGACCTCTACGTGCTGGTTTTTTCGCTGGTGGTGATTGGTATGTTTGCGCTGGGCGATGCCTATTATCGGCCACTGATGCCGATTGCCACCGGCATAACCCTTTACGGCGTAATTTATACCTTGTTTCACGACGGCCTGGTGCACAGGCGCTGGCCGGTGCGCTGGCAGCCCAAACGCGGGTATCTCAAGCGCTTAATGCAAGCCCACCGCATGCACCACGCCGTGCATGGCCGCGAGGGTGCCGTGTCATTTGGGTTTCTTTGGGCCAGCGATGTACGCCAGCTAAAGCGGCAGCTGCGCGAAGTGCAGCAGAAACAAGCGCAGCAGGACCAGAGCGGCACGGTTTAGCAGTGCTGGCGCAGCAGTCACCTGCTCCAAACCGGTCTCAAGCGTCGTCCCGGCCCGGTCGCTGATAAAAAGCCACCGGGCGCGGCGATTCGGTTGTGGGCTTTGTCCGCAAGGGCAAGGCCGCCACAGAAAGCATCAGCTTGCGCGACGTACTGGTTGAAACCCGCTCTTGCCAAGCTTCCGGGCCGCGGTCGCGCAGCAGTTGGCCAATTTCGCGGTAAACCTTGAGCGCCGCATTCACAGCCCAGGCACAGCGAAACGGCAGCTCGGCCATGCCGATGGCAGCCGACTGATAATACTGCTCCGCCAGATCCAGCAACTCCAACACCGCCTGGTGGGCGGCGGGCCAGTGCGACGGATCGCTTAAGCTTTTGGCATCCGTCGGCGCGCCGTGCCTGCGCAGAACGTCCGCCGGCACGTAAACCCGGCCGGCGGCGGCGTCCTCTGGCAGGTCCCGTGCAATATTGGTGAGTTGAAAGGCAAGGCCCAGATCGCTGGCGCGGTCCAGGGTGGCAGCGTCGCCTACGCCCATGATGCGCGCCATCATCACGCCGACAACACCCGCTACGTGGTAGCAGTAATCCAGCAGCTCATCCACCGTGGTGTAGCTGCGCTGCTTTACGTCCATTTCAAAGCCGTGCAGCAACTGGTGTGGGTGCTGAGCGGGCAGGCGATGTTTTTCGCACACTCTCGCAAGGCCCTGAAACACCGGGTGCTCATCCGGTGTGCCGGCCAGTGCCAAAGTGGTGCGCTCACGCAGTTGATCCAACTGCGCGCGTTGATTGGCGCGCGCCAGGGCCACCCGGCCCCGCCCCAGTTCCTGGCCGTCGATAGCGTCGTCGCAAAACCGGCACCAGGCGTAAAGCTGGGCCACATCATTGCGCAGGTCGGGGCTGAAAATACGCGAGGCCAGGGCAAAACTTTTGGAGCCGGCTTGGATGGTGTCGCGCCCGTGCTGGGCCACTGCATCGGTCACAGCGCGGCCTCTTGTGTCAGTTCAAGATCTTGTCCGATCAGCGCGCAGGTGGCCTTGGCCGAGCCCACCACGCCGGGAATGCCCGCCCCGGGGTGCGTGCCGGCACCGACGATATACAAATTCTTGATTACATCGTCGCGGTTGTGCGGCCGGAACCAGGCGCTTTGCGTCAGCAGTGGCTCCACCGAAAACGCCGACCCCAGGTGGGAGTTCATTTCGTCGCGAAAATCCAGCGGTGTCAAGGTGCGCACGGTATCCAGGTCGCGGCGCAGGTTGGGAATGTGGCTGTCTTCCAGGTACTGCAGAATGCGGTCGCGGTATTTGGGGCCTTCTGTTTCCCAGTCGATGTCCGCCGCCCCCAGGTGCGGCACCGGGGCCAGCACGTAATAACTGCTGCAACCGGGCGGCGCCAGAGAGTCATCGGTCACGGACGGCGCGTGCAGGTAAAGTGAAAAATCCTCGGACAAATTGGGCCCTTTGAAGATCTCTGCAATCAGCTCGCGGTAGCGTTCGCCAAACAGCACCATATGGTGTTTCAGCTGGGGGTGCTTGGCGCGCAAGCCAAAGTAGATGACAAACAGCGACATGGAATATCGTTTTTTCTTGAGGGCAGCGGCATAGCGCTGCCCGCGCGCATGGCCGGCCAGCAGTTTGTCGTAGGTGTGCACCACATCGGCATTGCTCACCACCAGATCGCACTTGGTAGACCAGCCGTCGCCTGCGTGCACGCCGGTGACCCGATCGCCCTGGGTAGTGATTTGGGTGACGGGGCACGACAGCCGCAACTGCCCGCCCAGATCCTCAAACAACCGCACCAGACCGCCTACCAGTGCACCGGTGCCGCCCTTGGCAAACCACACCCCCCATTCGCGCTCCAGGGCGTGAATGAGCGTGTAGATGGATGAGGTGGCAAAGGGGTTGCCGCCCACCAACAGCGAATGAAACGAAAATGCCTGGCGCAGTTGTTCATCCTGGATAAACGAACTGACCTTGGAGTAGACACTGCGGTAGGCCTGCAGCCGCATCAATTGGGGTGCGGCGGCCATCATGTCGCGGAAGTTCAGGAACGCCACGCTGCCAAGTTTAAGATACCCCTCCCGAAACACCTCCTGGGTGTAAGCGTAAAGCTTGCGGTAGCCTTCCACATCCGCCGGGTTCTTGCGGGCAATCTGCTCCTCCAGGGCGGCGGCATCGTTCACATAATCAAAGCGGTAGCCGTCCTCCCAGCACAACTGGTAAAACGGGCTGACCGGTACCAGAGTGACGTAGTCTTCCAGCTTGCGCCCGCAGAGGGTGAACAGCTCCTCCAGCGCGCTGGGATCGGTGATGACCGTGGGGCCGCCATCAAATACATAGCCCTTGTCCCGGTAGACATAGGCGCGCCCACCGGGCAGATCGCGGTTGTCCACCAGGGTGGTTTGGATACCCAGGGCTTGCAGGCGAATGGCGGCGGCCAGGCCGCCGAAACCGGCACCGATAACCACGGCGCGTTGATGCAAATTGTTGCTTACAGCGGACTCAGTGCTTGGCGGCATAGTGGGATCTTTTGTGGGATTGAATGAATCGGGCTTCGCTCATGACGGCGGCGGCGGCCAGCAGCGGCACCGGCGGCTTGCCCATCAGTATGCGGGCCTGGTCGGTTCGGCTGAGTTGGCCGGCATAAAACCGCCGGATCAGGCCCTCCTGGAAGCCGTAAAAACGTTGCAGCACCCGGTAGCGCTGCCCGGGTTTGGCGGCGCAGATCAGCATGCGGTTGAGTCGACGATAAAACGCTTCGCGCCGCCAGTGTTCGCGACGGTAGTTGTGCACCACCAGACGTAAAGCCCGGTCGTCAAGGTCGGCGGTGCGGGCAATACGCTCGGCCAGCCGCACGGCGTCCGGCAGGCTGTAACCGGTGGTGGCGTGAAAGACGCCCCCGGCCAGACCTATGCGCGGAACGGGCTCCGCCTGCAGACCGGCTTCAAGATTGCACGCCAGGGTAATGGGCAGAACGCCGCGCTCGGTGCGCAGCACTTCCGCAACCTGCCAACCCTGGGCGCGAGCATAGTCGGCAATGCGGGCGGCGAAGGCTGCGTCTTGCAACTCTGGCCCATCGTCGTAGCAGGTATCTTCAATCAGCAGCTCGGTGGCGGAAAACGGCAGGCAATAAACAAACCGGTAGCCGTCCAGCTGGTCTACGCTGGCATCCATCAACAGGGGGTGTGTCAGGCCATGGGGCGCCGCCGTACGCACGGTCTGGCCGACAAACTTCTGATAGGCCAGTTGCGTATGAGGCCCAGGCGCCCCGCCGCGTGCGTCAATGACGGCTTTGGCTGTCAGGCGGCGACCGTCATGCAGTTGCACCGCCTGCGGCAAAACAGCCTCCACCCGGGTGTTGGTCTGCATCACCAGTCGCCCGGCGTCCACCAGAGGGGCCACGGCTTGCAACAAGCTGGCGGTGTTACCGCTGGCATAGGCAATTTCCAGTGTGCGGGTGTAGTTCGGAAAACGCACATCGTAGCGCGGCCACTGGTGGGCGATGAAGGGCTGCATGCGGGTCAGCAGAGGCGGGTCGATATCCGTGAGGTTGAACGACCAGGTGTGATCCCCTCCCGCGCGCTCGGCGGCCTCCAGCACCAGCACGGTCTCATGCGGATGGGCCAGCAGCCGGAACCAGGCGGTCAGCAGGCCAGACAGTCCGCCGCCAACAATGATCAACTCGGCGGCATTGTTCGTTGTTGCCATGGTGTTTCCTATGTTTGCTCAGGCGTAACGGTTCAGCTCACGGGTTGAGCTGAACCGTTACGCTCAGTGGGCCGCCACCGGCCTTTGCTGCGGCAGATGAACCGGCTGCAGGGCCGGTTGGTATTCGTCTGATTGAGCGCAATGACGAACGCGCAGTTGTAGCGGCTTTTGCCCAAATCGCACAGCCGCACCCGCCATTGCCAGCAAATGATCATGCCTTCATTTAATGTTCAATGCCAGCATGAATAAGGGGCCTTCAGCCCTGCTTTGCAGCCTGCCTCTTGCAGTACAAATGCAATTTAACCTGCCGGCGCTTGAACGGGCCTGGAAATGACCCAAAAGATTTTTTTAGTGCCGAAAATAGCGCTCTTGCCCAGATTGTTCGTCTCAAGGTGCTGGCATCAAGGTCATAAATTGCCGGCAGGTGAAGGCCGCAGGCCACGACTGCAAGCGCATATACGAAGAAGCCGTGCTGCAGGAGTATATTGAGCGGGATTTCCGGCTTTCATTGCCTATCGGCGCCAAGGTGGCCGAAGTGCCCTTTGCCGCACGGATCAACGCCCGGCGTTTTTACAGCTCCTGCAGCAAACGCTCCAGTGCCTTCGCACCTACGGACTGGCGGGGCTGAGGCTGGCCGCTTGGCCCCGGCTGATTCTGCTGGTATTTTTGCACGCAGTCTTCCAGCTTTTTGCGGCTGGCTTTTTGTATGGCCTGCAACAGTTCGTGCTGCACAACCGCAAGACCATAGCGCTGCAGCAATTGCTGCTTTAGATGCATCAGCAAGTAAGCCGTGGCTTCGGCGTCGGCCAGGGCGCGGTGATAGCGGCCGGTATCCGGCAAATTCAACAGGCGCACCAGGGTGCTCAGGCGGTGATTGGGCGCGTGGGGCAGCAGGCGGCGAGTAAGCAACAGCGAGCAGATAAACACCTGATCTACACCGCGCGCAGCAGCCGGCACACTGTGCTCCCAGAACTTGCGGTCAAACGCGGCATTGTGGGCAACCAGCGGGTAGCGGCCAGCAAAGGCTGCAGCTTGCCCCATGACCGATTCAACAGAGGGCGCCTGATTGACCATGGCATTGGTGATGCCGGTCAACACTTGAATATCCTGAGGTATGGGCACACCCGGGTTCATCAGGCTTTGATAGCGGTCCACTATGGCCTGCCCCTCCACCAGCACCACCGCAATCTCGGTGGGGCGGGCACCGTGGCTGGGTGACAGCCCGGTGGTTTCGAAGTCGATAACGGCGTAGATGCTCATGGTGCGTCTCTCAATGGGCTTGCAGTATAAGCGCCAGTCAGGACGGCACCCGCTGTTGCTTTGAGGTAATTGTTCAGCGCACGGGAGAGCTGAACAATTGCGCGTTGATTATACAGGGCATTATGCGGTTTGCCCCTTGAGCTGCAAAAACTTGGAGCCATCCCGCTGCAACCACCGTTGTCTCCTGCGCTGCCCCTATCTGTTGGCAGCCGATTCTGGCACCCTTGCACCTCAGCGCACGTAGATAGCAACAACCTAATCACAGGAGGCACCTATGGCCCTTACCCACTCCACCATGATCGAGCTTGGCAGCCCGGCGCCGGACTTTTTGCTGCCATCCACTGAAGGCGGCAATATCAGCTTGCGTGATTTTGCCGACGCGCAAGCGCTGGTGGTGCTGTTTATCTGCAACCACTGCCCCTATGTCATTCACGTTGCGCCTGCCCTATCGGCACTGGCTGAAGAATACATGCAAAAGGGTATTGCCTTCGTCGCCATCAACAGCAACGATGTGCGCGCCTACCCGGCAGACAGTTATGACTTAATGAAAAACGAAAAAATGAAACGCAAATATCCCTTCCGATATTTGTTTGATGAAACTCAGGAGGTGGCCAAAGCCTACAATGCCGCCTGCACACCGGATATCTATGTGTTCGACGACGCGCGCAAGCTGGTCTATCGGGGACAGTTTGACGATACCCGTCCGCACCGCATCTCCTCCGGCAACTACGACTCCAGCAACGCCCCGGCCACCGGCGCAGATCTGCGGCGCACGCTTGAGCTGATTCTGGCGGGAGAGCAAGTTCCCCAGGAGCAGTACCCGGCCATGGGCTGCAATATAAAATGGAAGCCAGGCAACGAGCCGGACTATCTTGGCTGACTTCATTGTGACTGCTGTGCAATAACGGCAGTCATCGCATCCCGCCACGCAAATTTCCTGTTCTTCCATCAGCTGCATACCTTGCATACGCAGGAAAAGGTCGCACAAGGCGTATGGCACATCTCTTCTTTGACCTCCCCCCGGAGATTGATAATCTGTCCCCGCTGAACATTTGAATAACCGCCAGGACTGGGTTCAACCCTGGCGCATGGCGCGGCCAGAATAGCGTATTTTTTGGCAGGTGTTCAGCCCGCGCCCGCATTTATCAAGCGGGACGCATGATTAAATAATTAATCCAACGGACTGGAGACCACACTATGACCTGGGACGCGGCATCAACCAACCGTTTATTATTTACCTACGGTAATATTCAATGCTCGCCGGAGGAGGTGAGCCAGCTCAACCGCCGACCGCCATCGTCTTTCAAACCGCAGCGCATCATGTTCAACGCCGATCTTGGCTATGCGCTCAAGCTCAACGGCTACGCCGAGTTTATATTGCACAGAGAGTCCGCCCGGGGCCACCGCCTGCGGCTGGAGCTGTTCCTGAGCGCTCTGCGCGCCAACCCTCGGCCACTTAATGGCAAGCAGCTAAAGGGCAGCGTTGATACTCGATCTGTGGAAGGGGATTTTTACCGGGTGGATTACCGCATATTGAACGGCGAGGTACTGGTTTACAATATTGAGCCGGTAACCGCAGAGCAACGCGCCCGCGACAAGCGAGAGCAGCCGGCACTTTACCGGGTAAAACGCAATGCACAAGGGTTTTGGCGGGTGGAGGCAGAAGTCAGCGGCGCCAATACTGCATTTGCCGCTATCAACGGCCAGTCCAATAATCTTGCCAAGGCATCCTGGTTGATGGGCAGCCACCTGGAATTCGAATTTGGTGGGCAGGTTGTTGAATTTACGCTTTTCCACAACCCAAGCAGAGGCAGCCTGGCCGATACATGGGAGTCTCTGCGCGATAAAATTGGCCTTACTACACCGCTGACCCGGCTGTTTGCGCAAACCTTGCTGGATGCTGCCAAAGGAGGCACACCGGTTAAATGGGTAGCCCACAGTCAGGGAGGGGTTATATTTGCTGAAGCGGTGCGGTTCGCCTTGAATAACTCACCTCAGACCGAGCAGACCAGCCAACCCTTGTTGCTTGGCAACCACAGTGTGGCCATGCACGGCAACGCCAACAATAACTGGCGCTCGCAGAAGTTGTTTGACCGCGCAGGCGTCAAGGTCATTGCCACCCGCGCCAACAGCTACGATTTTGTTAACACCATCATCGGCAGCAACACCGCGCGCCCATGGCGCATCGCCGGCTCATTGATTTACGGCCGGCACGTGGTTGCCGGGTCTGTGCAGCAAAGCCCCCATACCTTGATGCACAAGGATTGGCAGAGTTGGAGCGAGGTAATGGACACGGGGCCGGGAAAGGGCAGGTCAGCCATTCAAAAAGCGTTTCACGCGATTGATTCCCGGGCGCGGAAATCCGTGGAAATGCTTGGGGCTCTCCCGCGCTGAAAGCGCCTGCACCGGCATCTAAAATATGAAACCTTTTTTAATCAAAGCTCTGGCTTATGCCGCATCAGGAGTATTTATGTTTTTTACTGCGGGCAAGGTCTTCACCGCAACGGCTCAATCCGGGCAGTCCGAACTGCTGCCAAGGGCGCTGAGCATTGACGGAACTCGCTTGTTGTTCGCCATTCCCGAAGATTTCAGCAAGGATATGCCTGCGGACGACTTGATCGAGAACTCCCACACCCTGAGCCCACAACTGGCACACCCCAACGACAGCCGGCTGTTAATGCGACGCTGGTGGACCTTAAAAGAACCGGGTTTGTTCCAGCGCCAGCGGGGCAGCCTTGTGATGTCCATTGCGTTGGTTAAAAAGCCGGAATCGCAGGGCCGGCTACTCAAGACCCAGGCCTATGACCTTGGCAGCCTGCTGGACTTCACTATTGCGCTGTACGATTCACTGAAACTGCGCTGGGCCGATCACAATGCCAGCGTTATAGCGGGCAGCCTGGACCCGTTTTACATGCATGTCTCGTCGCTGCTGGGAAGCATTGGCGATGAATTTTACAGCGGCTTTGATAAATTGATCATTAATGGCCACCCATGGGTACGCACTGAAATTGCGCAGCAGCGGCCTTTTCACAAGGTTTTTGCAACACCCGTTGCGGACGATGTATTTCTGGAAATACAGTTTGGTGTATTGGCCAATGACAACACCAATGCGTATCGGTTTTCCGGGTTAGCCATGAAGAGGGTGAATCGCATCCTGCAGACCCTGATCATAGAGCAGGATAACAATCCGCTTGTGGACAGGGTGCAGCATGAATGGAAAGAAGAGGCAATACTGCAAGTTTTGACTGCGCCGGGGGTACCCTGGTCTGCGCAGGTGCAAAGAGTCATTGACAAAATGCCTTGATGGGCGCCTCTCCTACTTTATAAAAACCAGGTCACTATTCACATTATCCCGCACAAGTGTGAATAGTCCGCACTCCCTGTGCTCCGCCCCGCTCGCGGCTATGGGCGGATGCGGGCGTGAGCTGAGTAGTTACAGAACAAGCAGGCTAGTGAAAGCCCGGGGTAAATACATCTGGCTGCACGTTCCAGCGGCAGGGCGTAAATATTGGTTGACCGTCAATTTGCACCAGTTGATTCAAACCGGCCAGGTCGCATTCCACCTCAAGCTCGCCACCTCGGGCTTCCGAGTTTTCCTGAGGGTTGCGTTTGGCCGCAGACCATAATGGGTAACGCCGGCCCTGGTATTCCACAATGACCTCCTGCCCAACTACCAGGTCTTCAGGGTTAATTTGGTCCAGGTTGGCCTCATACATGGCGGGCAACTCAAATTGGCCCTGCTCGTCTGCCTCGAAGCGGTCGCGCTCCACGCCGCCAAAATTCACCGTGCGAACCAGCATCGCATTGGCTGCCGGAACGCCATCAATGTATACCGTTCCCGACATACGGGAAAACAGGTTAATCACCCCTGAATCGTCAAAATCCATGCCTGCAGCGCTATTGCAGAACAGGCCAAGCATTATAATTATTGCCAGCAATTTTGAAATTTTCACAAAGACCTCAAGCAATTTTGGCGAGAAATGGATTTTTCTCATAGGGTGATAACTTTTTCTTATGCTTGTTTTGTTTTTAATAAGTAATTCATGGTTATTCTGGGAATATTCCGCTTGCGGCAATATGCTCTCCAATATTTGTGCCACATCCCACCAAATCACCAAGATGCCACACCTATAACTAAAAGCAATAAGCGTTTAAAAAGTCGCAGCTCCTTGCCAAGCCACCACAGCTTGCGTATATACTGTACAGATACACAGGAAAAGCGCACATCATGAAAACCGACTTAAATCCCGGCAGCACCGCCACTCTGGAGCAGTTGCTGCGCAGAGAAGACGTATGGCGCGGGCATTCCCGGCGCTTTACGCCACAGGTGACACTGGACACCGGCTACAGCAGGTTGAACGCCGCCCTGCTGCACAAGGGCTGGCCGCTGGGGCGTTTGATCGAGGTGTGCCAGCCAAGCCTGTGCGGCAACAGTGAATGGCAGCTGATGGCGCCGGCGTTGCTGAATGCCGCGCAAGGCTATGTGTTATTGCTTAACCCACCTGCCCTGCCCTTTGCTCAGGGCTTGCTGCAGATTGGCCTCAGCCTGGAGCGGCTGCTGGTGGTACAGGTAGAGAACAAAGCGGACTTCATTGCCAGCTTTGTTGAGCTGGCCCGAGCCGAGGCCTGCACTGCCATACTTGCCTGGCAGCCAAAGCAAGCCCTTACTTACACAGAGCTGCGCAAATGTCTGCTGGCCACCGCTGACGGCCGCGCCTTGTCGGTTTTGTTTCGCCCCTCCAGTGCCGAGCTGCAGAGTTCACCGGCCAGTTTGCGGCTGGCCGTCGAGCTGCAGCCGCAGGATTTGCGTGTGCGCATCTTCAAGCAGAAAGGGCTGCTGCAGAAAAGCCCGCTGGGCGCCCTCTCTCTACCTCTGCCGGCGGCCTGGACCGGCCTGCTGCCGCACGCACGCCTGGATGAAGCTGCAGGCCCCGCCCCCAGCGGCGCGCTTTACCCGCGAGACACGCCATGAGCGGGCCCTCAGCCAGCTCGCACAAGGCCGCCAGGGGCCGCTTGTGGTTGGCTTTGCGCCTCCCCGAGCTGCCCCTCAACGCCCTGGGGTTTGACGCCGACACGCCGCGCGCACTTGCCATTACCGAAAAACAGCAGGTGGTGTGCAGCAATGCCCACGCCCGCGCTATGGGTATCATTCCGGGCACAAACGCCACCACCGCCCGGTTGCTGGGTGACTGCGAGCTGCTGCCGCGCGACAGCCTCCAGGAGCAGCAAGCCTTGGCGCAATTGGCAGAGCGCATGTACCAGTTCACCCCTTATATCGAAACCTACAGCAACAAAACCCAAGCAGAGGCCGGGCTACTGCTGGAAGTGTCGCGTTGCCTGAAGTTATTTGCCGGCCTGAAACCCCTGGCAGAGCGCATCTTTGCGTCTTTGCAGGCCACGCCCTATTGCTTCGAGTGCGGCCTGGCCCATACCGCCAAGGGCGCCTGGCTACTTTCCTACCAGCAGCACGCGCTGACCGGTAATGAGCATAAAGACCTGTTTCTGCAACGTTTGCAAACCGTGCCTGTGCAGTGGCTGCACGACTACCCCCAGGCCGTGGAGGCTTTGCAAAAGTCCGGTTTTCACACCTTGGGCGATATTTCCCGGCAAATTGACGCGCAAACCATCAGCAGCATTAAAAAGCGTTTTGGTGCGCCATTTACCCAGGCGGTGTGTGATATTTTTGCCATTGAACAGAGTTTTTTACAAAGCAGTCTGTTTGAGCAGCCGGTTGCGGTATACCGGCCGCAGGAGTTTTTTTTTGACAGCCTGCAGTTTGATTACCCGGTCAGCCTGACCGAGCAGTTGCAGTGGCCAATTGAGTCCATGCTGCAGAAGCTCACCCAGTTTCTGCGCAAGCGCCAGCTGCAATGCCAGCATATTGAGTGGAAGCTGTACGACATACACCACAACAGCGAGTG
Organism: uncultured Cellvibrionaceae bacterium; assembly: GCA_964399955.1. GTDB lineage: Bacteria > Pseudomonadota > Gammaproteobacteria > Pseudomonadales > Cellvibrionaceae > CAYNST01. Next base: position 798 of record CAYNST010000076.1, on the reverse strand, counting down.
GCTGCAAGTGCACTGCGACAGCGGGCAAAGCCATGCACAACTGCTCTGCGAACTTACCCGGGTGCAGCTGGAGCAGCGCCAACTGCCGTTTGAAGTGGACACTCTGGAGCTTATCTGCCGCCACACAAGCCCGGTACAAAACCGCAGCCAGAACCTGGATTTTGACGGCAGCCATCCACAACAGCGGCAGACGCAAAATTTTGCCGTGACCGCAGCGCGCTTGAAAGCCAGGCTGGGTGAGCGTGCCTTGTTCAAGATTGGCTACTGCGACAGCCACATCCCGGAAGCCAGCAGCCTTGCACTGGCCACTGGTGAGCCTGTCAACCAGCAATTGCCTGAACCGCAGCAACAGGCACTGCGCCCCACCTGGCTGTTTGATACGCCGCTGCCCGTACAAGAGCAGCGGCAAGGCCTGTACTGGCGCGGCCAGCTGCAAATTTTGGCGGGCCCCGAGCGCATTGAAGGCAACTGGTGGGATACGCCCACCGCCCGGGATTATTTTATGGCGCAAAGGCAGGATTATTTGCGGGTGTGGATATTTCACGACCTGCACAAGCAGCAATGGTTTGTGCAGGGGGTTTTTGGTTAACCAGTCACAAACACCGAGGCAAAACCGCCGCCGGGTGTGCGGAAATTGGTGGTCTGCCCCTGGTACAGCCTGGCGGCCAGCAGTTGAATTTGCCCTGAATAGACATAGGCGCGAATATCCAGCTTGTGCAACTGCTGTTGATCGTCGACATGCAGCGCCCGCTCACTGGGGGGCACGCGCTGCTGTGCAACGTAACCGCCCTTGCTGAT
>CAYNST010000075.1:0-16456 GCA_964399955.1 uncultured Cellvibrionaceae bacterium | reverse complement strand
GCCATGGCAGCACTGGACGGGCGATGGACGGTAGACCGCCTGGATCAGTTCTTGACGGACCCTCTGAAAGACGTTCCCGGAACCAGTATGGTTTTTGCCGGTATTGAAGACGAAAATGACCGGCGGGTCCTGATCGAATTCCTTCAGAAGGGTTTGTAGGAAGGAGGGCGCAGGCTGCCCGTGGTATACCCTTTAGCAGTCTTCTGGGCGGAAAGTTCAATCGCCCAGGGGGCGCATAGACATCGCCGCCACAGCCGGCGCGCAGGGGCCGGCGCCGCAAGTCCAATTGCCGTATTGGGGGCAGTGACGCGCTAAGCGCCACTTAGGACTTTGGCGACGCCTTTAAGCAGCGCTGTCATATTTGGCGGTTTGACGATCCAGGCTTTTACAGCAAGTCGACTGGCTTCGGCCTTATAGCTTGGATTGATTTGCGTGGTCAGCATGAACACCAGAGCGGCGTTACCCTGTGCACGAAGGTGGGAGCACATGGTCAGCCCGTCCATATTGGGCATGTTGAGGTCGCTGATGATCAGGTCAACCTTATTCTGTGTCGCTTTGGCCAGGCCATCTTCGCCATCCACCGCTTCGATGACTGTGTAGCCCTCGTTGGCCAGGCAGGCTTTCATTTCCTCTCTGAATGTAGCTGAATCATCAACCACCAAAATAGTTGCCATGTTTTAGCGCTCCAGGATGTTCAAAGCCGAGTTCAGCATGATGAGGCTGCGTGAGTATACACAGGAAAACGAAGTGTAGATCATGCGCCAGTCCTCTCTGAGACTATACAGTTTCGGCCGAGTCGCTTTGCCTCATAAAGATGACCGTCAGCCCGCTCAATGGCGGCATCAATGTGTTCATCTTTGTTACACCATGCTGCGCCACCGCTGATCGTGACTGTCACGACCTCGCCAGAGGTTAGTTCGAACTTAAGGTTGGCCACCTCCTGACGTATACGCTCCGCGACAATTTTGCCGGAGTTGATATCACCCAAATTGGAGGGCAATACGATAAGAAATTCTTCGCCACCATAGCGTATGGCGATGTCTTTGTCGCGGATCTGATTTAGAATGACCCGACCGATTTCACTGAGCACCTTATCTCCCATTCCGTGGCCGTGGGTATCGTTGATGCGCTTGAAGTGGTCAACGTCCATTATCAATATAGCCATTCCGTTTATGTGTTCTCTATGAAAGCTGCTGGTAATATTCTTTAAGCTTTCTTTCATAAACAGCCGGGTATAAAGCCCGGTTAGAGGGTCGCGGATGGCGGTTTCATATACCGTCTGTATCTGCCGCTCCAGCTCTGATACGCGATCCATCTCCCTTCTGGTTGCCACGGTCTCCGTCGCATCTTCAATCATTACAATAAACCCGTCAACGACGCCTGACTTCATAATAGGCTGGCAACCGATACTAACCCACTTGATGTCGGCCCTGTATTTATCATGAATGGCGATGGCGCGGGGAAGTGAATCGGCGGCATCGCTATAGCTGCTTTTGTTTTTCCCCAGGCATGAAACTATATTTATAAGCCCGTCAATGCTGCAGTCATTGTCAATGCCCTTGGCGTTCTTGAATAGAGATACAAAGCTTGTTCCAACCAGTTTATTGCTGTTGAAAATAACCTCGCTAAATTGCGAAAGAACCTCTTTTATTTTCCCGTCGGATCCAATCAGAAGAACGCTGAGCGGTAGATTGGAAAAGATGCTTTGTAACTTCATCTCCGTTTGGTATAGGTCGGAGATGTCCTTGCCGGTGATGCTGATCAGATCACCGTAAGCGCTATTCTTAAGGCTTAGCATGGAGGCTTGCCAGTAGCACTGCCGGGTGACTGTTTTCAGGTGCGGGGCTATGATTTCAAGCTCAAATTCAATGTTCTTCGTGTCAGTGTTACCTATTTGTAGCGGCGCAAGGTACCTTAGCAAGCTTAAGGTATTCTCGGGGCTAAAAAGGGTTTTCAAGTCAAAACCTAATACATCATCTATGGCGAACCCTGCGATAGCAGCGAACTCCCTATTGGATCTGACAACCTTTAAATCCTTGGTTACTACTACAAACATACCGGGCATGTTGTCCAGCATGAATTCAGCGTTATCACTGGCTTTTTCCAGCAGTGAAAAAACCTTGTAGCTTGCTAGCAGTTCGTTGTTGTTGTTGCTCACAAATACTCCAGTTCGTCATCGTCGCTAGAGGCGGTTTCGTCTACATGCTGTAAGTTGGATACTGCCGCGCTATCGCTCACCTCAACATAGGCTGTGCACACGAGGGAGCCAAATTCGCCAGATAGTCTCCAGGCATGGCCAAATTTCTTGATGATGCCTTCATTTGGGGTGTAGTCCGCGTATAGCTCGTAAAAGCCACGCATGTTCAGCGGAATGCACATTCCGGAGGTTACGTTGTTCCGCTGAAAGGTTCGGCATATTTGGCCGCAGATCCGATTGGTAAGCTCCTTCATGTAATCGATTACCTTAGTGGCGGCGGTGGGGTCATCCGCTGGAAGCTCACCGAATTTTATACGCCGAAGCTTATCGCTTACGCTACTGTTGAAATGGATCTTAAGGGTGATGCTTATCTCCGGTCCAGAGACGACAATGAGAATCATCTGCTGCGCTAGAACCTGGCCCAGCAGAAAGCCGCGCTCCATTTCTTCAACTCTTAAGGAATCACAACCAGAGAAATGAAGGGTTTGCTGCAGTGATGCATTCCTGCAGATGTCTCCAATTTTTGCTGATATGCTGGTGTCGAGTGGTGACATTGCCTAAACCCAATGATTGATGATTGTAATGGCGCAATTTCCAGGTATTCAACATCTCGGATTTGGCCGGCACCATTGAGACGTATAACAAGCGCCTTCCCAGTCCAAAACTTCGAGCAGCTTCAACGGCCTATTCGCTATCGCGCATTCGCGGGGTTACGATTAGGTGCCGCAGGGGTTGCTCTTCCCCGAGGCTGTAACTATGGCATTCACGACGTTTGAGAAGGCCCAGCGGCCCGTAACAACCTTGATTTGCCAGCTTGAATGGGGGTTGTTGGAATTTAGTATAGTAGGTTTTTGAAGAATGCGAGTGGCGCGTAACGGCGTTAATTGGCGTCAATGTGTTGGTGCTGGGGGCGCCAGGTTGGCGGGACCGATCCACCTATGCCGGTGCAGATGAAGCGTCTGGACAGGCCACTGCTTGCATGACTGGCTCAATGAGTGCAGGCGTAGAACAGGCGCGCAACCGGGGGGCCGTGCCATCGCCGGGGCAAACACCAGCGCTTTTGTCTGCTGGCCGCCAGAAGCGTTAGTTCAGCTTCCGCTGAAAGTCAAGTTAGGCCGGCGTGTGTTCTGCCCGTGTATATGCCATTGACTGGGCTAACCCGCCTTGAGCGGCACCACCCGCAGCTCCGGCCCCGGCTTCAGCAGCGCTTTCACCAGGTAGCGATAAATATCCTTGTCCAAAAATGCCTGCTGGCTTCTGAATTCTTGGAGCTTGGCAGGTGCTGGCTCGCCCACCCCTGCATCAGTGGCAACCAGACACCAGTTATCAATAATAAACGCCGTATAGTCTTCCCCCTTTTTCGCCCGCTCAAGCAGAGCCACCGGCCCGGTGTAGGGCCAGGTTTTTAATGCCATCGTCCCCAGGGCATCCATCAGTGCGGTGTTGTGGTGCAGTGCAGACCAGTCCCCGCTGCACAAGCCCTTGCAGCGTTTGAGTTGCCGGCTCATGCAGGCGGAACCGAGCGGAGAGGGGCGGACCAGGATGTGATCGCACAGGCCGCGCTCTCGGCTGATGGCGGCCAGTGTCTCACGCGCTTTGACTGCGCCGCGAAACAGCCCGTACAGGCGCTGGCTGCGGTCGGCTTGGTTGACGGTGCAGGTCTCGGGGCGGAGCAGGCCGAGCTTGTCCTCACGCAGCTGAATGGTGTGCAACTGGCTGACGCGGCGCAGGCGGCGGTTGAACAACGGTTGCAGCGTCTTTATCTCTTGCGCCTCCAATAGCAAGGCGCTCAGCTCGCCGGTAGTTTGGGTTACGCGGATATCGCGTACCTGCTGGCACAGTTTCATTTCCCGGCTGGTGGCGTGGTCCGCGCAGAAATGCGACAGCACACGCTTGCGCAGATCCACACTTTTGCCAACGTACAGAAGAGCGCCGCCCTCGCCGTAAAAATAATACACGCCGGGGGCGTTGGGCAGGTCGTCCAGCACGGCCGCATCCAGGCCGGGCGGCAGGCTGGGCCGGCGGGTTTGGTTTTGTATTGCCTGGGCAAACTCTTGCGGGGGCTTTTCGTCCCGTGCGCGGCAGATAAATGCCCAGGTGGCGCGGGCGTCGGCCATTGCGCGGTGGCGGCTATCTACCGGAATGTTGAACCGTTGAATGATTTTTTCCAGGCTGTGGCCTTCGGCCGCCGGGTACAGCGCCCGGGAGAGCCGGACCGTGCACAGCAACTCCTGATTGAGCGCAAATCCCAGGTCACCAAAGGCGTTGCGCAAAAAGCCATAGTCAAAGCGAACATTATGAGCAACAAACACCTTGCCCTGCAGACGCAGAAAAATGTCCTTGGCCACCTGCTCAAAACGCGGCGCCTCCGCCACCATGGCGTCCGTAATGCCGGTGAGGCGCTGGATGGTGTAGGGAATGGCCATCTGCGGGTTGATCAGAGTGCTCCATTCGCGCACGCCGTTTTCGTCCACCTCGACAATGCCAATCTCGGTTATGCGGTCGCGCGTGACGCTGCCGCCGGTGGTTTCGATATCCACTATGGCCAGGGGCCGGTCCAGTCCCGGCAGGAAGGGGGTTGGTTTGATCATCACGTTGCGCTCTGCCTGTCTGCCGGGTGTACTTGAGCGGTTACTCTAACGGCTGGTCAATAAGTATTCAAGCTGTATTCCTGACCAGTTAATTGCTTGTTGAGGCGCGTAGCTTCTGTACGTCTGCCGGCTCAATGCCAGAGCCGTGACGGCTTCGTTCGCCCGCTATTCTGGATGGCAGGGTGGCGAGTGAGGGGATTATTCGGAGAGGTTGGAGGTCTTGCTGGACCCAGTGTTGTAGTGACGCCGGCAATCAACATGATGTGCTATCTACACCGCCCCGCCGGTGGGTTCCGCCAAGTGGCGGAGCAGCCAGCGGTAGTTGACCCTCTCCTGTTCCAGGCGCAGTTGCGGGCCAAAGCGGTTGTCGCAAAGATCCCTGTATAACAACTGCTCGGCCTCCGTCAAACGCGTTAAAGCTCTGATCTGGGGCTTGGGCTCGCGCCCCCAGCTGGTTTTGTGAGCCAGCAGGGTTGCCTCGTCCATCAGCAGGCTGTGGGCCTGCGGCAAGTGGCTGCGTAATTGATCAAGAATGGCAAAACCGTGGGTGTCTATGTCGCCCCAGTAAAAGATCGCGCGCTGCTGCAGCCAGGGAATATCCGTCAACTGCTCAAAGCCGTAACCGGCGCCAAATACCACCAGACTTTTTGCCACGGGTGGAAACGCCAGGAAGTTGATTTCGTTTTCGGTGATAAAAACCTGGCGGATGGACTGCAGCCAAAGGCTGTGCTGCAAGGCGCAAAAATCCGCGGCAGACAGGGTAACGTCGTTGTCGGGGCCATCCAGCATACGGATGTCAGGGTCTACGATGCGGAAGCGCAAACGCAGCGGCTTGGTCTTGAAAAAATAGCGGCGCTCAAACTGACTGGCACCGCGCCGGCTGTCATCAATGCACTCAGCCGGCAGGCACATATCCAGTAGCTCTAGCAGAGTCCCACGGTGGGCCTCGACAAATTTGGTGTCCACCCCGGGAATATCCATTTGGCGCAGGTAAATGCCGGGCCGGGGATGCGCCTGGAGCCAGGCCACAACATCAAGCAGACGCGGCCAGGCTGGGACCAAGCCCAAGGCTTTGAGGGGCTGGCGCTGCAGCCAGGGCAATAGTGCCGGCTGGCGCTGGCGGGTGGACGCCACCAGGCTCCGGAATTGCTGTAGCTCGCGCTGCTTGCCAAGCAGGCGCACTGCGGGGTCCAGCCCGTCAAGCCAAACAGCGTCGGGTATCAGATTTTGCCCCAGTACCCGATGGCGCACCGGTTTCATCTCCAGGCGCAATTCCGCAAGCTGTTGCAACTCCGCTATCCAGTCGCGCACTTCGGCGAAGCGCTCTGACAGCTCGGCGCTGCTTGGCTTTTTCAGCAGCAGGCGCCTGGGGAAGGGCGGCTCTTCGGCCAGGTCACTGGCAAGCAAGTCGCCCCGCGCCCACAGCTGCGCTACTTGCGCGCGCAGGTCCTTGGCCCGCGTCCAACTTGCCACCGCTAATCGCCCAAGCCACGGGCGCTGTCAGCCTGCGCCTTTTCCCGATGGTACTGTTCTATGGTCAGGTTGCGAATCTTGGAGGCGCGTCCGCCTTCGTTGTGCACAAACCCTACGCTTGCCACATGGGGCTCAATGATGTGTATTTTTTGCAGCGGCGTGACGATCAACAATTGCAGATTGAGGCTGGCAAACAGCTTCAGGCCATATTCGGCGGATTCATCCGAGCCGCGGCCAAAAGCTTCGTCAATGACGACGAAGCGGAACGAGCGCGAGCGGACCTCCCCCCACTCAAGTCCAAACTGATACGCCAGGCTTGCCGCCAGGATGGTGTAGGCAAGCTTTTCTTTTTGCCCACCGGATTTGCCGCCGGAATCCGAGTAGTGTTCATGTTCGCTGTTGTCCTCGCGCCAGCGCTCGCTGGCGGCAAAGGTAAACCAGTTGCGCACATCGGTAACTTTTTGCGTCCAGCGCTTGTCCGGCTCAGTCAAGCCTTCCCGCCCGCGAAAGCGCTCGATGATATGTTTGACCTGCAGAAACTTGGCTTCGGAATACTGTTCATCGTCCGAGCCGGTCAGGCTGCCTTCGGTACAGGTGCGCAGTTCGGTTTGAAAGTCGCGAATATCGGCATCCTGTGCAGATTGAGCCTCCAACAGAATGTAACGGCCGGAGTTGTAGTCGATTTGTGTGAGAGACTCGTTGATTTGGGCAATGCGCTCTTTGATGGTTTCCCGCTCGCGGTTGAGCTGGGACTGGAAGTTGGCTACCTCACGAATGGTGTTTTCATTTAACAGCTCCTTGAAGCGTGCTTCAAAGCGCGGCAAGTCATCTGCTTGCAATGCATTGAGCATTGTGCCAAATTCCTCCGCCGAGCGGACCGAGACATCCACCTCCTGGGTTTCCAGGGGGTAGGCATTTTTGTAGTCGGTCATTGCTCTGATTATTTTGCTTTGCAGGTCTGCAATTCGCCTGTCCTGTGTGTCGATTTTAACCTGCAGCCACTTGCGCAGCTCCTGTTCGCGGTTGTCGCAGGATTCGATGGTTAGCGTGTGCTCGCCAAGCGCTTCCTGGCGCAGTTGCTCAATCTGCGCGAACAACCCCCGGCTGGCGTGACTTTCCGGCGTGGCAAGCAGCTCCGCAAGCTCCGCCTGCAGTGCCAGTTGCCCCTCTATTTTGGCCGATAGCTGCCCGCGTTCGTGCTTTACCTCATCCAGTTGCCGCTCCGTGCCGGCCCGCTCCGTTTCCAGTGCGCGGAGTTGTTGCGCAAGCAGTTGCAGCAGGTTGGAGGCGGCCTCCAAAGCCGCTAATTCGTCTTTGGTTTTCTCGATTTGATAAACCAGGGGTTGCCAGTCCAGATCCTGGAATTGCTGGTACTCTTCAAGCTTTCCCAAGCTCTGCAGGCGTTGCTGTAAACCTTTGATGGTTTGGTTAACGGCTTCCAGTTGCGCGGCCAGAGTCAGTAAGTCGTTTTCCAGCTGATGCGCCTTGGCCTCCAAAGCGGCGATCTTGTCCTGGTTGTTCCAGCCGAGTACGTAACGGCTGCGGTCAGCCAGCGCGTGACGGTCGTCTTTCTCGTGGCGCTCGTTGCCGGACTTTATCTGGCCGCGAAGGGTAATGGCGCGCCGCTCCCGGCGAAATTGCTCGTGGCTGTCGCAGCAGGCCAGGTCAAACCGGTGGGCAATCTCCTGCTCCAGCCAGGTATAAAAAGCCGAATCCGGTTTAACGGACAGCTTGTGTACCAGGGAGTCTGGATGCAGTTGAGGCAGCTCCGCGCGTGCAGGCGGGCGCACCCGGTAATACACCAGTCGGCCGCGAAGATGCGTTTCATCCACCCAGCCGGCCACGCGGTTGTAGTGTTCATCCGGCACCAACAGCGACAAGCCAAAGCTGCGCAGCAGCCTTTCCGCCGCGCCCTCCCAGGCCTTGTCTTCCTCGCGCACCTGAATCAGTTCTCCGGCAAAAGGCAGCTCTGACTCGTCTAGCTGCAGGGCCTGGCAGAGTGCCTCGCGAATGCGGATCTGGCCTTGATCAATGTTGCTGCGGCGGGATTTAAGCCCAATTATTTCCTGCTGCAGGTGTTGATGCTCTTCGCGCAGATTGCGGAACTGGAAGTTCAATTCGCCTTGAGTGTTTTGAGCCGCGCTTTGCTCTTGCTGAATGCGCTCAATTTCACTGCCCATCCGGCCCTTGATTGCAATAAAATCCGCGTCCGTCTCGGGGGCGGACCAATCAAGCTGGGTTAGCAGTTGGTTATAGCGCTGCGCATTGCTGTACCGACGCTGGCGCTCGGAATCCAGGCGCGCCATTTCCTGCTTCAGGCGCTCAATGCGGTCGCCGCCGTTGTCGGCAATTTGTTGCTTGAGTTCGCCTTCTTCACCCCGTTGTTTTTGCAGTTGTTCGTTCAGGCGTGCAAGCCTGTTTTCCAGTCGCACAAGATCGGCCTGCCAGCGGGTTAGCCGCTCGCCCACCAGGTGAGATTTTTCCGCTGAAAAATACGGTTTGAGTGCATCCCGGCAGTGGCGCAATTGTGTTACTTGTTCGCTCTGTTCGGCATGGCTGGCGCAATCGTTCACCAGCGGTGCCAGGCGTTCTATTTGGTGCTTGGCCTTGAGCACGGCTTCGTGGGCGCGGTTTAAGTTGTCAAAGTGCTCCACCAGGGCCTGAATGCGCGGCCCCACTTCGAAGGGCTCCAGCATATGCCCGCGCACAAATTGGGTAAGATTGCCCACCGATTTCATCGACACTGTCTGGTGGAACAGCTCCAGCGCCTGATCGTTGACTATGCCAAAGCGCCGACGAAACCAGGCGCCGTAGGGCGGAAAGCTGTCCATGACCTCTGCGCCGTCCTTGCGCAACCGTTTGCGCAGGCTGTTGATGTCTGGCCCGAACTCGGCAAAATCCCGGGCAATTCCCAGCGCCCGCTCCGCTCCTACATAAAACCGCTCCGGCTGGCCCTGCACATCCTTCATCCAGAACACTTGCGCCAGGGTCACCGTTTGGTCGTAGCCCTGATTGTGAAACACACCCAGAATAACTGAATAATTGTTTGGCTCACGAATGGCCACCGGTTTGGCCTTGCCGGAGGCTTCGCTGCGCTCGGATTTGTAATAGCCAAGGACGTAGGAGCGCAAGGAGCGCTCCTTCTGCTCGGCACCGGCGGCTTTGTTGTAACTGATGCGCTGCGCCGGTACCAGCAAGGTGGTGACGGCATCCACCAGGGTAGACTTGCCGGAGCCGATATCTCCGGTTAAAAGGCCGTTGCGCCCCTGTAAATCCAGCGCCCAAACGCACCCATCAAAGGTGCCCCAGTTAAATACTTCAAGGCGTTGCAGGCGGAAGCCGGCCAAGGTGTCGTCGGCGGTAAAATCAAACTGCAGGCTGGTGTCGGTCATGGAATTGTGTTGTCAGTTCGTGCCGCAGCACTTCTTGTGTTTTTTGCCACTTCCGCAGGGGCAGGGATCGTTGCGGCCAACTTTGGGAGCAGGCCTCACGTAAGGTTCTTCGAATGAGCCAGGAGGTTCCAACAGTTCGCGCAGCGCTTGCTCATACTCAGTCAATGGATGGCCGTAAGGCTTTGGGGTCTCTCGCTGGTCGCGCAGGCCCAGTTGTATCTCTACGTCTTCAATGTCACCCACGTACATCAGATCCACACAGTCCAGGGCAAACACGTGGCGAATCTCGTCTATGGCTTCTTTGGCCTCCAGTTCCAGCAAATTGCACACCAGGCAGCTGTTCAACATCAGCGCTTGCTGATCAGGGTTGCGCAGGTAGGCCTGAAACGCTTCAACTACGCGGCTGCGAACGTCAGAATGGGCCAATGCCAATTGCGCAAGGCAGCTCATTGCAAGCACATGTGAAGACTCCTTTACAACGGGCTGCTGGAAGCAGCTGATCAATGGCTCCAAGCTAACAGGGCCGATCATAGCCATGACCAAAGGCAGCTCCTCCAGAGCCCAATCGTCGTCGTCGAGACAGTCGAAGGTGGTAATCAGCGGCTCCACCGCCTGACTTGCCTTGAGCTGTGCCAGCGCCCGCCAAGCGTGCACGGGTGCCCATACCTCCGTTGAACTGTCATTAAGTTTATGGAGTTCTTGGTCGATGACCAGCGCGATCAATGCCGGAATATCGGCTTCCGTCAGGTCGTAGCGCTCTACATAGTTGGGCCACTCAGCGCCGTTCGCTTTACCCAGCCGCAGCAGGGGTCCCACTTTGCATTGTTTGTCAGGCATTGAATTATTTCTCATTCTGCTCACCGATTAGGTGTTGTTGATACTGAGTCAGCTTTTGGTCAAATTCCGCCAGCCATTGCGCATCGACAAAGGCTTTGATGATGCGCCGAACTTCGTAGTTGGCGGTGCGTGTTGTTTGGCTCTGCAGACGCCGCAGAAAACCCAGCTCAATGATCTTGTTGATGTGCCGGTCCAACTGGTCCAGGAGCTTGGCTTCATTGCTGCTCTCCGGCAAAAATACGCGCATAAGTTCAAAGATTTCATCCCGCGTCAGTACCAGGCGGGTCTGCCCGCCGCCGGCGTCAAACTCCGCCAGTTTTTTGCGCAACAGTGCCAGCAACAGGCTAACCGGGAAGGAAAGTGGCCGCCGGGCAATCAGGCGCGGCAACGGCTCTGAAGCTTCCTCTCCTTCAGGGTCTCTCGACTTCAAAAAGGCGTAGCCCTCCGCTTCGTCCAGTATCAGCTCCAATCCCAGCACGCCAACGTGGTCTCGTATGCGCGCCTGTAAATTCAGCAGCTGCTGCCAGCGGTTATTGTCGTTTTCCTGGTAGATCACTCCCTTCAGCAAACCGACCAGCAATACCGATAGTGCGGCGCCTGCATCGGCATCTGGGCTTGTGGACATGTACACCTCACCGAATAAATATAATGCGTGGCAGGCGGGCGATGCGCATCTTGCCCGCATGCGCATCGCCCGCCTGCCACTGGATAGTGTCTTCTACTGCTTCATCCACCACCATTTTGAAGTGGCTTGCCGCAGCTGAGTCGCCGCCGGCCAGCTCCAGGTAGGCTACCAGTTCCGCCAAGCCTTGCTGCAAGGGACGAGTACGGCACAGCTCCACCAGCGAAACTTGCGCGCGGGTCTGCAGGGACTGGCGAATATGTCGAACGAGCGCGGCCTTGTCCACCACCACCTGTGAAAAAAGCGCTGCGGAATTCAGCTCTTCTTCGCCTGCCTCCAGCCTGACGCTGGGCAGGCGCACCTTGATGGGCGGGTTGTAGAGCGGGCGCTCCATTGGCAGGTCAATTCCGGCGGCCACATCCGCCACACTGGTAAAATCCGCTGGCGTGTCGGCCGCATAGAGGCGGGCGCGCAGGTGCAGGGCCTTGCTTTCAATACCCTGCAGAATTTCCATAATGCGCCGGTTCTCCAGCCACGCCTGGTCGTCCAGAAATCGACGCAATTGCTGGGAAAGCAGGGCGACGGTGCGCTGGGTGTGCTCACCGGCTTCCAGCCAGTCATAGTGCACCCGGCGAGTGCGTTTATCCGGTTTGAGCTCAGTGATGGCCTGTAGAGCCAGCACCTGGTCCAGCATTTGACTGAACTCCTCCTGCCGCGCAGGTGACATCAGAAAGTCCCAGAAGGCGCGAAAGCTGGCCCCCTGGTCTGAGTCGGCGATGCTGTCCCGCTCACCCATGATGGCCTCAAGCAATTCGCCCTTATTGCCCTCCCAGTGAGCAATGCGTTCCCGCACGCTGCGATCCAATTGGCGAAAATTGTGCTCCACCTCGCGAAAGTCCGAGAGCAGCTCGCGCGCCTGCTGGGTGAACTGCATGAAACGGTCTTTGAGCGACGTGCTGTCCAGCAGATTCACGTAGCCCTGTTCCACCTGCGCGATCTCTGCATCAATTGCCGCCCGCTGCTTGTGCAACTCCTGCAGGCGTACCTGCGGGTCGCTGGTGCTGCCCTGGGTAAGCTGCTTGAGCAGGTCGAACAGGATCAGCAAGCGGGACTCGGTGCCAACAAAGCTGCGCTCCCCAAGCGACTCAAGCCAGGCGATCGCCTTCTCGGTAGCCGGGGTAAGGTCAAACTGGGCTTCGTCCGAATTGGGCGGATAAAACTTGCGCAGCCAGCCCTTGTCCGGTGCCGCCCACTCGCTGAGGTAATCCGCCCCCGCGCGCGGAAACTTGTCCTCACCCAGCAGATCCCGCAGCGCAAACAACTCGTCCTCCAACGCCTCCACCAAATCCGCCTCCGCCACTACGCGCAAATTGCGCGCCAGAAAGGAATTGTGAAGAAAACTGACAATCAGCGGCGCATGGGGGCTGGCCAGCAACCGCCAGGCGGGATGCTTTTCACGGAGGCTGTTGAGAGAGGCGTAATCAAGCGACATGACGCTAGGGTAGCAGCAAGTAAGGGCAAGCAACAGATGGTGCCCAAGGTTCTTGACCTAGAGACCTTTTGAATTGCGCGGTCTATACGTGACTCGTTGCGGGCTCAGCTGATGGCCTTCACCCTTCAACCGCAGCTTGGCGACGAATCGCGCGAACTAGCGTACCTTTGGCTGACTTGTTGGCTCCTATCCCGACGAGCAACAAGGGCTTCACCAACGGGGGCAAACTATTCCCCGACGACGCGGTGGCGGCGCTAGTCATCTACCGGGTCTCCCATCGTGCACATATCTTTATGCTGAGAGGCAGGCGCTATTGATTCTGAGCATGAAACAAGCAGCTAGGCGAGACACGGTGACTCAATTCATCATGGCCAATGGTGGATCAACATAGATGGCCATTGACACCTGAGGAATTGACCGACTCTTTGCTTAAGTTGGCCGCCCCGCCGCCGATAAGTGCAAGAGGATGTCGGCGTTTTGCCGAGCCACTTCGAGCAAAGACGCGGAGGACAGCATGGATATTGACCCATCGACAGGACGGGCAGGCGCCGCTTCAGTAACTGCGCCGCAACGCTCACCCGTCCAGCTTCCAGCCCAGCCAGTGGGCGAACGGGGCGCTGCGCTTCCATCCACAATCGTGGAGCTATCCGATGAGGGGCGGTGGCTTGCTGTAAAAGAAATGCTGGCCAGCGCGGATGATGCGCCGTTCGAGGAATTTTTGCCGAGCTCGGCATTGAAAGACATGTCAGTCTCCGAACTCATTGCCGAGCGAGACAAAAATATCATCTCGCTGACATCTTCACCTCGTGATCCTAGCGCCACATATCGTGCCGACAATGATAGCCCGGCGGCCAAGGAAATTCGCCGTACTGTGTATGCACAAGATCAACGGACTTCAAGCGCCCGCGTTGCACTGTACGATGCGGCGTCCCACTTCAAAGCTCTGGCATCGAAGGAGCTGTCTGCCATCAAAGGAACCTTTGACATCTCAATGAAGGACGGCAAATTGACGATAATTGGTGCCGAACTTTCCAAGACGGAGGTCGCATCACTGCAGAAACTATTGGATGACGAGGACCGCACTGAGGCGGTCACACTGAAGGCGGCCATCGGAAAATTCAATGAGGAGGCACTTAAACTCATCAATTACACCATTGAAGATCGAGGCGATTGGGCCAGCGGCCCTGATGCCGCAAGGCCAAGACGGTCGGAAGCCATGCTCATGTCTGAGTTCACAAATGGGCTCAGCTATCTCAGTGAAGCTGACCTTGGGGCGCCGCCAGCGCGCCCGGCCGGACTCCCAGCCGACATTGTTTGGCGGGGTGCCGGGCAGCCCATGGAGGTATTTCTACTGGCCAAATTTAAATTCCTGCCGGACCCGATTTAGACAAAATCTTGCACAATTTGTGACGCTGCCCCACGGCCTCTGAAAGGCCTGACGCGTCGTTGGTCATGCAGACAAATACCATGATTGGCATCTTTCCGGTTACTACTCGCATGGCTAGCGGCCGATCATTAAGCCATCAAGCTGTGTTCATTAGCGACAAAAACCTGGCAACACGCCTCCAATATCGGTGATCGAAGTGGTATCGCCCAACCTACACTGTGCTATTAAATTTTCCACGCTGGCTGGTTTGCTGCCGTCTATTGGGGGTGATAGTGGACGGTCAACGGAGAGGAAGTAGTCATGAAACTTGAAATCGCCGCCAACGATGTTATTGCCAAAACGAATGCGGGCATTGGCTACGCCGTAGGCGTCCGCAACGATGAGGCCGTGCAAAGAGCTGGACAGTAGAAATCCCGAGGAGGAGATCTGAGCAACGACGTCGGCTATGGGCGACATAACGTCAATCACGTTCACCTGTTCAACCAAGCCATTCTCAATCAGCCAGCGCTGGCATTGAGTAACGTCTACATAATGCGGCATTACACTTATTTTGCTTGGGGAGGCTTGTGTAGGCTGTATTATCTGCGGCAGGAGAACCGCTGGATCACCATAGATCTCCGGGCAGGCGATGCCCTCCTCAAGCAGCTTTTTACGCGTCAAGGGACCGCGCACAGCATGAATGCGAGCTCTTTTGAGATGTGCAAGGCTGCTTTCCCCGCGTGTTCCGGTACCCCAAACGTGGATCTCCCCAGCCCTCAGGCGATGAGACAATTTGTTTCGCTCAAGAATGCTGCCAATGCAGAAGAGCATCGGAGAAAAGCATTTACGCAACTGGGAGCAGTCGTTGTAATGGTCGACCGGTTTTCCGCTTAGAGCTTCCAATATAAAGGGATTGAGCGCGTCCCCAAAGTTGTTCAGCGTCTCACGTGTGCGTGACCAATAACAAACGATGCGTTTGCCGGGGGAACTGTGTTGACTACTGTGCATGAAGCAGTCCTGCTTAAACGGCCTGCAAGTGTAACAACTGCGCGCGGCCGGATTCAAGGTTCCCTTTGTGCACCAACTGCGGCACGCGCACCCGGGATCGGCCCGAATTTGCACTGATCAAGTAGTAGGCAAGAATTGACTGATATGAGCGCTTCCCCTCAGTTCGAACTTCTGTTTGATCTCGTGGCTCTGCACGTGCACATTCAAAAGCGGCTCGTCGGGCCATTGTCATGCCACGGTATCAGCCTTAGCGAGGACCTGGTGCTGCGCCAGTTGCTTGAAGCGCCGGGAAAGCGATTGCGGCGGGCCGACCTGGCAAGGGGTAAAGTAGGGCTTAGCCCATCACGCATCCCGGCTTTCTAGCCCGATGCAGGACGCCGGTCTTACAGATAAGGAGGCGCTGCCACTGGGATCTGCCTATCGGTTCCACCTCCGTGAGCACCTAAAATACTGCAGAGCTTGTCGATGCTCCCGATGCGGGGGAGACGATTGGGTAGCCGGAATCAATAGAAGAGCCGTTCCAGGTCAAGATAACAATCTTACCTCGGGTAGCGCACTTCATCTCGCAGATCCTGGCGAAGGTCCTGCCAGTGTGAATAGGCAGCCACAAACCGGTGACGCCGATTCCAGCTCTTTTGCTACCAGTTCGCCCGTGGCCTGGAGGCTGCAAGGCCGAAGCGGTCGGAAGCAATGCTCACGGGTGAGTTCACGAATGGTACAGGCTGTAGGGGTGAGGTTGACCGGGGCGCCACCAGCGCGCCCGGCCGGACTCCCAGCCGACATTGTTTGGCGGGGTGCCGGGCAGCCCATGGAGATATTTCTACTGGCCAAATACCGGGCTTAGCCGCATCTGCCCCGGACGCAATTGCGGCTCTATGCAGCAGAAGATCTATCACCAAAAAAACTTGCTCGCAGTGTTTGTGGGATTGATATGAGCCCTTGGTTCGATAGGTCTTCAATGGACCTGTATCTGCAGGAAGTAAAATCGTTGTAAAATGATCCTCCGCCCTGCCTGATGAAGTCTACATAGGCCTTATTTTCCTGAGCCCACACCGACTCTTCCGGAAGCTTGGCGAGCACGGCTTCAGCGCGCTGGTCGAAGCCGGCGACAAATTTATAGTGGAGCAAAACACAGGAAAAATCTGCTATTTTTGCCTGAGCGCAATAGTGTGGGTGAGAAAAAGGCACTATCTTTTTGTCAATATACATTAGGGGGTGTTTTGTCAAAAGAAAATCATGGTCTACTTTCAGAACCCTGTTGCGCACGCCCCCAGTGAATACAGTGATATCGGCGGGAACAATGTTGCCGGTGGTTTCATAGTTTTCCGATGGATAGGGTGCTCTGTTGATGGTGGATAGATCAAAGAACGGGTAGGTGGTACCCAGGCTTCCTTGGCCTATGGCAGAAAACGGCTGTTTGGAATACATGTCCAGCATGCAGGCCGTCACGGCGGTATAGCAATTATCGTTCAGGTATG
>CAYNST010000074.1:0-16780 GCA_964399955.1 uncultured Cellvibrionaceae bacterium | reverse complement strand
CCCCCAACTCCTCCAGCGTAATATTCCCCGAAACCTCCAACGCAATCCCCTCTGCCTGCGTTAGTGCCAGGCGCAAATTCTCCGCGCTGAAGTTATCCAGCATAATCCTGTTCACCGCGCAATCTGCCGCCTCTCTCAGCTCCTCCAGGTTCTCCACCTCCACAATCACCGGGCGGTTGGGGTAGAGGTCTTTGGCCATTTTGACCGCCAGGGTGATGCTGCCGCAGGCGGCTATGTGGTTTTCTTTGATGAGGAAGGCGTCGTAGAGGCCAATGCGGTGGTTGTGGCAGCCGCCTACCGCCACGGCGTATTTTTGTGCGCTGCGCAGGCCGGGCAGGGTTTTGCGGGTGTCCAGAATCTGGATGGCTGTGCCTTCTACCCGCCGGGCGTAGTGCCGGCTTTGGGTGGCGGTGCCGCTTAGGGTTTGCAGGAAGTTGAGCGCGGTGCGCTCGCCGGTGAGCAGGGTGCGGGCGCGGCCGGTGAGGGTAACCAGTTTGCTGTTGGCGGGCAGCCAGTCGCCGTCTTTTGCATGCCACTGAATGCTTTGCAGGCCGCCCAGTTGGGCAAACACCTCGTCAAACCAGGCGGTGCCGCAAAGCACGCAGTCCTCGCGGGTGATGACTTCGGCGGTGCTGATCTTGTTAAGGGGGATCAGCTCGGCGGTGATGTCGCCGCTGCCAATGTCTTCTTCCAGGGCAAAGCGCACGGCGCGGGTGATGTCTGGGCCAAGCTGGTCTAGTTGAATGTTCATGCCTGTGTAATCACCGGTCAGTAGTATTGGTTAAGGGTCAGGGTGCCGTCGCGGTGGATGAATTCTACGTTTTTGAGCGCGCTCATGCCCAGCAGTATCTCGTCCTGGGTCATGCCGGGGTTGATGCTGGCGCTGACGTTGGTAAGCACAATGGTGCCTATGGACATTTCCTGAATGCGGGTGGCACGGGTTTGCACCACGCCATTGGCCGTGCGCGCCATTTGCGGCTGGCCGGGCTGCAGCCCCAGGGCGGGCGCCAGATGCTGCGGCACAGAGACGGTAGTGGCACCGGTGTCTACCAAAAAAGTAACCGGCTGGCCGTTGATAAAGCCGCTGGTGACGTAGTGATGCATAGGGTTGCGCTGCAAAACCACGGTGCGCAGGCCGCCCCCCTCGCTGGAAAGCGGCATCATGTTGGGGTTGTCGCGCCGGGCCAGCCACTGGTTGGCGTAAAACGTCATCAGGATCAGGCCAATGACCCAGCCTGTCAGCATCATGCCCTTGCCAAGCCGTTGTTGCGGGTGTGGATGTGTCATTTAAAACCGTCCGCTATAGAAAGTGGATTTTGGCGTCTAAAACAGTCTTAGAACGACAGGGGTTTCGATGATTCAATCATCTTGCCGTGCGTACTATGTGATAAAGTTACTTTAGACCCAATTTTGCACAAACTTTGTTCAGTCAGGCGTATCCAAGCCAATAGAAGTCAGCAACGGTCCTTTTTGTGTTGCTGTGGTTTTGGATGCAGTCGCCTGGCTGCGCAGGAGGTTAACCAGTGTCAGAACCCGCCAACGTCATTCGTCTGGAGCCGGAATTACAGCGCCATGTACGCTCCCGATTGACGCGTTTGCCCAAGCCGGTTGCGGCGGCCCACGCCCACGCCAAGCTGCGATTGCTGCAAAGGTTACTTAAGTTTTTCAGTTGTGCCGACGACAGCCTGTTTCAGCACGCGGATACCGCCGCCAACAATGCCACCCAAAATGCTTTTTTTGATGCCATGCGTGAGCTGCGCGTGCAGCGCAAAGCGGTGGAGCGCCGCTTTTTGGAGGCGCTGGACGAAGCCTTTGCGCAAACCGTGGAAGCGGACCCCCGCGACAGCTTGCGCGCCGACGGGCAATTGGCTGCAGATGCGCTGTCACTGGTGCAAAACGACGAGCTGCAGCAACTGGTGGCGCTGGAAGCAACCGTCGCCAGGGTGGAGCGAGAGCTGCAAAACTGGCTGCAGCCGGTTACCGCCGCCCTGGATGCCTGCTGCCAGGCCGCCGTTACCAACAGCAACAACCCGCTGGGCCCCCAGGTTTTATGCTCTGCCATGATGGCACAGATCAAACGCCTGGATATGGACACCCAGGCCAAGCTGGTGCTGTTTGCAGAATTTGACCGCATTGTACTGGCCATGTTGCCCAGAATCCTGGCGGAGCTGGCCGAGCGCCTGCCGGCACCCAAGGCCGCAGCGCCCGAAGGTGCCGCCGACCCGGGCCAGGAGCAGGCCCACAGCGCCCTGTTGCAGTGGCTTAACCGCGCGCAAAAACTGGCCCTGCAGGCCGCGCCGGGCGCCAACCTGGACTTTGAACACCTGTTGGGCAACCAGCAGTTTCACGCACACCAGCCGCTAAGCCTGAGCTACACCGAGCGCGAGACCCTGCGCATGGTGCAGATGCTGTTTGGGTTTGTGCTGCACGACCCGGCACTGGCGCAGGCAATAAAACAGCAGTTGTGCCGCCTGCAAATTCCGGTGGCCAAACTGGCGCTGTTGGATCAAAACTTTTTTACCCAGCCGCAACACCCGGCCCGGCGCCTTCTTAATGCCATGACCTCGGCGGCCATCGGCTGGCAGCCGGTGGCCCGTCCGCGTACGGCCGAAGACACCGTGTACAGGCAGATTTGCGTTACGGTAGAGCAGGTACTGCTGCAGTATCAGGAAAACGACGCCGTCTTCACGCCCATTTTGGCCGGTTTTGAGCAGTTTGTAGAGGGTGAAAAGCGCCGCGCCAGCCTGGTGGAGCAGCGCATTGTGAGTGCGGAAGACGGCAAGGCGCGGATGCAGCAGGTGCGCGCGCGGGCGGCCGAGGCCATAGACGGCCTGCTGAGCACACAGGCTGTGCCCCCCTGTGCGCGCCAGTTGCTTGCCGGCCCCTGGAGCAAGGTGCTGTTTGTAACCGGCCTGCAGGCCGGGGTGGACAGCGCAGCCTGGGCGCAGCAACTGCAAACCGCCAAGGCGCTGATCTGGAGCGTGCAACTGCCGGGCTCTGCCGAGCGGCGTCAGCAGCTTATCAAGCGCTTGCCCAATTTGATGCAGGCCCTGCGTCAGGGGCTGGACCTGACCTCCTACGACCCTTTCGCCATAGAGAAACTGCTCACCCAACTGGAAGCCGTGCACCTGGCCCGCATTCGCGGTGAGGCACTGGCCGCAGAGGCGAGCCCCGCGCCGGCAGAGGACACCCAGAGCGCGCAGGCCACGGCCGCCAAAGCCCGCGATGAAGCCGATGCTGTGTATCTGCAGGCGGTGGAAAACTTTGCCCGCGGCGCCTGGTTTGACCTGCAGGACGAGGAGGCCGCCCAACCGCTGCGCTGCCGCCTGGCCGCTTTTATCAAGCCCACCGGTATGTACATTTTTGTAAACCGCAGCGGCGCCAAGGTGGCCGAACGCAGCCAGGCCCAACTGGCCCAGTCACTTAAAAACGGCCAACTGAAGCCGCTGGACCAAACCATGCTGTTTGACCGCGCGCTGGAAAGCATTGTGGGCAATATGCGCAAAAGCAAACCCACCATGCCGCTGGATGCCAGCAAAGACAAATAGCACGCGGGCCAAAATCTGCCGCTGTACCTGGGTTGCCGCTGTGGGGATAATAGAGCCCCGGTTATCCCAGGCAGGTGTATTCGCGTGTCCCACTGCAGTGCAAACCCACCCATAAGCATAAACGCCGAAGGCTGGCTGGAGCCGGTCAGGCGCTGCCCGTCACCCAACCACAACCCGCGCCCGCCGGGAGCGGCCATTCGGCTGCTGGTTATTCACAACATCAGCCTGCCGCCGGCGCAGTTTGGCGGCGGTTATGTGCAGCAGTTTTTTTGCAACCAGTTGGATGCCGGCGCCCACCCTTATTTTGCCAGCATTGCCGATATGACCGTATCCGCCCACTGCCTGATTGAACGCAGCGGGGCGCTGACCCAGTTTGTGCCCTTTGGCCTGCGCGCCTGGCACGCCGGGCGCTCCTGTTATCAGGGGGTGGCGGAGTGCAATGATTTTTCTGTAGGTATAGAGCTGGAAGGCACCGACGACTGCCCCTATACCCCCGCGCAGTATGGCTGTCTGAGCCAGGTCACCAAGCTGTTGTTGCGCACCTACCCGCAGTTGACGGCAGAAGCCATTGTGGGGCACAGCGACATAGCCCCCGGCCGCAAGACAGACCCCGGCCCGGCCTTTGACTGGGGCGGCTTTCGCAATTTACTGGCCGATTGACCGCCGCCGGCACCCACTTGTGGGGGTGGGCAGGTCCGCATCTGCTGCAGTTGCAAGTTTTTACTTGTCAGCCTCTGCCCCAGCGCCTATTATTAAAATAGCTTGCCGGGTGCCTGTATGCCTATACAGTTCCCCTTGCTGCAACGGACGCCGCAAACAATCCCCTGTAGCGCAGCTGGGCATCTGGCAGGTTTCTAACGCTTACATCCCTTCACGGCAAGGCGTCAGCCTTGGTCGTTGCTGTCTTGCGCGGTCAGTGTCTTTTCGTTTTGCAGGTAACGCTCCCGCAGTTTGCCCTTCAACAATCCCAGCAGCACCAGGCTTGGGGTGATCATTGCCGCCGTCAGCACAAAAAACAGAGCCCAGTTGCCGTCCAGCCCGTCCACTATCTGCCCGGAAAAAGACGCAAGCGTGGTGCGGCCAAAGGCGGCAAGGGACGCCATCAGCGCGTATTGGGTGGCGGAGAAATTGCGGTTGCAGAGCATGGATATAAAAGCCACAAACGCCACTGTGCCCCAGGCAGAGGTTGCGCCGTCAACAATGACGGTGGCAATGTACAAATTGATGTTGGGGCCCACCAGGGCGATGGCGCTAAGCATAAGATTGCTGCCGGCCATAAAAATGCCGCTGATAAACAAGCCTTTTATAATGCCCAGTCTTGCGGTGATCAGGCCGCAGGGGATGGCGGCAATGATGGTGACCCACCAGGTCAGCATCTTTGAATAGTTGGCGATGTCGGTATTGGAATAGCCTATCTCCTTGTAGAAGACGACCGACATCCGCCCAAGAAACGCCTCTCCAATTTTAAACAGAAAAATAAATGCCAGCAGTGCCAGGGCAAAGCGCACGCCGTTGCGTTGAAAGAAGTCTGCCAGGGGGGCAATAACGGTATCCAGCAGAAACGCCAGCACAGAGGTGCTGGCACCGGCATGCTGTACGCCGTTGGGGCGGATGGCGCGCTCAATGCGGCCCAGCGAATGCAGCGCGGTGGCTATCAGCAGTGCTGCGGTGGCGGCTACGGCCGGCACATAAAGGGCGTGTTGCTTGACCGCAGCAGACAGGCCCGGTGCACCCACCACCGCCCATACAATCAACACCCAGGGGCTTGCCAGCAGTGCCAGCATCCAGTGCTGGCGCCGGCGGTCTACCCGGGTCAAGCGCTGGTAGGCTTCGGCCTGCAGCCGCGAGCGGTCCAGGCGCTGCAGTTTAGGGTCTGGGCTTAGCAGGGTGAGGCCGGCGAGGGCGGCAGTAATGCCGGCCAGCAGCAGGTAGGCCTCGGGCCAGGACCAGCCGCGGTCGGACAACATGAGCGGCAGGTAACCCAGGCCGGCGTAGCCCGTCCACCAGCCGGCGGTGGTGGCGGCCGCCGCTGCGGATATGTGCGCGGTTTCATTGGGGGCAAAGTGGTCTACCCTGAAGGCATCTATGGCTACGTCCTGCGTGGCCGAGGCAATGGCAATAATCAACGCCACCATGACCACCGCGCGGGCACTGACCTCAGGCGTAAACAACCCGATCAGGCAGCAAGCTGCGGCAATAACCGCTTGGCACAGCAAAATCCAGGAGCGGCGCTGGCCGATGCGCGGCGACAGCCTGGGGCTGAGTTTGTCCAGCAGCGGCGCCCAGAGAAAGTTGATGGCAAACACGCTGAAGATGAGCCCGGCGTAGCCTATGTCCGTGCGGCTCAAGCCGGCTTCCTTCAGCCAGAGCGTCAGGGCAGAGCCAATCATCACCCAGGGCAGCCCGCTGAGTATGCCAAGCAGAAACACGCTGGCAATGCGCGGGTCCATATAAAGCCGAGCCTGAGTGAGCCAAAAAGAGGGACTGTTCAAATTGAGGCCATCTATTGCAGTTGGGTTTGCCTGTTGGACGACTTTTGCGCCAAGGGAGTGAACGCGTGCTTTGCCCGCCAATAGTAGCATGCGGCCCCAGGGCTTGGGTTTTATCGGGCCGCGGTTGGGCCCGCTCAGCGGTGGTCCAGTTGCCCCATTGGCGGCACTGAACAAAAGCAATAACAACCGCTGATTTTTTTACATCCTGGGCTAAGCTTGGTAGGTTTCCGCAAAAAAGCTATTCATTCAACTTGGGCCTGCGCCCGTTTGCTGGTTTTTGCCGCCGCTAAAGGTAATAGGAGTGGTTCATGTTGCGCGTTCTGGCGGTCATCGCTGGGCTTATGTGTGTTCAATTCAGCTGGGCGGGGCAACTGATACTCGACAACGGCGATACACTGCAGGGCAGCCTTAAGGGTTTTATGGGCGACGACGTCATCTGGTTGTCCGACAAGCTGGGTGAGGTGAAAGTGCCCAAACGGGCGGTATTGGGCATGCAGGCCGCTGAACAGATGAAGATTCCCGGCAAGGATCTGCCCTGCGTGGTTCAGGCCATGATCAACGAGCAGGTGATTCTGGAGTGCGAAGACGGCGACGTCACCCGCGCCCCCCTGCTGACCTTGAAGCAAGTGGTGCCCTACACCGGCCATGCCGCAGCAACCTACGCCTTCCGCGGCATGGTACGCGCCTCCGGCTGGCGGCAGACCGGCAATGTGGAGTCTTCCTACGGCGAGATTCTTAGCGATTTGGAGCTGCGGCACGGCGATTGGCGCCATATTCTGCGGCTGTCAACCAGCGCCCAGTCGACCGTCACCGGGGTGGCCGACGGTGTCCCGGTCACCACGCGCACCCGCCGTGGCATGGCCGCCTACGACCTCAACTGGTTTTTCCAGCCGCAGTGGTACCTGGCCAACCGTATCGCCGCAGAGAGTGACGACAACCTCAACATACAGGAAAAATACACGGTGGTGTCCGGCCTGGGTTACCAGGTCTGGGAGTCCGAGCGCTCATCTCTGGCGTTTGAGCTGGGCCTGCAGCACAGCCGAGTGTACCGTTTGCTCAACCCACTGGAGAGCGAGCCGGAAGTGGCGCTGTCTGCCCGCCCCCTGACCCGCTTCCGCTACAACCTGCCGGCATCTGTGCGGTTTTATCACACCAGCCACTATACTCAGCCCCTCTCCGATGGGGTTGAAGGGCAGCCGGACCGGCGCGAGTTTCGCTCGGATACCGGGGTGGATTTTCCGATTGGCTTTGGCGTGTCCGCCAACGTCAGTGTGGAATGGAACATTGTTAACTTTACTCTGGACAGCAACCCGGACCGCTCGCGTACAGACACCATCTACCGCTTTGGCGTGAACTATTCCTGGTAGCGCCAGGCTTCTTGCCGCGCCGCGCCGGCAAGAGAATTCCCCCCCCCGCAGCTTGCATTTTCAACAATAGCCCCCACCCTTTAGCTTTTGCTTGCCCCGGGGGTTGCTTTGCGCATTCTGTTTGCACTTTTAATACTGGTGCCGTTGATTGAGATACTCATTCTTATTCGAGTGGGCAAGGTATTGGGCGGCTTTCCCACTATTGCTTTGGTCATAGGCACTGCACTGCTGGGTGTGATGCTGTTGAAGAAGCAGGGCCGCGCGACGCTGGATAAGGCGCGGCTGAAGATGGCACAGGGCTCATTGCCGGCCGGCGAGATGGCCGACGGGCTGTTCCTGGCCGTTGGCGGGGCGCTGCTGCTGGCACCGGGTTTTCTTACCGACCTGATCGGTTTTGCCTGCCTGATTCCCCTGTGTCGTCGGCTGTTGCTGGCGTTGCTGATGCGCGCGCTGGGGCGCAAGGCGCATATTCAGATGATGATGGTGCGCCCGCCGGGCAGCCAGGCGCCCGGCCCGGGCTCTGGCCAGCCCCCGCGCGGCAAAACCATTGAGGGGGAATACCACAAAGAGGAGTAACCGTCAGTTCACCGCACCAGGGTTGAGCCTGCCTTGCAACAGGTGCAAAGCACAAGGCGGGGATTTCTAAACGCCTGCGGGCATGGGTCGCATCCGCAGGCAAAAACAAAATTTTTTTGCTTGCCGCTATTGAAATAGAAAATCTGGCACCCATCATGGCCTCAGACTTTTTTGACCTTGTCGTACTCCTGGGCTTGCGGCCGCTTTGGTGGCAGCCCCGCCGAGGCATGGATGCGCCGCCTACGGGTGGGTGAATGCCGCGGGCGGCACGGGTTGGGCGGATTCATCTGCCCGGTCGTCGGAGTGCGAGGTACGTCAAGGGCTCTCCGGTAACGGAGCTGTCAACAACCGGCCCAGCTGCTTGTGCAGTAGTGGGGCAACTATCTCAAACTACTTTTTTGGAGAAAAGTCGATGAAAATCCGTCCTTTACACGATCGCGTTCTGGTGCGTCGCAAGGAAGAAGAAAAAACTACCGCCGGCGGTATTGTTCTGCCGGGTTCCGCCCAAGAAAAGCCCAACCGGGGTGAGGTTATTGCGATAGGTTCTGGCCGCATTTTGGACAACGGCGATGTACGCGCGGTTGATGTGAAAATAGGCGATACCGTTGTCTTCGGCAAATACGCCGGCTCCGACACCATTGACGTTGACGGCGAAGAGCTGATCATCCTCAGTGAGAGCGATATCAAAGCGGTTGTCGAGAAGTAAGCGACTCCCCACCCAAATATTTTAAGTTCAGGCAAAGAATTCGAGGAATCTTAGATCATGGCAGCTAAAGAAGTTAAATTTGGTGATAAGGCCCGCCAGAAAATGTTGAGCGGTGTAAACGTACTGGCCGACGCCGTTAAAGCCACTCTGGGCCCCAAAGGGCGCAACGTGGTACTGGAAAAATCGTTTGGTGCACCCACTGTAACCAAAGACGGTGTATCCGTAGCCAAAGAAATTGAACTGAAAGACAAGTTCGAGAACATGGGCGCGCAGATGGTCAAGGAAGTGGCTTCTCAAGCTTCCGACGAAGCCGGTGACGGCACCACAACTGCAACCGTTTTGGCGCAGTCCATTCTGAATGAAGGCCTGAAGGCCATTGCCGCCGGCATGAACCCGATGGACTTGAAGCGCGGCATCGACAAAGCCGTGATTGAAGCGGTAAAGCACATCCAGTCCATTGCCCAGCCCTGTGAAGACCCCAAGTCTATCGCCCAGGTGGGTTCCATCTCTGCCAACAGTGACACCTCCATCGGCGACATCATTGCTGATGCCATGGCCAAAGTGGGCAAAGAAGGTGTCATCACTGTTGAAGAAGGCAGCGGTCTGGAGAACGAGCTGGAAGTGGTTGAAGGCATGCAGTTTGACCGCGGTTACCTGTCGCCTTACTTCATCAACAACCAGGACAGCATGAATGTTGAGCTGGAAAGCCCCTACATCCTGCTGGTTGACAAAAAAGTAAGCAATATCCGCGAGCTGCTGCCCGTACTGGAAGCCGTTGCCAAATCCGGCAAGCCGCTGGTTCTGGTTGCCGAAGACGTTGAAGGCGAAGCCCTGGCCACTCTGGTGGTTAACAACATGCGCGGTATTGTTAAAGTTGCCGCCTGTAAAGCGCCGGGCTTTGGCGATCGCCGCAAGGCCATGCTGCAGGATATCGCGGTGCTGACCAACGCTACGGTCATCTCTGAAGAAGTTGGTTTGGATCTGGAAACTGCCTCTCTTGAGCATCTGGGCCAGGCCAAGCGCATCACCATGAACAAAGAGAACACCACCATTGTTGACGGTGCGGGTGACCCCAAAGCCATTCAGGGTCGCGTTAGCCAGATTCGTACTCAGATGGAAGAAACCACTTCTGAATACGACAAAGAAAAACTGCAAGAGCGCGTGGCCAAGTTGGCTGGCGGTGTAGCCGTAGTTAAAGTTGGCGCCGCTACTGAAATGGAAATGCGCGAGAAAAAAGCCCGCGTTGAAGATGCCCTGCACGCTACCCGTGCTGCGGTAGAAGAGGGCGTGGTGCCTGGCGGCGGTACTGCCTTGCTGCGCGCGGTTGACGTACTGGTTAACCTGAAAGGCGACAACGAAGACCAGAACGCGGGTATTGCCATTGCCCGTCGTGCACTGGAAGCTCCGCTGCGTCAGATAGTTGCCAACGCCGGTGCAGAGCCGTCCATTGTGGCCGACAAAGTGCGTCAGGGCAGCGGTAACTTCGGTTACAACGCCGCCACTGGTGAGTACGGCGACATGATTGAAATGGGCATTCTGGACCCGGCCAAAGTAACTCGCAGCGCCTTGCAGGCTGCGGCATCCATTGCCGGCCTGATGGTAACCACCGAGGCCATGGTAGCCGATGCACCGGAAGACAAAAACTCCGCGCCCGAGCAGCCAGTACCCGGAATGGGCGGCATGATGTAAGGTTTTGCATTAGCAAAAAAGCGGCCCGTTTAGGGCCGTTTTTTTTGTTGCTGCGTAGTAACTGTTTAGCTTGCGCCCGGATGTGCCGGTAGCTTTGACACAAAGGCTGCCCCGGCTGCCAGCAACAGGATGCACCGCCGGTGAAGGCGGCCCCAAAGAGGGCAGCACCAAAAGTATTCATTGTTGCGTGCGGAACCGCGTTTTTCATCTTGCGCTGCACAACCCGGATGCAACCCGAGCGGTGGCTGTATTGCGCTGAGTCGCTGGGCTGCGCTACCTTGTTGCCCGCCTCATAGGCTTTGCTCTCATCCAGCCAGCAAGAGCTAACCTCTCAAAGTCAATCCACGACAAACAAGGACTCACGATCATGTCTTTCGAATTACCTCCTCTCCCGTACGAAAAAAACGCACTTGCCCCACATATCTCCGAAGAGACCTTGGAGTATCACTATGGCAAACACCACAAGACTTACGTAGACAAACTCAATGGTCTGGTGCCAGGGTCCGAGTTTGAAGGCAAATCACTGGAAGAGATCATCAAATCTTCCTCCGGTGGCGTGTTCAACAATGCGGCGCAGGTCTGGAACCACACCTTTTTTTGGCACTGCCTGAGCCCCAACGGCGGCGGTGAACCCACCGGCGCGGTTGCAGACGCCATCAAATCCGCCTTTGGCTCATTTGAAAAATTCAAAGAAGAGTTCAACAACTCGGCGGTAAACAACTTCGGCTCCTCCTGGACCTGGCTGGTGAAAAAAGCCGACGGCAGCGTGGCCATTGTCAACACCAGCAACGCCGACAACCCGCTGACCAAAGAAGGCATGACGCCGCTGCTGACGGTGGACCTTTGGGAGCATGCCTATTACATCGACTACCGCAATGCGCGCCCCAAATTTCTTGAGGCATTCTGGGCGCTGGTCAACTGGGAATTTGTGAACAAAAACCTGGCGTAACCGGCGGCCCTGGGCCTTAAGCATTCAAAGGGGGCGTTTGGCCCCTTTTTTGTGCCCGGCGGTTGGGGCGGCGGTCAAATAGTGGCAAAATTGTGCACCAAGCCCGCCGGGGCAGCCGGTTGATACCGCGCACGCCATGCCGCTCCGCTTGTTGCTGTTTGTATTTGAGCCTGAGGTGGGCAGCTACTATTGTTGTAGCTTGCAACAATTGCAGTGAATGCGCTCTAGTGTTTATTCGGTTTTTCCCGTGACTGTTGGGAAAACTGTAGCCTGAGCTGAAGAGTGACACTGTCTAATCGAATTTTCCGCGTGGACCAAAAGCAATGAGTGACCGACACGAACCTACAATATCAGCCCTGCCGAGCGAACCAGAAGAACATACCGGTTCCCGCCCACGCAGCCAGCAAACGCCGCCTCCTCGCAGGCCGGCTCCTTCAGGCAAGCGCTCGGGCAGCGGCGGCAGGGGGCTGGCTGTGGTTGCGCTGTTTGTCGCCCTGGCAGGCCTGGCGTTTGCCGGTTATGTGTATCAACAACTGCAAAGCGCCCAGGACCAGTTGGCACTCAGCGCCGGCAACCTGGTGTTGGCGGAGCGGCGCATAGCCGACCTGGAAGGTCGCCTGCGTTTGGCAGACAACGAGTCCACCCAGTCACTGACGGTATTGCAGGCCAACGTAAAAGAGAACGCTTCGGAAATTCGCAAACTGTGGGGGGTGTCCAACGACCGCAATCGCAAATCCATAGAGCAACTGCGCGCCGATGCCGAAAAAACGCAAAAAGCGCTCGCCTCACTGGACGGCAATTTGAAAAAGCAGGTGGGGGAAATGACCGGCGAGCTCAAAGTGTTGGCCGAGCTAATGGACGGGCAGCAGGCGGTCATTGCGCGGGCCGACAGCGCCGTGGCTGGCCAAACGCAAACACTCAACGCCCTGAACCAGAAGCTGGATGCACTGGACGGCGACCTGCGCAAGCGCGTGGCCTCTACCGAGGAGGCGATCAAAGCCGTGGATGCGTTTCGCCTGCAGATCAACCGCGAGCTGTTGGAGCTGAAGAGCCGCTGACACTGCCCTTAGGGCACCTTGCCGGTGGGGCCTGTGCCCCGCAACCCCGGGGTGACTATTCAGCTCAGCCCCCCAATTTGCCCCTGGCTGCTTGAAAACGGTGCGTCAAACCTGTGCACCGTCACGGGAGGGGCTGAAGAGTGACACCCAAACAATTTGGAGAAAGCGTTCATGGCTACCGTTATTCGCCAGGAAGATATTATTGCCAGCGTTGAAGATGCTTTGCAGTTTATTTCCTACTACCACCCCAAGGATTTTATTCAGGCGCTGCACCAGGCCTACCAGAAAGAAGCCAACCCGGCGGCCAAGGATGCCATGGCGCAAATCCTGATCAACTCGCGCATGTGCGCCGAGGGGCACCGGCCCATCTGTCAGGACACCGGCATAGTTACCGTGTTCGTCAAGCTGGGCATGGCGGTACAGATAAAGGGCGACATGGGCCTGGAAGAGATGATCAACGAAGGCGTGCGCCGCGCCTACCGCAACCCTGACAACGTTCTGCGCGCGTCCATCCTGGCGGACCCGGACGGTGCGCGTAAAAATACCGGCGACAATACGCCTGCGGTTATCCATTATCAGGTGGTGCCGGGCAATACGCTGGATGTGCACGTGGCGGCCAAAGGGGGTGGCTCGGAAGCCAAGAGCAAGTTTGCCATGCTCAACCCGTCGGACTCTGTGGTGGATTGGGTGTTGAAAATGGTGCCGCAGATGGGCGCCGGCTGGTGCCCGCCGGGTATGCTGGGCATAGGCATAGGCGGCACTGCGGAAAAAGCCATGCTGTTGGCCAAGGAGGCGCTGCTGGAGCCCATTGATATCCAGGAGCTGGAAGCCCGCGGTGCCGCTAACCGCGCCGAAGCCCTGCGGCTGGAGTTGTTCAGCAAGGTCAACGCCCTGGGGATAGGCGCGCAAGGCCTGGGTGGGCTGACTACGGTACTGGACGTGAAGGTTAAGGACTTCCCCACCCACGCGGCAAATAAGGCGGTGGCCATTATCCCCAACTGCGCCGCCACCCGCCATGCCCATTTTGAGCTGGACGGGTCCGGGCCCGCACTGCAGAGCGCACCCAGTCTGGACGACTGGCCGGAGATAACCCGCCAGGTGGGGGCCGATACCCGGCGTGTGAATCTGGACGAGATAACCGCCGAAGCCGTACAGGACTGGAAGCCCGGCGAGACGCTGCTGCTGTCCG
Organism: uncultured Cellvibrionaceae bacterium; assembly: GCA_964399955.1. Classification (GTDB taxonomy): domain Bacteria; phylum Pseudomonadota; class Gammaproteobacteria; order Pseudomonadales; family Cellvibrionaceae; genus CAYNST01. Next base: position 3,206 of record CAYNST010000074.1, on the reverse strand, counting down.
GCAAAATGTTGACCGGGCGCGACGCGGCGCATAAACGCATGGTGGACATGCTGGACAGGGGCGAGCCTCTGCCGGTGGATTTCACCAACCGTTTCATCTATTACGTGGGGCCTGTGGATCCTGTGCGCGACGAAGTGGTGGGGCCGGCAGGGCCCACCACCGCCACACGGATGGACAAATTCACCCGCACGGTGTTGGAAAAAACCGGCCTGATCGGCATGATTGGCAAGTCCGAGCGCGGTGAGCTGGCCATTGACGCCATTCGCGATCACCGGGCGGTGTATTTGATGGCGGTGGGTGGCGCCGCCTATCTGGTGTCCAAGGCTATAGTGGGTGCACGCGTGCTGGCGTTTGCAGATTTGGGGATGGAGGCCATCTACGAGTTTGAGATTCGCGATATGCCGGTGACTGTGGCGGTGGACAGTCGCGGTGAGTCTGTGCACCAGACCGGGCCGCAAACCTGGAAGGCAAAAATTGAAGAGGGAGTTGTGCACGTTCAATAAGCCCCCATGCTGGGCGCGGCCCCACACCCGCAAGCGGGGCCGCGCACCGCTTGCGGTGCAACCGATGGTGAGCCATTTCACATTTTTCTGGCCGGCTTGATGATAGAGTATGGGCCGCTTTGAATTTGGACTTGGTGGAGTGGTAGGATTGTATGGCGGGGGCGCCTTAGAAATAATAATAAAGTATGAACTGCGTAGCATTTTCTGCACTTGGCAGGCGGTGTGGCTGGCAGTTCCAGAACACTTGCCGTGTGCGGGAGTCCCAAATATCAACCGAGGCAGTCATTTTTTGTGCGCCAAGAGCGGCCCCAGGCACTGCTCAACGCCAATACTGACGTATAACGGTGAAATTCATCGGGTACCTGACTGGGCCGGGCGGGACTAATTAAGCATGAGCGGCATTCGCGACATCAACATACGTACCAAGCTGACGCTGATTACCGCAGCCAGTGCGGCTATTGCCCTGCTGTGCGTGCTGGCAGCTTTTGTCATGCAGGACCTGAGACTGGTAAAGCGCGTAAAACATGAACAGATAACCAGTCAGCTTACCTCCCTTTCGTCCAACCTGGCGCACGCTTTGGCGCAGCAGCAGTTCGACACCGCCGTCAACCTGCTGCAGACGGTCTCCACCACTCACGGCATTGTAGAAGCCGAGCTTACGGACAGCGCCGGCAGAATACTTGTTCGCCATGTCATGCCCGTATCCGACCGCGACGAATTTGACGCCGTGGGTTTGCGTTTTTCCAGTCGCCGCTTCAGTCATCCAGTGGCTTGGCAGGGCGAGCCGCTGGGCACATTGCAGGTGCTGATCAGCTTTGCCGATGTAGAAAAGCGCGTAGCCTATCTTATTCTTTATTCTGTACTGGCGTTTGCGTTTGCCATTGTGATTGCTGTTTTTGTGGCGCGCCTGGTGCAAAAGATTGTGACCCAGCCCTTGCTCCGACTAAACCAGCTTACCCAGAACGTCGTTGTGAGCGGCAATTACGGTTTGCGCGCGCGGGTGCGCGGCAGCGACGAAATTGCCCAACTGGGGCAGGCCATTAACAGTATGCTGGAGCAAATTCAGCAGCGTGATGTCATGCTGGAGCGGCAGGTGGCTCAGCGTACCCAGGAGCTCAAGCGCCTGGCGGAAGAATTCCGCTATCGCGCCCTGCACGACGCGCTGACCGGGCTGCCCAACCGGGCTCTGCTGACGGAAGAATTTATCCGGGCAGTGGCCCATGCGTCGCGGGTCAAAAAGCACTTTGCTTTGATTCTGCTGGATCTGGACAACTTCAAAGTGGTCAACGACTCACTGGGGCACGAAGCCGGCGACCAGGTGCTCAAGTGCGTCTCCAAAAAGCTGCGCCAGGCTCTGCGCGCCGAGGACATCATCTGTCGTTTGGGCGGCGACGAATTTGTGATTCTGATTGAGGATCTGGATGACAACGCCCAGGTTCCTGCGGTTGGACACAGCCTGCTGGCCACACTGGCGGAACCCTTGTGGGTGGGGGGGCGCCCCATCACCGTTGGGCTGAGCGTAGGCATCAGCATTTATCCGCAGCACGGCAGTACTCTGGAGGAGCTTTCCGACAATGCAGACTCTGCCATGTACCGCGCCAAGCACGGCGGCAAGAATCAGTTCATCATTTACGAGGCCACACCGGGCATTCCTGAGTTCAGCCGCACCCTGGCAGAAGAAGAGCTGACGCGGGCGTTGGCAGAGGGCGAGTTTGAGCTGTATTACCAGCCGCTGATAGATTTGGAGCGGCGGCGTGTGGAGGGCTGTGAGGCGCTGGTGCGCTGGAACCACGCCGAGCTTGGCCTGCTGCAGCCCGCCGATTTTATCCCCATTGCGGAAAAGTGCGGCCTGATGGTAGAGCTGGACCAGTATGTATTGATGCACGCCTGCCGCGACTGCGCCCAGTGGGCTGACGAGCTGGGGTATGCGCTGCCGGTCTCTGTCAACCTCTCTGCCGTGCAGTACCAGTCCGCCACCTTGCTGGCAGGTGTGAGGGCGGCACTGGCCACCGCTCAAGTTCGCCCGGGTCTGCTGACGCTGGAGTTGCCGGAGTCATCCTTGGCCATGGCTCACTCCTTGCGGGGTGCCTTGGCCGAGGTCCGCAGCCTGGGGGTGAAGCTGGCGCTGGATAACTTTGGTCTGGGCGACTTTTCACTGCTCTGTCTGCAGGATTTACCCGTCAACCGCCTTAAGTTGGATGCCTCCTTTGCCGCAACCATTTCCGCCGGCAACAAAGATAACCGGTTGATCAAAGGCGTGCTGGCTTTGGCAACCGCACTGGATGTGGACCTGGTGGTTGAGGGTGTGGAGTCACAGCAACAGGAGGCCACCTTGCGCAGCCTGGGCTGTACCCTTGCACAGGGTTTTTACTACAGCGCTCCAGTACCGGCCAACCAGTTGTTAACCTGGCTGCAAACCTTTGACGGCACCCGGCAGTTGCCGCAGGCCATGATGTAGGAGGGGATGTGATGGGCAATGTTCTACCCTTCAAGCGGCCCAGTCTGGCGCAGAAGCACAAGGGCAAGAGCCTCTGCCGCGAGGGGTTTCATAAATGGAAGGTGGTTAAAGACAAGCAGTTTGACGTCAAGCAGGGGCGGCTGATCACCCTGTACACCTGCGAGCGCTGTGGCACACAAAAGACCGAGGCGCATTAGGGTCTGTTGACGTTTCCTCATCACCACTGCTGGAGGCCATTTTTTCGT
>CAYNST010000073.1:0-16793 GCA_964399955.1 uncultured Cellvibrionaceae bacterium | reverse complement strand
AGCAGTTCTTCTTCAAGCAGTTCTTCTTCAAGCAGCAGCTCCGGACAAATGGCCAACTCAATCTTCCCTGAGTCCGTCACGCTTCCCAAAATCATGATTGTTGGAGACTCCATATCGGCCGGCCCCGGTTGCTATAAAAAATATCTTCACGAGCGGTTACAGGACAGCGGCATCACCCATTACGAATTTGTCGGGGAATACAGTGACGACTGCGGCGGCGGCATTCGCCACTCGGCGGTCAGTTGCTCCAATACGATGAATTACGCCCAATCTGATTTCACCTTGCCCAACTGCTTTGCAGGGCAGACCTTTCCAGGTTTAAGCAAGTTGATGCCAAGCCATAACCCCGACATGGTGCTTCTGCAGTTGGGGGTCAATGACATTTGGGGAGGCAACACGCCTGTGCAGACAGTGCTGGATAATTACACCACGCTGGTGCAACAAATGCGTGGCCACAACCCCAATATCGTCGTGGTGGTGGCGCAGATCCACAAGGTCATTACCGACAACTGCAGCAATCAGGCAGCGTTGCAAAACGCGCAGAACCTGATCGAAGCTGTGCCGAGTTGGGCCGAGAACGCAAGCTTGCCGGGTTCGCCCATTTTTGTGGCCGACCTCTGGACCAATTCGGACCCACAGGATGCGGATGACTGTGTACACCCGAACGACGCGGGCGCCCGTAAGATGGGCGAAAACTGGTATAACGCGTTGGTGGATTTACTTTGGTGAACCCATGGGCCTCTGATGAGGCCCAATTTTTTTCTCGGCTTTGGAAAAAGCGGGCGTGAACGGAGAGATGACTATCTCATTCCCTAAACTCAGTAAACGCCTTCCCGCCTAAAGTTACCGCTTTGGCACAGTGTCCAAAGGCAAGCGGCAGTTTCCGGCACTGACGTCACTCATCACTCCACATAATCTTCCACGCTCGGACACGAGCAAATCAGATTCCTGTCTCCATAGACGTTGTCAATGCGATTAACGCTGGGCCAGAACTTGTGCGTGTGCAGGTAGCCGAGCGGTCTGGCTGCAGTGTCTCGGCTATAGGCGTGGTTCCAGGACTCGTCCAGCAAGTCATCCAGGGTGTGTGGGGCGTTGACCAGTGGGTTGTCATCAGCGGGCCACTCCCCACTTTGCACGCGCGCAATCTCATTGCGAATCTGAATCATGGCGTCGCAAAATCGGTCCAGCTCGGTTTTGGATTCACTCTCTGTGGGCTCAATCATCAAAGTGCCGGCCACGGGGAAGGACATGGTCGGCGCGTGAAAGCCGTAGTCCATCAGGCGCTTGGCAATGTCTTCTTCGCTGATGCCGCTGGACTCCTTCAGCGGGCGCAGATCCAGCAGACACTCGTGCGCGACAAAGCCGTTGCGGCCCGTGTAAAGGATAGGGTAGTGCTGCTGCAATCGCAGTGCTATGTAATTGGCGTTGAGGATGGCGTATTCGCTGGCCATTTTCATGCCCTGGGCGCCCATCATACGAATGTACATCCAGCTGATTGGCAGGATGCTGGCCGAGCCCCAGGGGGCCGCAGAGATGGTGCCGTTGGCGGGATCAGTCTGCGGTACCGACTGCACCGGGTGGCCCGGCAGGTAGGGCGCCAGGTGCTCTTTGACACCAATTGGGCCCATGCCAGGGCCGCCGCCGCCGTGGGGTATACAAAAGGTTTTGTGCAGGTTCAGGTGCGACACATCGCCGCCGAAAACACCGGGCGCTGCCAGGCCCACCAGGGCGTTCATGTTGGCACCGTCTATGTAAACCTGTGCGCCCACGCTGTGTACCAGCTCGCAGATGTCCTTGATGTTTTCTTCAAACACGCCGTGGGTGGAAGGGTAGGTAATCATCAGGGCCGCTATCCGCTCCCCCAGGCTAGTGATGCGTGCCTGCAGGTCGTCAGTGTCCACGTTGCCTTGAGCGTCGCAGCCAATCACCACGACCTTCATGCCAACCATTTGTGCGGAGGCCGGGTTGGTGCCGTGGGCAGAGGCGGGGATCAGACAGACGTCGCGCTGGGTTTCGCCTCGGGCGGCAAAGTAGCGGGCTATGGCCACCAGCCCCGCGTATTCTCCCTGAGAGCCGGCGTTGGGCTGCAGGCTGATGGCGTCGTAGCCGGTACAGGCTTTGAGCATTTCCTGCAGTTCGCCGAACATTTCCAGGTATCCCTGCGCCTGGTCCAGTGGCGCAAAAGGATGCAGGCGGGAAAACTCCGGCCAGGTGACCGGGATCATCTCGGCGGTGGCGTTAAGCTTCATGGTGCAGGAGCCCAGCGGAATCATGGCGTGATTGAGGGCTATGTCGCGGCTTTCCAGGCGGCGCAGGTAGCGCAGCATCTCGGTCTCGCTATGGTAGCGGTTGAACACCGGATGAGTGAGAAAATCACTGTCGCGCAGGCAGGCAGCAGGAATCACCGCGTTTTGCGCCGCGCGGGTTTCCAGCGCAGTCAGGTCCTGCGCGTGGGTGTCGCCGGCAAATACACTCAGCAGTTCCTCCACATCCTGGCCGACTGTGGTCTCATTCAAGCTGATGGCCAAGGCAGACTTGCCCACCTTGCGCAGGTTGATGCCTTTGCCCAGCGCCCGTTCGAAAAGCGCCTGCTGATTGTCACCAACTTCTACCGTGAGGGTGTCAAAATAATGGGCGTGGCGCAGTTTGAAATTTTGCGCAGTCAGGCCTTCGGCCAACATGCGGGTAAGCAGGTGCACCCGTTTGGCGATGCGCCTGAGGCCCTCCGGGCCGTGGTACATGGCGTAAAAAACGCTGAGCAAAGCCAGCAGTACCTGAGATGTGCAGATATTGGAGTTGGCTTTCTCACGGCGAATGTGCTGCTCCCGGGTCTGCATGGCCATACGCAGCGCCTGCTTGCCGCGGGAGTCTATGGATACGCCGATGATGCGGCCCGGTGCGGCGCGCTTGTAAGCCTCACGAAAGGCAAAAAACGCCGCGTGCGGGCCGCCAAAACCCATGGGCACACCAAAGCGCTGGTTGCTGCCAACCACGATGTCGGCACCCATGGCGCCCGGCGCCCGCAATAGCACCAGGCTCAAAATATCTGCCGCTACGGTTACCTGCGCGTCTTTGCTGTGTGCCAGCTCAATGATGGGCGCCAGATCCAGCACCTCGCCGCTGGTGCCCGGGTACTGCAGCAGCACACCAAAACAGTCCCGCTGGGCCAGGTCCGTGCGAGCGTCGCCCACCACGATTTCAAAGCCGAAGAATTCGGCGCGGGTCCGGACCACTGCCAGGGTCTGCGGATGCACATCATGGCTTACAAAAAACACGTTCGAGCGGTTTTTCTTAGCGACCCGCTTGCTCATGGCCATGGCTTCGGCACAGGCCGTGCCTTCATCCAGCAGACTGGCATTGGCCATCTCCATGCCGGTCAGGTCCATGACCATCTGCTGGAAATTCAGCAGGCCTTCCAGTCGCCCTTGGGCAATCTCCGGCTGGTAGGGGGTATAAGCGGTGTACCAGCCGGGATTTTCCATGACGTTGCGCAGGATAACTGGCGGGACAAAGGTATCGTGGTAGCCCATGCCGATGTACGACTTGAGCAAGCGGTTCCTGCGCGCTTTGGTTTTCAGCTCCGCCAGAGCCGCCTGCTCGCTCACCGGTGACGCCAGACTCTGGGTGGTTTGACTGCGGATGCTTTGCGGCACGGTTTTTTCGATTAAACTCTGCAGTTCTGTCAGGCCCAGCGCTTCGAGCATTTGGCGGACTTCCATGTCGCGCGGCCCAATGTGGCGCGGCAGGAATTCGCGGTCGGAGGACAGGGCGCTGAGGGTTTCGGAGGCATTAGGCATAGTGATTTGATCCAACCGGAATCTGGCAAAAGTTGTGGAAAACGGCAATGCTGCGAAGTTGCATGCACTGTCCCACCCAAGCGGGCAAAATGGCGGCGCATGGTAGCAGATTTTGCTTCCATCCCGGAGAATCTTTGCACAGGCAGGGGCCGGTTTGCGTGCCTCCTGTAGCGGGGGCAGCTAAGCGCCCGGCGCCTTCGGACCAGGTGCACAATTGGAACAAGCGTTATGGATTATTTGACCCTTGCGGCGCTACTTTGGTTGACGGTGTTCTTGCTGATTGGTTTCTGGCGTGGGTTCTGGCCCTCACTTGCCGCACTGGCCAGCCTGGTGGTGGCCTATAGCGCCTCGTTGTATTTTGCGCGGCCGGTCAGTGATGCCTTGGTTGCCAATGTTACAGGCGCCAGGCTCAATTCGACGCTGGTGTGGGTGGTCGTTGCCTCTGCCTTGTTCCTGCTGGCCGGCCTGCTGGCGCGTTGGCTGGTGTTGATGCTCGGCCGCGCGCTGCCGTTGCCCGGTCTGCCCAATAAACTGGGCGGGGCTTTGTTCAGCTGCGCCTATGGTGCAATGCTGGGTGTATTTGTTATCTGGAGCTACGCCTTTGTGCGGGAGAACTACGAGGCGGCGCAGGGTCGACCCATCACCCCTCATACGTCGGGCTGGGTGGAGGGCTCAAAGCGGATAGTGTCGCGCCTGGTAGACTGGAACCTGCGTATGGGGGGCGGCTCGGATTCGTCCGCCGCACTCAGCGCGGCGGTAGCGGCCCGCCCCAGCGAGGTATTGTTTGGCGTGCGCAAGACGCTGCAATCGCCCGCGTTCATGCAAGCGGTCAATGACCCGGAGCTGCAAGCCGCGCTGCGCGAGCAGGACCTTGCGCGGTTGCAGAATTTGCCGCAGTTCCAACAGGTGCTGGAATCTGCCGGCGTGCAAGAGCTGCGCGAATCCCTGGCCAAGGGCGGCGCGAAGTGGACGGACGCCGAACTCGCGCGCTACACAATGATGGCCGGCTATAACATCGACCGTGTGCGCAGTGATCCGGAATTCATTATTTTGTTCAACGACGAGGAGGTGCAGGCTTTCCTTAAGGGCGAAGCGCCTGTGTCGGCCACCGTGTTAAGAAAAGGTCAGCGTCTGCTGCAGGTAATCTCGCAGAAGCTTGAATCAGCAGAACCCGCGCCAGCAACGGCTCCGGGGCTTGAGCGCGCAGATCACCACCCATCCTCTCCCTGACCAAGGACCCCATCATGACCTTAGACAATACAGACCGCACGCCACTGCAAAAAATTGGTGGCTGGAAACGTTTGAGCACCCGCACCGTGTATGAAAACCCCTGGATAAGCGTGCATCATGAAGAAGTCAAAACGCCTTCCGGCAGTGATGGTATCTACGGGCTGGTGCACTTCAAGGGTCGGGCAATCGGTGTGGTTCCGGTGGATGATCAGCACAATACCTGGTTGGTAAAGCAAAGCCGTTACACCTTGAATGAGTTTACCTGGGAGATTCCGGAAGGCGGCTCTGGCCCCAATGAAGACCCGCTGGATTGTGCCAAACGCGAATTGGAGGAAGAGTGTGGTCTCAGGGCGTCCCGCTGGCGCCAGTTGCTGACTTTGCACACCACCAACTCGGTTTCCGATGAAGTGGGTTACATATTTCTGGCGCAAGGCTTGACCGCCGGGCAGCAGCAATTGGATGCCAGCGAAGACATCGAGGTGAAAAAGCTGCCGCTGACGGAGGCCGTGCGCATGGTGTTGAGCGGCGAAATCACCGACGCTCTCAGTGTGGCGGCACTGCTGCGCGTGGCACTGGAGTGGAAGCTGGAACTGTCTTGATCATTAAGTTCACGCCTGAGCCCAGAGCCGTGCTGCACACGATTAGCCGCAATCAGCACAGTCACCGGATGAGCCGATCGGCTGCCAACGCACCTGCTCTGATTGGTGGGCGGTTAAAGATAAACCCGTAACCGCTGCGTATAGACGCCACAGGGTTCCATGCCACGCTGGGCTCGGGTGCGTTTTGAGAGCACGGGTTTTCCACGATGATTTTAGGAGCAGAATTATGACAACAATTGATATTGGCATTAACACCGAAGACCGGCTGGAAGTGGCCGAAGGCCTGAAGGCGCTGCTGGCTGACACCTACACGCTGTATCTGCAAACCCATAACTTCCACTGGAACGTCACCGGGCCGCTGTTTCGGGAGTTGCACCTGATGTTTGAAGAGCATTACCAGGAGCTGGCGGTAGCGGTGGATGACATTGCCGAGCGCATTCGCACGCTGGATGTGCCAGCGCCGGGTACTTACCGCGCCCTGGCAGAGCTGTCATCCATCCAGGAAATAGAAGGGGTGCCGGACGCCAACACCATGGTGGACACCCTGACACGCGGTCATGAGCAGGTAGTAAAAACCTCTCGGCGAGTGTTCGAGGTGGCGCAAAAAGCCAATGATGAATCCACTGCCGCGCTGGTGTCCGACCGTATGCGCATCCATGAAAAGACAGCCTGGATGCTGCGCGCGACCCGCAAATAAAGCGCTTTTGCAGCTCAATTGCAACGGCTGCGGGGTAAGAATCCTGCGGCCGTTGCTATTTGTGGCCACAGCAATCTAGGTGCTGAGCCTGCGAGACCCGGGGCGCAGCGCTAAACCGGCAAGCACCAACAGGCTACCCAGAACCACTGGCCAGGAGCGCCAGATCAAAAATGGCGTTACGCCCTCCAGCGGCTGAATACTGCCTTCTATGGCTTCTTGAGTATTACGCCCGCCAACCACCTCCAGCTTGCCGCGCGGATTGATTATGCCGCTGATACCGTTATTGGTGGAGCGCACCATGTAGCGCCCGGTTTCCAGCGCCCGCATCTGCGCCATTTGAAAATGCTGGACAGGGCCTATCGAATTGCCAAACCAGGCATCGTTGCTGACCGTCAACAGCACGTGGCTGCCGCGCGCGCGCGCGGCCACCAGGTCCGGGTACACCACCTCGTAGCAGATGGTTGGCGCGATGATGACTTCCTTGGCGCGCAGGCCTCCGCTGTACGCGGGGCCGGGGTGGATAATGGAGGTGGGCAGATTGAAAAAGTCGATCAGCCCCCGCAGCCAATGCTCCAGGGGCACGTATTCACCAAAGGGCACCAGGCGGGTCTTGAACTCGATACCTTCACCCTTGCCCAGCGCCACCAGGCTGTTGTAGTAGTGCTCCGGCTCTGGGTTGTCGTAGAGGATGCCGGTGATGAAAACGGTGTCTGTCTGGTTGGCCAGTGCCGCCAGGGCGTCCAACTCGCGCTGCGCGCTGTGGTACATCAAGGGGATGGCCGCTTCCGGCCAGATTACCCAGTCGTGCTGCCAGAGTGGGCGGGAAAGGCCGGTAAAAATGCGGAAGGTTTCACTGCGAAAGCTGGGGTCCCATTTGCGTTCCTGGGGAATATTGCCCTGCGCCATGCCCACGCTGACCGGTTCGCCAACCGGGCGAGTCCACTGGGGCAACAACAGCAGCCCACCCGTTAGCCAAACAGCAGCCAATCCGCCCCCCATGGCCCAGGTCAACCGACTGCGGGTTTGCCGCAGCCGTACGGCCTGAACCAGGTAAACCAGCACCGCCGCCGTGAAGGCCACCGCCAAGCTGACACCGAACACGCCCAGGGTGGGCGCCCAGCCTGCCAGAGGCGTGTGCAGGTGTGCGTAGCCGCTGTAAAGCCAGGGAAAGCCGGTCAGAAACCAGCTGCGAAACCACTCATTCAGCACCCAGAATGCCGGGAAGCCGGCCACCAGCGCCAGGCGGTGCATGGCAATGAAACGGCCATAAAGCAAAAATGGCAGGGCCAGTGCCAGGCTCAAGCCCACCACAAACAACAAGGTAAGCAGCGCGGCCAGGGCGGGCGGCGCCGAGCCAAACTGATTGATACTGACGTAGACCCAACTTGCCCCCACCCCGTACAGGCCCAAACCGTAACTAAGCGCCAGCAAAAAACAGCGCCCCGCCCTTTGCTGGTTGACCTGGTGCGCCAGCACCGCCAGGCTGACGATGCCCAGTGGCCAAATGTTGAACGGTGCCAGCGACACCGGCAGCAGAGCGCCCGCCATAAACGCAATCAGCAGGGAAAGCCAGGTGGGCGAAGGCGAGCGGGCGGTCATGGGCTCAGGCAGCGGGCAGCGTCAGGCGCAGCAGGTGGATTTGTCGGCTGTCGGAATAGAGTACGCGGAAGGTGAAGCCGTGCAGCTCAACCACTTCATTGCGCATGGGCATATGACCAAACGCCTGGGTCACTATGCCGCCAACGGTATCAAACTCTTCGTCACTGATATTGGTTTTGAAGCGTTCATTGAAGTCTTCAATCGGGGTCAGCGCCTTCAGCACGTACTCACGCTCGGCAACCTGGCGAATGAAATCTTCTTCGTCCTCATCGGTTTCGTCTTCTATCTCGCCGACAATCTCTTCCAGGATGTCTTCAATGGTGACCAGTCCGGAGATGCCGCCATATTCGTCGATCACCAGTGCCATGTGATAACGCCGCTCGCGGAATTCCTTCAGCAGTACGTTGAGACGCTTGCTTTCGGGAATGATGTTGGCTGGCCGCAGCACTTCTTCCAGGGTGAAGTTGTCGCGATTGTCGAGAATAAGGGGAAGCAGATCCTTGGCCAGCAATATGCCCTTGATCTCGTCCACAGACTCGCCGATCACCGGGAAGCGCGAGTGGCCGGACTCGATGACCTTGGGCAAGAATTCGCTGGGCTCTTCCCCCGCCTTGATCACCACCATTTGCGCCCGCGGAATCATGATTTCGCGCACCTGCAAATTGGACACGCTCAGGGCGCCTTCTATGATATCCACCGCCTCCTGATCCACCACTTTATTGTGAGCTGCTTCGCGAATAATCTGCAAAAGTTCTTCGCGCGATCGGGGCTCCGAATGGGTAAACGTCTGCAGCAGACGGTCCAGCCAGGAGCGCTCCTGGGGGCGGCCGTTGTTAGCTGCAGAGTAACTACTCGACGGGTCGTCGGACATAATAATTCCCTTGGCTCCTACTTAAGCTCTAGGTTGGCGTGTTTATTCGTACGGCGCCGGATACTGCAGGGTTTCAAGAATACGGGTTTCCAAAGTCTCCATGGCGAGTGCTTCGGCATTGTCCTCGTGATCGTAGCCCAGCAGGTGAAGCGTGCCGTGTACGGTCATATGCGCCCAGTGCGCCTCCAGGCTCTTGTTCTGCGCCTGGGCTTCCTGCTCGACGATGGCGGCGCAGATAGCCAGGTCCCCCAGCAACGGGATGTTCAACTCAGGCGGCAGATCCGCTGCAAAGGAGAGCACATTGGTGGGCTTGCGTTTTTGCCGATACTGGTGGTTCAGTGCCTCGCTTTCGCCCAGGCTCACGATGCGGACGGTCAACTCCCAATCCTGCCGGTTTTCGGGTAGGGCGGCGGCCACCCAGCGGCAGAAGTCCTGTTCCGAAGGGATGTTCTCGTCGTTGGTGGCTATTTGCACGGTGACGTTAGCGCTGGGCGGAACGTCTTGATGCGCCAAGTGATCGGCTGATGTTTGGCTGTCCATGGATTTTTATCGTTGAGGATCGTCGGCGGCAGCTTCAGCTGCGCTGTAGGCCTCCACGATCCGTTGGACCAAAGGGTGGCGGACCACATCGCGGGCTTCAAATCGGGTGAAGCTGATTCCGGCCACCTTGCTCAAGACGCCTTCGGCATGATGCAGGCCAGAGGCCTGCCCGCGAGGCAAGTCCACCTGGGTGGGGTCGCCAGTGATCACGGCGGTGGTGCCAAAGCCGATGCGGGTCAAAAACATCTTCATTTGCTCGCGGGTGGTGTTCTGGCTTTCATCCAGGATGACAAACGAGTTGTTCAAGGTGCGTCCCCGCATATAGGCCAGGGGCGCGACTTCAATCACCTGGCGCTCTATCAGCTTGGCAACCACTTCAAAGCCGAGCATCTCGTAAAGCGCGTCGTAGAGCGGTCGCAGGTAAGGGTCTACTTTTTGCGACAGGTCACCCGGCAGAAAGCCCAGTTTTTCACCGGCTTCCACCGCAGGACGCACCAGAAGAATGCGTTCAACTTCGTCTTTCAGCAGGGACTCCACCGCGCAGGCGACCGCCAGATAGGTTTTGCCCGTGCCTGCAGGTCCTATGCCAAAATTAATATCGTGGCTGCGCACAGCCTGCACGTACTTTTGCTGGTTTTTGCCGCGCGGTTTGATGGTGCACTTCTTGGTGCGAATGATAACGGGCTGATTGCTGCCGGCGGCCACGCCCGTGGCAATTGCATCGGCACCCGCTTCCTGCAGCGCCAGGTGAACCTCCGCGGGCGTCATCTCCGACTCTGTGGAGGTATCCACATAAAGCTGTTGCAGAATCGTGCGCGCCAGTTCCGCGTGCTGATGCTCCCCATGGATGGCAAACTCGTTGCCCCGGTGGTGTATCTGTACGGCCAGGCGCTTCTCTATTTGCTTGAGATGGCTGTCAAACTGGCCGCAGAGGCTCGCCAGCCTGCGGCTGTCATTGGGCTCAAGCACGAGGTTGAGGGAGGTTGAAGGCGGATTGTCTGGTGCTGGTTGTTGTGTATCCAAGTTATTGGGTATCCACTCGGTGGTCAATTGGCTGATAGGGCTTTAGCGTACCGCAAAACCATTCACCTGCAAAAGAAAAAGCGCCGGCGGCAGGCGCCGATCCTTGCGGGCCCGGCTGTGCTTGCACTACAAACATCCTGCAGCCGGTCAGTTTTCGCCCGGATTTGCCGCTGGAGGCGCTAAAAATGATCTTATACACCGGTCCGGTCACATTTTTGCCCTGTTCTGCTCAAGTTCAAACGCAAGCTGACCCGTCACGGCTTGCGCCGAGTAGCTACGACACCGGCTTGTCAGTCGAGTTCGGACCCCAGTAGAGACCCCCGCAGAGAGTTGGGCAGGGCTTCTTCGATGAGGATGTCTGCGAAATGGCCAATCAGTTCCGGCCGTTCACAGCGGAAGTTCACCACCCTGTTGTTCTCTGTGCGACCGCTCAACTGGCCGGGATCCTTTTTTGAATAACCACTTACCAACACGCGTTCGGTGTTGCCAATCATCTCACGGCTGATCGCCTGAGCCTGCTGGGTGATGCGCGCCTGTAGAATGCTCAGTCGCTGCTTCTTGAGCTCCATGGGCGTGGAGTCGGGAAGGTCGGCGGCGGGGGTGCCGGGTCTTGGGCTGTAGATGAAACTGAACGACGTATCAAAGCCAATGTCGGTGATGAGTTTCATGGTGGCCTGGAAATCCTGTTCGGTTTCACCAGGAAAACCGACAATAAAGTCCGATGAGAAGCTCATGTTGGGGCGTATTTTTTTGAGTCTGCGCAGTTTTGACTTGTATTCCAGCGCCGTGTGACCGCGTTTCATGGCCATGAGGATGCGGTCAGAGCCGCTTTGCACCGGCAGGTGCAGGTGGCTGACCAGTTCGGGAACATCGTTGTAAACCTCAATGAGGCTATCGGTGAACTCGACCGGATGAGACGTGGTGAAGCGAATGCGGTCGATGCCGTCGATGTCCGCCACCATGGTGATCAGCTCGGCCAGATCAACGCTGCCGGTCAGGCCCTCGTCCCGATAAGCGTTGACGTTCTGCCCCAGCAGGTTGACCTCACGCACGCCCTGAGCTGCCAGGTGAGCCACCTCGGCCAGTACGTCGGGGTAGGGGCGACTGACCTCTTCACCCCGAGTGTAGGGCACCACACAAAAGGTGCAGTACTTGGAGCAGCCTTCCATGATGGAGACAAACGCAGTGGCGCCGTCGGCTTCGGGCTTGGGCAGGTTGTCGAACTTCTCGATCTCGGGGAAGCTGATGTCAACCACCACCGCCCCTTTGGGGCGCGGAGTGTCCAGCATCTCGGGCAGGCGATGCAGTGTTTGAGGGCCAAAGATCAGGTCCACGAAGGGTGCCCGCTGGGCGATGGCATCCCCTTCCTGGCTGGCCACACAGCCGCCCACACCAATGACCAGTCCTGGCTTCTTGTCCTTGAGTGCCTTCCAGCGGCCTAGCTGATGAAACAGCTTTTCCTGGGCTTTTTCGCGGATTGAGCAGGTATTGACCAGCAGCACGTCGGCATCGTTGGGGTCGTCCGTTTGCACCATCTGGTGGGACGCGCCAAGCAGGTCGCGCATACGTGATGAATCGTATTCGTTCATCTGACAGCCGTGGGTCTGGATGAAAAGCTTCTTGGCGCCGGTTGTAGGTATCTGCTGGTCTGACATTGTCTGTCCGTATCTTAGCGGTAAGTATGACCGGCTGGAGTTGCAGGTCAAATTTTGTGCGCGCATTATACTGATGTGTTATAGGATTGCCCAGAGAACCAGGCGGTGCTTGTTTTTGCACCTTCAAACCCAATAGAGTGTGCGCCCTTCGAAATGTTACTATTCAGCTCACGCCAGGATTTGCCCATGGCGGCGTAAAAAATGGTTGTTTGCTCGTGTAGAGTCATCTTTTCTGCCTTGCTTGCACAAAACCAGTCGCAAACTGACCCGTCTCAGAAAGAGTTGAAGTGTTACTGCGCAATTGGCCGGCGAAACCGGCTTAAGTCCTCACCCAGAGAGTTGTATGGCTAATTCCACCCTATACAAAGTCATTTTCTACAATCAAAGCCAAGTGTATGAGATCTACGCGCGCGCTATTTACCAGAGCGAGATGTACGGTTTCATTGAAATAGAGGAATTTGTCTTCGGAGACCGCCATCAACTGGTGGTGGACCCAGGCGAAGAAAAACTTAAAAGCGAGTTCGCGTCCGTTAAGCGTTCCTATATCCCGATGCACGCCATTGTGCGCATTGATGAGGTGGAAAAGGAAGGCGTAGTGCGCATAACCGAGGTGAAATCGTCGGACAAGATTGCTGCATTTCCGTTTCAGCCCATGATTCCGCGGCCCGAGAGCGACTGATGATTCACTTCCGGGAGGCGGGAGCGGGCCCGGTGGTGGTGCTCTTGCACGGCCTGTTTGGCTCGCTTGAAAACCTCGGTGGGGTCGCTCGCGTGTTGGCCGAGTCATTTCATGTTTACAGCCTGGACTTGCCCAATCACGGGCGATCTGCGCACCGGGCGCAAGCTCCGCTGGGCGTTATGGCTGCAGAGGTGCAGCGCTGGATGACGGCCCAAGGTATTGGCACCGCCAGCCTGGTGGGCCACTCGCTGGGCGGCAAAGTCGCTATGGAGCTTGCGCTGGCTCACCCGGGCCCGATAAAAAAATTGGCAGTGCTGGATATTGCCCCGGTGGGCTACAACCCCCACCACAACCGCGTGTTTGCCGGCCTCAATGGCATAGATTTGGCTCAACTCGAGAATCGTCAGCAGGCCGACCGGCAACTGGGTGAGCATGTGGAAGAGCAGGCGGTGCGCGGCTTTCTGTTGAAAAACCTAATGCGCTCCGGCAGCGCGTTCAGCTGGCGCATGAACCTCGCCGCGCTCAGCCGCGACTACCCGGAGCTGATTGCTGCCAACCGGTCCGGCCGCTTTGAAAAGCCTTGTCTGTTTGTGAAAGGCGGGCAATCCAACTACATCCAGCCCGCGCATGAGGATGAGATTCGTTCGCGCTTTCCTCGGGCGCAGCTGAAAGTGGTGCCAGAAACCGGCCACTGGCTGCACGCCGAAAAACCGGCTTTGGTCGCCGGTCTTCTGAAACGGTTTCTGGAGCCCTCCAGCCACAAAACTGTGGGTCCGGTCTAAGCTTCCTGAATAAACCCATTACGCCACCCAAGGAGTTAACCATGGCCCGAGCCAAGATAGAAAATCTAATGAGCGAACTGCACGACCGTTTTGGCGACGACGAGCAAAGCATTGAGCAGCAGCAACTTATGCAGGCGATTGAATCGCATTTGCGCGACGGCGATGGCGAACAAGTGCTTGACCCAACCCCTCTGGAAACGCTGGAATTGCTGGTCGAGCGGCTTGAGGAGCGACACCCCGGTGCGTCAGTGGTGCTGAGGGACTTGCTGGAAACGCTGAAGAATATGGGTGTGTAAGAGGTTGCCCGGGTTGTAGGTATCAAGCCCACACCCATATTTACCCATAGCGTTATACCAACAAGCCCCCGTCCTGTCTGGAACAGGACGGGGGCCGCACTGAAAGTGCACGATTGTTACATGTGGCTCATATTCTTCCGCCTTGCGCTGAACAGTTCTTGACGCAATCTGCACAGTTCAAAACAAGGTGAATGCCTGCCCCAGGTTTGACCGTCAGGCTCACCAAAATTCTTGGCGCCCGCAGGCGCCAAGAGTGCTACTGCTGCCGGGCAAGCGCCTGTTTGACCGATGCCAGCTTCACACAAAGCACAAACACCTCCATTGCGGCATCCACCTGCTCAACCGTGGGTACAGTTGGCGCAATGCGAATATTCTTGTCCTCCGGATCCCGCCCATAAGGGTAGGTGGCTCCTGCGGGCGTCAACTTCACACCGGCTTCGCCCGCCAGTCGTACCACTTCTTGCGCTAGACCCGGCCGGGTATCAAAAGAGATGAAATAGCCGCCGTCTGCCGCTTCCCATTGTCCCAGATCGTTGTCGCCGAAGGCGGATTGCAGGTGCTTCAGTACGGATGCGAAGCGCGGTTTGATGATTTCCGCGTGTTGGCGCATATGCGCCTGCAAGCTTCCCGGCGCCGCAAAAAACTTGGCATGGCGCAGTTGATTGACCTTGTCCGGCCCAATGCTGAGTACGCTGAGTACCCTCTGCAGGCCCGCAAGATTGGCTTTGGATGCGGCCACGAAAGCAACTCCGGAGCCTGCATGGGTTATTTTGGAAGTGGACGCAAACTGCAACACCGAGTCTTCCGTCCCCCGCTGCCTGCAGGCATCAAAAATACTGGCCAGTCGCGGCGGCGTATCTGACAGGTCGTGCACTGCGTAGGCGTTGTCCCAGAATACGCGGAAATTGGCGCCGGCAATCCTGCCCAGTCCCGCTATGCGTTGCACGGTTTCGTCGCTGTAGACGACGCCGGTCGGGTTGGAATATTTAGGTACACACCACATGCCTTTGATGCTGGGGTCCTGCTGGACCATCTGCTCTACCGCGTCCAGGTCGGGGCCATGGGCGGTCATAGGTACATTCAGCATTTCAATGCCAAACTGCTCGCAAATGGAAAAGTGGCGGTCGTAACCGGGAACCGGGCAGAGGAATTTGACCTTGCCTTCCTTTTGCCAGGCAGAATCCGGCCCGGAGAACCCAAAGATGGACGCCGTCATCATTGTTTGATGCATGATCGTCAGGCTGCTGTTGCCACAGGCCAATACGTTGTCCTGCGGCACACCCAATAGCTCCGCCCCCAGGGCGCGGGCTTCCGCAATGCCCTCCAGCCCGCCGTAGTTGCGGGTGTCCACGCCCGACCCGCTGATGTAGTTGCCTTGCAGAATGCCGTCGATGGCGTCTGCCAGAGCCAACTGCTCGGCGGAAGGTTTACCTCGGGTGACATCAAGGTTGAGATTTTGGGCCTTTACCCGTTGATAGTCATTAGCAAGTTCGGTGGCCCAGGTTTCGAGTTGAGCGGGGGATGCGTGGTCGAGTTGCAAATCGGTATCCTCTGCGGGGCCGGCAGACGGTGCATCTGCTGCGCGGCCGGATTGTTGGTGAACGTGCTTGAGCGTTGGAGCAGGGTGGTGACAGTTGCCAGCTCAAGGCTGGTCGTCGGCGCCGATGCGAGTGCAGTCAACGCGAAGAGCGAATTATAGCGATTTCCGCTGTATGATTCACCGCCTAGAAACAACAATCGCTGTGCATTGGGGGGAAGTGTGGATCTTAAGTTGCTGCTGACGGTTTGTTTGACGGTGTTTGTAGCGGAGCTGGGCGATAAAACCCAATTCGCTACCATGGGGTTTGCCGCCGATAAAAGTGCAAATGCCTGGGTGGTGTTTGCCGGTGCATCCCTTGGTTTGGTGATGGCGGCGGGCATCGGTGTGCTTGCGGGCCAGCTGCTGTCGCAGTTCCTGAGCCCCAGATTCTTAACCTGGGCGGCAGGCCTCATTTTTTTGCTGATCGGCGGGCTCACGCTGTACAAAGCGGTGCAGATGCCGTGATGGCCCCGGCTTCTTTCTGAAAAAGAGTGGTGCAAAATGCTTGAGACGTCTGTATGTGGGGCCGAGAAGGGCGCGGTCGTGGCGTGTCTGGATGCGGCAGGTCTGGGCGCAGATATCCCTGCCTTCTTGCGCGTACTGCTGTCCACAGATGGGACGGTCACCAAAAGTCTGGAGGCTTTTTATTGGGAGCCAATCGAGGTGGTGAGCGCGGGCCAGAGGTTGCAGCCGCTCGCCGCCGACGAACCGCTGCTGCAAAAAAGGCGTGGCGAAGAAATACTCGAGCGCCGCGTCCACTTGGTGGGTATGCGCAGTGGAACGCTGTATGCCAACGCGTGCTCGATCATCGCCAACCAGGCCCTTCCCACTGAAGTGCGCGAAGGGCTGTCGGCAGGGCGCCTGGGCATTGGCGAGCTTTTGCGCGACAGCGGCTTTGAAACCTTTCGTGAGATTATCGACTACGGCCATTCAAAGCCCGCCGGGCATGTCTGGCGCCGCTATCTGATCAGAATGCGCAGCCAACCGCTGATTCTGATCCGTGAGGAGTTCCCGCTGGCCAGTTACCGCGCAGGCGCGGCTGAAAATTTGTGAGAAACCCGCTTGACATTACTCTGGAGGCTGGTGAAAATGGCGGCCCTTCGCGGGGGTCCCCCCGTTGGGGTTTGATTGGCTAGGTAGCTCAGCTGGTTAGAGCACAGCACTCATAATGCTGGGGTCGAGAGTTCAAGTCTCTCTCTAGCCACCACTCAAACAAGGGCTGCCGCGTTAGTGGTCACTTACATGGATGACTCGGGTAAGCACAGGGTAAGCGGATTTGAGAGTGAAAATATTTTTGCCTTCTCTGCTTTAAGATGCAAAAAATTTCGGAAAGGCTTAGTTCGTCAGGACTGGGCTTTTTTTTCGCCTGCCAATCACTCATTACGGGATCTAGAAAGCTTCATGTTGCACATTGCAGACGTTGTCTTGGGGATCGCGATGCTAGGG
>CAYNST010000072.1:0-17113 GCA_964399955.1 uncultured Cellvibrionaceae bacterium | reverse complement strand
AACCAGTGACCAATTGGTTAAAAGCCAACTGCTCTACCAACTGAGCTAACGACCCTGAACAGGGACAACGAGCCCGTTGGGCCACGCTATGGGGAAATTGGTGGGTCGTACTGGATTCGAACCAGTGACCAATTGGTTAAAAGCCAACTGCTCTACCAGCTGAGCTAACGACCCTGAAGAGGCGCATATAATAGTGATTTGATCTGAAAAAACAAGCGTTATTTGCAGAAAATAACGCCATCCATCCGAACTCAGCGATAGCGGGTGGGATCAGCAAGTCCGGCCTCAGCAAAACCCCGGCGTCGCAAACGGCAGGCATCACAGACGCCGCAAGCAAGGCCACCATCGGTGGCCTGGTAACAGGAAACCGTCTGCGCATAGTCCACACCCAAGCGGCCGCCAAGCTTGATGATCTCACCTTTGCTGAGATTCAACAGGGGTGTCTCGACACGCACACCGCGCCCTTCCACGCCGGCTTTGGTGGCCAGATTGGCCATAGACTCGAACGCCCGGATAAACTCTGGGCGGCAATCCGGGTAACCGGAATAGTCCACGGCGTTGACACCTATGAAAATGGCCTCAGCCCCCAACACCTCGGCCCAACCAAGCGCAATGGACAAGAAGATCGTATTGCGGGCCGGCACATAGGTGACGGGAATGCCGTCGCTTTCCTGCTCGGGCACAGCAATTGCGTCGTCTGTCAGTGCAGAACCGCCAATGGAGGCAAGATCCAGCCGAATAACCTTGTGCTGCACCGCACCGTTGTTGACAGCGCTGAGGCGCGCGGCTTCCAGCTCGGCCTTGTGGCGCTGGCCGTAGTCAAAGCTCAACGCGTAGCAGTCAAAGCCGCGCTCTTTGGCAACGGCAAGCACTGTGGTGGAATCCAAACCACCAGAGGTCAGGACAACCGCTTTCTGTTGTTGCTGCATGTTTTCAAACTCCCGGGACGTCACCCCAAAGCAACTTGTGCAGTTGAATCTGCAGGCGCACAGTCAACCGGTCCGCCAAAATCCAGTCGGCCAGATCCTTCGCTGAGAGCTGCTCAAACCCCGGAGAAAACAGCACCTCGCCAACCCGCTCAGACAGGTTTAGCTCTGCCAGCTTGAAGCGCGCCCATTCATAGTCGTCGCGGCCGGTGATCACAAACTTGACTTGGTCTTTACGACGCAAATGGGGGATGTTGTCATAAAGATTGCGAGCCAGCTCGCCGGAACCTGGCGTTTTCAAATCCATTACAATACTGACCCGCTCATCCACCGCAGCCACCGGTAATGCGCCGCTTGTTTCCAATGAAACCTCATACCCCAAATCACACAGACGTGTCAGCAGGTCCAAACACGCAGGCTGAGCCAAGGGTTCACCACCGGTGACACAAACCAGCCGTGCGCCGAAGCCCGCCACCGTCTGCAGGACCTCGTCAAGTGACTTGCGCTCTCCGCCATAAAAGGCGTACTCCGAGTCGCAGTAACCGCAACGCAGCGGACACCCCGTCAGGCGCACGAACACCGTAGGCAGGCCGACGCTGCGAGCCTCACCCTGCAGGGAATAAAAAATCTCATTGATACGAAGTGATGTGTTCATGCTGGCAAAAAATACCACCTAGCTATTCACCCTACCCCGTGACTGTTCAGATGGCGTCCAGATTTGTGCAGAGCAAGGCGAAAGATGTGAGTTTACACGTGTAAATGACCATTTTTAACGCAGCTATGGGCAAATCTGGGTGTGAGCTGAATAGTTACAGTACCACAAACAAAAAGACCGGGAAAAACCCGGTCTTTATCGACTGATCTAAGTCTGGAGTTACTCGGCAGCGGCCTCAGCCACTTCCACTGAACCGGTAACCGGACGGTCAACCAGCTCAACATAAGCCATAGGTGCCATATCCCCTGCGCGGTAACCGCACTTGAGAATGCGCAAATATCCGCCGGGACGCTCGGAGTAGCGCGGACCCAGTTCATTGAACAGCTTGCCGACAACCTGCTTGTTGCGCAGACGGTCAAACGCCAACCGGCGATTGGCCACACTGTCAACCTTGCTCAACGTGATCAGAGGTTCTGCGTGGCGACGCAGTTCCTTGGCCTTGGGCAAGGTGGTCTTGATAAGCTCGTGCTCAACCAGTGAAGCGACCATGTTGCGGAACATGGCTTTGCGGTGAGAAGCATTTCTGTTTAGTTGACGTCCACTATGACGATGACGCATGACACTGTACCTTTATCTGAATCTGATTGCTGTCTCAGCAAGTCTTAAACCTAATTGTCGGCGGAACTGCCTCTCGGCAGTCCGATCCAGCGCACTGCGCCCTTCGCCGCGGTAGTATTCAACCGATTAAAGCTTAATCGTTACCTTTCAAACTGGCCGGCGGCCAATTTTCCAAACGCATACCCAATGACAAACCACGAGAAGCGAGAATGTCCTTGATTTCAGTCAAAGACTTTTTACCCAGGTTTGGCGTCTTCAGCAGTTCAACTTCTGTGCGCTGAATCAGATCACCAATGTAGTAGATATTCTCTGCCTTCAGGCAGTTTGCAGAGCGAACCGTCAACTCCAAATCATCCACCGGACGCAGAAGAATGGGGTCAATCTGATCTTCTTTCTTCTCTGGTTCGGCTTCTTTCTCACCTTCAAGATCCACAAACACAGCCAGCTGCTGCTGCAAGATGGTTGCAGCGCGTCTGATGGCCTCTTCTGGCTCGATAGTGCCGTTGGTTTCCAGGTCCAGAACCAGCTTATCCAAGTCGGTACGCTGCTCAACCCGCGCACTCTCGACGCTGTAAGCAAGACGCTTGACCGGGCTGTAGCTGGCATCCAGCTGCAGTCGGCCAATTGCACGGGTTTCATCGTCGTCACGCTGCCGTGCGTCCGCCGGCTGATAGCCACGGCCGCGGGTAACGGTAAGACGCATGCTGAGCTCAATGTCGGAGGTGATGTTGGCTATCACTAACTCCGGGTTTTTGATCTCGACGTCGTGGTCCAACTGTATATCGGCGGCCGTAACGGGACCTGTGCCCTTCTTCACCAGATTCAATACGGTGGTGTCTTTGCCGTGCATGACCACAGCAACGTTCTTAAGGTTGAGGAGGATTTCAATGACATCCTCCTGAACACCCTCAATGGCACTGTATTCGTGCTGGACTCCGTCAATTTCGACCTCTGTCACTGCACATCCAGGCATGGACGACAACAGAATACGTCGCAGCGCGTTACCCAGTGTATGGCCGAAACCCCGCTCCAGGGGCTCCAGCACAACCTTGGCGCGGGTTGTGCTGATTTCGGTAACGTCTATATTTTTAGGCGTCAAAAATTCGTTTACTGCAGTTTGCATAGGCTTACCTGTTAGCGATGGGTATGGCTTACTTAGAGTAAAGCTCTACGATCAAGTTTTCATTGATATCCGCTGGTAAATCGCCCCGCTCTGGAACGCGTTTGAAAACACCTTCCTTTTTGTCGGAATTCACATCAATCCAGTCAAGGTCACCGCGCTGGGTAGCAATGGTCAAAGCACCTTGAATGCGCAACTGATTCTTGGCTTTCTCACGGACAGCAACCACATCACCTTCCTGCACCTGGTAGGACGGGATGTTCAGAGTCTTGCCGTTAACCATGATGGCCTTGTGAGAAACCAACTGACGGGACTCGGCACGAGTTGAACCGAAGCCCATGCGGTAGACGACGTTGTCCAGTCGGCATTCCAGCAGCTTCAACAGGTTCTCACCGGTAGCGCCTTTGCGCCGTGCGGCTTCTTTGTAGTATCCGCGGAACTGCTTCTCAAGCACGCCGTAGGTTCTGCGCACTTTTTGCTTTTCACGCAGCTGCACGCCGTAGTCGGACAAACGTCCGCGACGCTGGCCGTGCTGACCAGGTATTGTTTCTGCCTTACACTTGGAATCCAGTGGACGAACGCCACTTTTCAAACCGAGATCGGCACCCTCTCGACGAGCGAGTTTACAGGTAGGTCCAATATAACGAGCCATTACTTAGCCTCCTAAACGCGTCGCTTTTTGGGTGGACGACAACCGTTGTGCGGGATAGGCGTCACATCGGTAATGTTGGTGATCTTGTAGCCAACGCCGTTCAGGGCGCGAACAGCCGATTCACGGCCGGGGCCGGGGCCCTTGACTTCAACATCCAGATTTTTCAAACCGTACTCCAGGGCAGCCTGGCCTGCGCGCTCAGCAGCAACCTGAGCGGCGAAGGGCGTGCTCTTGCGCGAGCCACGGAAGCCGGAACCACCAGAAGTGGCCCAGGACAGGGTGTTACCCTGGCGGTCAGTGATGGTCACAATTGTGTTATTGAAAGAGGCGTGTACGTGGGCAACGCCATCCACCACCGTCTTTTTAACCTTCTTGCGGGTTGTCGTATTCTTAGGCTTAGCCATAATGATCTTTCCTAACTCTTAGCTGAGTAATGTGCAGCAGCGAACGTGGATTAGCGTTTGATTGGCTTGCGAGGACCTTTACGGGTGCGCGCATTGGTTTTGCTGCGCTGACCGCGAACCGGCAGACCTTTACGATGGCGCAGCCCGCGATAGCAACCCAGATCCATCAATCGCTTGATGTTCATGGATACTTCACGACGCAGATCGCCTTCAACCGAAAGCTTGCCAACTTCGGTACGTACGGTCTCGATTTGATCTTCACTCAAATCACTGATCTTGACGTCTTCTTTGATACCAGCAGCAGCGCATATCTGTCTTGCGCGGGTGCGGCCAACGCCGAAAACATAAGTTAGGGAGATAACAGCGTGTTTATGATCGGGAATATTGACACCGGCAATACGGGCCATTGATGAACTACTCCAAAATAATTTTAAGTTGCGGCGCTGACGACGAACGACACTTTACCAACCAACCTGTCAAAACCGCCCAGACCGGCCGCGCCCTACAAATGGCGCGCGATAATAACGTCAAATCCACCAAAGTACAATAGCGGGCTTACCTTCGTCCCGCGACAGTCAGCGCCCCCAAGGTTGTGCCCTTCCCTGGGCACAGTTTGCAGCATGTTCTACAGCTTAGCCTTGACGTTGCTTATGCTTCGGCTCGGCACTGCAGATGATGCGTACTACGCCCTTGCGACGGACGGTTTTGCAATTGCGACAAACTTTTTTTACTGATGCTCTAACTTTCATGACCTAGTCCTCAAAATAACATCAGCGGGTATTTCCGCTTCCGTAACCCTTCAAATTGGCTTTCTTCAGTACAGACTCATACTGGCGCGACATCATGTGAGACTGCAACTGTGACATAAAGTCCATTACCACCACTACCACAATCAACAAGGACGTACCCCCCAGGTATACCGGTATGCCTGCGTAGGCCACCAGGAACTGGGGTAAAAGAGCAACAGCAGCGATATAAACGGAACCTACCAGAGTCAATCGAGTGAGTACGTTGTCGATATACTTGGCCGACTGCTCACCAGGTCGTATACCTGGAATGTAAGCTCCACCCTTCTTGAGGTTGTCTGCAACCTCTTTGGGGTTGTAGATCATAGCGGTGTAAACAAAGCAGAACAGAATGATCAGGCCGCCAAAGATAACGAAGTTCAATGGTTGTCCCGGTCCGATTGCCAAGGCAACATCCTGCAATATCTCCCCCATTCGCCCTTCACTGGACTGACCAAACCACTGCGCCAGTGACGCAGGGAACAGCAGCAAGCTACTGGCGAAAATGACTGGGATAACACCCGCCATGTTGATCTTCAGAGGCAAGTGGCTGGTTTGCTGCGCATAACCGTATCTGCCTTGCTGACGCTTGGCATAATTGATGGTGATGCGACGCTGGCCGCGCTCCATTCGAACAATGAACCACGCCACAGCGAGTACGCCCACGATGATTACAATCAGCATCAGAGCGTGCAAGTTGCCTTGCCGCGTACTCTCGATAACCTGCGCTATCGCTCCCGGCAAACCGGCGACAATACCGGCAAAGATCAGCATGGAAATACCGTTGCCGATGCCGCGCTCGGTGATCTGCTCACCCAACCACATCATGAAGACGGCACCGGTAACAACTGACGACACCGCAATGATGTAAAAGCTGACCACCGGCAGGCCGACGTAGGCCATACCCTGCCCCGCCATACCGGCCACCATGATAATGGCCTGAATCAACGCCAATACAACGGTCAGGTAGCGGGTGTACTGGCTAATCTTTTTGCGTCCGGCCTCACCTTCTTTCTTGATGGCTTCCAAGCTGGGGGTTACTGCGGTCATCATCTGCATGATGATGGACGCCGAGATATACGGCATGATCCCCAACGACAGAATGCTCATACGTTCCCAGGCCCCGCCGGAGAACATATTGAGCATACCTAGGAAGGTGCCTTCGTTCGCACGAAACAACGCTTCTACTTGTCCGGGGTCGATTCCCGGAACGGGAATGTGCGTACCGATGCGGTACACCAAAATTGCCAGCAAAAGGAACTTCAGACGAATCCAAAGCTCCCCTA
The DNA here is from genome assembly GCA_964399955.1 of uncultured Cellvibrionaceae bacterium. Classification (GTDB taxonomy): domain Bacteria; phylum Pseudomonadota; class Gammaproteobacteria; order Pseudomonadales; family Cellvibrionaceae; genus CAYNST01. The sequence continues at coordinate 10,667 of CAYNST010000072.1, read as the reverse complement.
AACCTTTCTGGCCTCCCAGCGACATACCTGGCGTTGCCATGAAGACCTCGCTTATTCTTCTACTTTTCCGCCGGCGGCTTCAATCGCTGCCTTGGCGCCTTTAGTTACCGCAAGACCCTTGATGGTCACTGCTTTCTGTAACTCGCCAGACAAAAAGACCTTGGCGCGCTTGAAGTTGCGGCCAATGACATCTGCTGCCTTGAGTGCTTCAAGATCAATCACATCCGCCTCGATACCGTTCAGTTCGCCGAGACGAACTTCTGCAGTGACTCGACCGACTCGGCTGGTGAAGCCGTACTTGGGCAGCCGCTTCTGCAACGGCATCTGACCGCCTTCAAAGCCTGGACGCACACGACCACCGGACCGCGCTTTCTGACCCTTGTGGCCACGACCACCGGTTTTACCCAATCCGGACCCTACTCCACGCCCCAATCGCTTGGGGGCCTGAGTGCTGCCCGGAGCGGGACTCAATGTATTCAAGCGCATTTGTTTAGCCCTCAACCTTGACCATGTAATTCACTTTATTGATCATGCCGCGAATGGAGGGCGTATCCTGCAGCTCAACGGTATGACCAATCCGACGCAATCCCAAACCCGCCACACATGCTTTGTGACTCTTGAGACGACCATGCGCACTTTTAACCTGTGTCACTTTAAGTGTTTTGCTAGACATGGTTTATTTTCCAAAATAGGTGCTTGTCTGGCTGGCTGATGCTCAGCCAGCAATTTCTTCAACTGTTTTACCACGGCGAGTGGCCACGGATTCGGGCGACTGCATGGAGCTCAGGGCTTCGATAGTAGCACGAACGACGTTAACTGGGTTGGTAGAACCGTAACACTTGGCCAGAACGTTCTGCACACCGGCTATCTCAAGCACCGAGCGCATGGCACCACCGGCAATAACGCCAGTACCCTGTGAAGCGGGCTGCATGTAAACCTTGGATGCGCCGTGTCTGCCGCGTGTCGGGTATTGAATGGTGTCGCCGTTGAGTTCAACATTGATCATGTTGCGTCGAGCGGCTTCCATCGCCTTCTGGATGGCGATAGGCACTTCACGCGCCTTGCCACGACCAAATCCAACCCGGCCGTTACCGTCACCCACCACAGTCAGTGCAGTGAAAGCAAAGATGCGTCCACCTTTCACCGTTTTAGCAACGCGGTTGACCTGGACCAACTTCTCCTGCAAGCCTTCGGCGCTGCCTTTATCTCTATCGTTCGTAGCCATAATTCAAACCCTTAAAATTGTAATCCAGACTCACGCGCGGCGTCGGCCAGGGCTTTTACTCGACCGTGGTATTTGTAACCACTGCGGTCAAATGCCACTTTATCTACACCCGCAGCCTTGGCTCGGTCAGCAATCAACTTGCCCACAGATTGAGCTGCGTCGACATTGCCGGTCTTGTCTGACCGCAAATCTTTTTCCAAAGTAGAAGCAGTGGCCAGGACTTTGCCGTCTTCGCCGGCAATGATCTGGGCGTAGATGTGGCGCGGTGTGCGGAACACACATAATCTGGTATCGCCCTTCGCTCGCATCTGGGTTCGAGAGCGACGGGCACGACGAATTCGCGATTGTTTTTTGACGTTCATAATCTATGCCCTACTTCTTCTTAGCTTCTTTGCGATGCACTTGCTCGTCGGAATAACGAACACCCTTGCCCTTGTACGGCTCTGGAGGACGGAATCCTCTGATTTCTGATGCGACCTGGCCGAGGAGCTGCTTGTCGGAGCTTTTCAGAACAATTTCAGTCTGAGTTGGCGTTTCAACAGTGACACCTTCTGGCAAGGTAAAATCAACCGGATGGGAAAAACCCAAGGTCAGGTTGATGGTGTTACCACTGGCCTTGGCACGGTAACCAACGCCAATCAACTGCAGCTTGCGTTCAAAGCCGTCACTGACGCCAACAACCATGTTGTTGACCAGTGCACGGGTGGTGCCTGCCAACGCTCGAGATTGTTTAGCTCCGTCGCGCGCTGCAAAGGTCAAGACGTTGTCAGCATTCGCAACTTCTACGCTGTTGTGGATATTGAGCCCTAAAGTGCCCTTACTGCCTTTGACAGTTAGATTCTGACCATCCAGGTTGACAGTGACTCCCGAGGGAATCTGTACCGGATTTTTTGCAACACGTGACATACCAAATTCCTACAAATTTGTATTATTCAAAAGACCGTGCAAAGCACTTCGCCGCCAACACCTGCAGCACGTGCTGCTCTGTCGGTCATGACACCCTGACTGGTCGACACGATAGCCACACCCAAACCGCCACGAACGGTAGGCAGCTTGCCCTTGCCGGCGTAGGTACGCAGCCCAGGACGACTAACCCGGTCCAGCTCTACAATAACCGGTTTGCCTTCGTGATATTTAAGCTCAATTTTCAGCTCTGGCTTGGCTTCTCCACTAACGGAGTATTCGCCGACGAAACCTTCGTCTTTGAGGACTTTGGCCACGCTGATTTTCAATTTGGAGGAAGGCATGGACACATCTGTCTTGCCAACCATTTGTGCATTGCGAATACGGGTCAGCATATCTGCCAACGGATCTTGCATACTCATAAGTTTGCTCCTAAATCCCCGGTTACCAACTGGCTTTAACTAGGCCGGGTATATCACCGCGCATCGCGGCTTCGCGTATCTTGTTTCGGCAAAGGCCGAACTTGCGATACACGCCACGTGGGCGACCAGTCAAGCGACAACGACGCTGAAAGCGAGCCGCGCTGGAGTCTCTAGGAAGCTTTTGCAGCTTCAAAGTGGCTTCCCATACGGCTTCTTCGCTGGAGTCAGGGCTGCTGATGGTGGTTCGCAGCTCTGCTCTTTTTTGCTCGTATTTTTCGATCAGCTTAGCGCGCTTTTTCTCGCGCTCGATCATGGATTGCTTTGCCATCGTTAATCAGCCTTTAACCTTTGAACGGGAAATTGAATGCTTTGAGCAGCGCGCGGCCTTCGTCGTCCGTGCGAGCTGTCGTAGAGATACAAATATCCATCCCGCGCAACTTGTCTACCTTGTCGTAGTCGATCTCAGGAAAGATGATCTGCTCGCTCACGCCCATAGAAAAGTTGCCACGCCCGTCAAACTGCTTGGGGCTAATACCGCGAAAATCGCGTACACGGGGTATAGCAATTGACACAAGACGCTCAAGAAATTCGTACATTCTTTCACGACGCAGAGTTACTTTGCAGCCGATTGGCCAGTCTTCGCGGATCTTGAAACCGGCGATAGATTTGCGTGCCTTGGTAACAACCGGCTTCTGGCCTGCAATCTTCTGCAAATCGCCCAGCGCATTCTCCAGGATTTTTTTGTCACCAACCGCCTCGCCAACGCCCATATTAAGGGTAATTTTGGTGATGCGTGGAACTTCCATAACGTTTTTCAAATTCAGCTCTTGCTGGAGCTGTTGGGCAATTTGAGTTTTGTAAAGATCGTGTAGTTTGGACATAGTCTTCTCGTTCGCTTATGCGTCTACTGCTTCGCCGCTGGACTTGAAAACACGGATCTTTTTACCGTCTTCCAAGATCTTGAATCCTACTCGGTCGGCTTTCTTGGATGAAGGATTGAATATCGCAACATTCGAAGCCTGAAGGGGCGCCTCTTGCTCAACGATACCACCTGCAATACCGAGCTGCGGATTCGGCTTACGGTGTTTTTTCACCATTTGCACGCCGGAAACAATAAGACGTCCATCGGACATTACGCGACTGACTTTGCCTCGCTTGCCCTTGTCTCTGCCTGTAAGAACGATGACTTCGTCATCGCGTTTGATCTTATTCATTACCCAACCCTCTCCAACGACGTCGTGCTATATAACTTCCGGCGCCAACGAAATGATTTTCATAAATTTTTCGCTACGAAGCTCGCGGGTTACAGGCCCGAAGATGCGAGTTCCGACAGGTGCATCCTGGTTGTTGAGCAACACAGCCGCATTGTCGTCGAAGCGAATCAAGGAACCGTCGTTGCGGCGAACACCTTTTTTGGTGCGCACAACCACAGCCTTCATAACCTGGCCTTTCTTGACCTTTCCACGAGGAATGGCTTCTTTTACAGTGACCTTGATGATATCGCCGACCTGGGCGTAACGACGGTGCGAGCCACCCAGAACTTTGATACACATGACTCGACGAGCGCCGCTGTTGTCTGCCACTTCCAAATAGGATTGCGTTTGAATCATTGCTTATCTCCAACAACTATTGTTTCGTGGCAAACCTAAATGGCTACTGCTCGTTCTTCTACCTTAACCAAAGTCCATGACTTGGTCTTGGAGATAGGACGAGACTCAGCGATAGTAACCAGATCGCCGACTTGGCATTCGTTACTTTCGTCGTGTGCCTTGATCTTGGTCGACTTGTTAATGATTTTGCCGTACACAGGATGCGTTACGCGGCGTTCAATCAGAACAACGATAGATTTGTTCATCTTGTCGCTGACAACCTTGCCGGTTAGGGTTCTTACGAGCTTGTTATCCGACATGTTATGCTCCTGCCTTCTGTCTGAGCACGGTTTTTATACGGGCAACGTCGCGACGCATAACTTGCAGCAAATGCGTCTGCGTCAGCTGGCCGGTAGCCGCCTGCATCTTCAACTTGAACTGATCCTGTAGTTGCTGCAGCAATGCTTGCTGCAGCTCTTCTACGGACTTGTCCTTTAATTCTTGCACTTTCATCACATCACCACCCTTCTGACAAAGGTCGTTTGAATCGGCAGCTTCGCCGCGGCCAATGCAAAAGCTTCTCGTGCCATTTCTTCGGAAACGCCTTCCATTTCGTAGAGTACCTTGCCTGGCTGTATCTGGGCCACCCAGTACTCAACATTACCCTTACCTTTACCTTGACGTACTTCCAAGGGCTTTCCGGTAATCGGCTTGTCGGGGAAGACTCGAATCCAGATCTTGCCGCCACGTTTAACGTGACGGGTCATGGCGCGACGTGCGGCTTCAATTTGCCTTGCAGTCAGTCGACCGCGACCCGCCGCCTTAAGACCGAACTCACCAAAACTAACTTTCGAGCCGCGCTGAGCCAAGCCGCGGTTGCGGCCTTTCATCTGCTTGCGGAACTTCGTACGCTTCGGTTGCAACATTGTGCGTACCCCTTATTTTGAGCCTTTCTTTTTCTGGTTGGCTTCGACTTCATCGAGGCCGCCAATGATTTCACCTTTGAAGATCCACACCTTTACGCCAATGATGCCGTAGGTGGTGTGGGCTTCAGCGGTGGCGTAGTCGATGTCTGCGCGCAGTGTGTGAAGCGGAACCCGACCTTCCCGGTACCATTCAGTACGAGCGATCTCCGCACCACCCAAGCGACCACCAACCTGGATCCGCACACCTTCGGCACCTTGCCGCATGGCGTTCTGCACTACTCTTTTCATGGCGCGCCGGAACATTACTCGACGCTCCAACTGCTGAGCGACGCCCTGGGCTACCAGCTCGGCATCCAAATCGGGTTTGCGAATCTCTTCAATGTTGATGTGAACGGGAACACCCATTCGCTTGCTGACTTCAGTCCGCAGCTTCTCAACGTCTTCGCCCTTTTTGCCGATGACAATACCTGGTCGAGCGGTATGAATAGTCACACGAGCAGTATTCGCGGGTCTTTCGATTTCAACCCGGCTGACGGAAGCATTGGACAACGCCGACCGAATGTATTCTCGAACTTTGAGATCGGTTAACAGTTTGTCGGCATATTGCTCTCTACCGGCATACCAGGTTGAAGTGTGCTTTTTTACAATTCCCAGACGAATACCTGTCGGATGTACTTTTTGACCCATGACGAACGCCCGCTCTCTTATTGATCGGCAACTTTAACGGTTATATGACAAGTGCGTTTAAAAATACGGTCTGCTCGACCTTTCGCACGTGGCTTAATCCGCTTCATTGTTTGACCCTCATCCACAAATATCGTGGACACCTTTAGCTCATCTACATCTGCACCTTCGTTGTGTTCAGCGTTAGCTATGGCAGACTCGAGAACCTTCTTGATGACGCCAGCGCCCTTTTTGGTGCTGAACGCCAGAATATCTAAAGCTTGTTCTACTGACTTTCCACGAACCTGATCAGCAACCAGTCTCGCTTTTTGGGCCGATAGACCAGCACCTCGGAGTTTTGCTGCTACTTCCATCGTTCTACCTCGACCTGAGCGTAATTAACGCTTCGCCTTTTTATCCGCCACGTGTCCGCGAAAAGTGCGGGTGGCAGCAAACTCACCTAATTTATGCCCAACCATTTCCTCGTTAACTAGAACAGGAACGTGTTGACGCCCGTTGTGTACCGCAATGGTCAAACCAACCATATCCGGTGAAATCATTGATCGACGCGACCAGGTTTTGATTGGACGACGATCATTCTTGTCGACAGCCGTTTCCACTTTCTTCAACAAGTGGTGATCAATAAACGGGCCTTTTTTAAGTGAACGTGGCACTGCCAATTCCTCGCTATTCAGTGAACCGTAAAATTATTTGTTGCGCTTACGAACAATCATCTTGTCTGTGCGCTTGTTTTTACGGGTTTTGTAACCTTTAGTCGGAACACCCCAGGGAGTAACAGGATGACGGCCGCCGGAAGTTCTACCTTCACCACCACCATGTGGGTGATCAACCGGGTTCATTGCAACGCCGCGCACGGTTGGTCTAACACCACGCCAACGCTTTGCACCGGCCTTGCCCAATGAACGCAGATTGTGTTCACTGTTGGACACTTCACCCAAAGTGGCGCGGCATTCGGAGAGCACCCGGCGCATTTCGCCGCTTCGCAGACGAACGGTAGCATATGCACCATCTCTGGCCACCAACTGTACCGATGCACCAGCGGAGCGAGCGATCTGCGCGCCTTTGCCGGGTTTCAGTTCGATACAGTGAATCACACTACCCACTGGTATGTTGCGCAGAGGCAGAGTGTTTCCCACTTTGATTGCTGCCGCTTCACCAGACTCGACTCGATCACCTGCGCTCAAACCTTTTGGCGCGATGATGTACCGGCGCTCGCCGTCGGCATAACAGATCAGAGCAATGTGCGCTGTTCTGTTGGGATCGTATTCAATGCGCTCAACCTTGGCTGGAATACCGTCTTTGTTGCGACGGAAATCAACCACACGGTAATGCTGTTTGTGTCCGCCGCCAACGTGTCGAGTTGTGATTCGGCCGTTATTGTTGCGACCACCGTTTTTGCTTTTCTTTTCCAGCAGGGGCGCATGAGGCGCACCCTTGTGCAAATCGGGGCTAACAACGCTTACAACAAAGCGACGGCCTGCCGAAGTGGGTTTACGCTTAACTATTGCCATTTTCTTGCGCTCCTCAATCTGCGAAAGCAAAGTCGATGTCTTGACCCTGCTCCAACCGCACGTAAGCTTTCTTCCAGTCGCTGCGAACACCGACGCCGTGGCGTGTACGCTTGGTTTTGCCCTTGACGTTCAGGATGCGCACATCGCGCACTGTAACTTCAAACAGCTTTTCAACGGCAGCTTTCACTTCGGGCTTTTTAGCATCAGTTGCAACTTTGAAGACAACCTGGCTGGATTGCTCACCGAGGATTGCGGCTTTCTCAGAAACAACCGGACCTAGGATAATTTTGTACAGGCGTTCTTGATTCATGCCAGAGCCTCCTCAAGTTTCTTCAACGCGGGCACGGTTATTACAACCTTTTCAAATCGAATGAGGCTAACCGGGTCAAGGCCCTGTACATCCCGCACATCTACTTTGTGCAGGTTACGTGACGCCAGGTACAGGTTTTGGCTCAACTCGTCAGACACGATCAAGGTGTCTTCCAGTTTGTATTCAACGAGCTTGGCAGCCAACAGCTTGGTCTTGGGCTCATCGATATCAAAAGCATCCACAACTATCAGACGATCTTGCCGATGCAATTCAGACACAATGCAGCGCATTGCGGCGCGGTACATCTTCTTGTTCAGCTTCTGCTTGTGGTCCTGCGGCTTGGCTGCAAATGTCACACCACCGGAGCGCCACAAGGGCGAACGGATGGTGCCTGCACGTGCGCGACCGGTACCCTTTTGACGCCAAGGCTTCTTGCCACCACCGGATACTTCACTTCGGGTTTTCTGCGCTTTGGTGCCCTGACGCGCACCTGCCATATAGGCAACAACCGCCTGATGAACCAGATCTTGATTAAACTCTCTGCCAAACGCCAGCTCCGATACAGACACTGTACCCTTGCTGCCCTCAGGCGTTGCAATATTTAACTCCATGGTCGACCCCCTGGGAAATTAGCCGTTGTTGCGCGCTTTAACTGCGGGACGCACAATGACGTTACCACCAGTTGCACCTGGAACTGCACCTTTGATGAGCAGCAAATTGCGCTCAACATCAACTCTAACGACTTCGAGATTCTGCGTCGTTATGCGCTTGGCGCCAAGGTGCCCAGCCATTTTTTTGCCCTTGAAAACACGACCGGGCGTCTGGTTTTGACCGATGGAGCCAGGCGCACGATGCGACAAGGAGTTGCCGTGCGTGGCGTCTTGCATGGAAAAATTCCAGCGCTTGATAACGCCGGCGAAACCTTTACCTTTTGAGGTACCGGTCACATCGACTATCTGGCCTGCTTCGAAGGTTTCAACAGTGATCTGCGAGCCGAGCTCAAAACCTTCTTCGGCGTCATTACGCAATTCCCACAAACCGGTTCCGGCTTCGGATTGCGCTTTGGCGAAGTGGCCTTTGGCTGGCTTTGTTACACGGGAGGCTCGACGAGACCCTACGGTTACCTGTACAGCGTTGTAACCGTCGGTTTCTACATTCTTGACCTGGGTGATGCGATTGGGCTCTGCCTCAATCACAGTAACAGGAATGGATGACCCATCGTCAGTAAAAACACGCGTCATGCCGCACTTGCGGCCGACAATACCTATCGTCATTTTGTAAACCTCTTAGTGTACGGGGCTGTTACCCGCTATGGCCGCCCATTTCAGAGCGTTACACATCCCGAAATCCGGGCTGGCTTTGGAGTTTTAACCGAGACTAATTTGCACTTCAACGCCCGCCGCGAGGTCGAGCTTCATCAGTGCGTCTACGGTTTTTTCAGTTGGCTCAACAATGTCCAGCAGACGCTTGTGAGTGCGGATCTCGTATTGGTCGCGCGCGTCCTTGTTGACGTGCGGCGAGATCAAAATGGTGAAACGCTCGTTTCTTGTTGGCAGCGGGATCGGGCCTCGTACTTGGGCACCGGTTCTCTTGGCTGTATCAACAATCTCCTGCGTCGAAGCGTCGATCAAACGGTGATCGAACGCCTTCAGCCGAATTCGTATGCGTTGATTCTGCATGTGAACCAAAACTCCAGATTTTTTTAAAGAACATTGGCAGATGCCGCTCGGGGCCTGCCAAAATGGAGGCGCAATTCTATAGGCCGACTTTTAGCCTGTCAACCAAGCAGAGCAACTATTTTGGGGTTTTTGTGCGAAGAAGCGGTAAACCGCAGGATAAAGAAAAGCAACAACTGAAAAAGGGGCCGCAATGGCCCCTTCTTAGTCGCCTACAGGCAACGAGCCCTAAGCGAGGATCTTGGCTACAACACCGGCGCCAACAGTGCGGCCGCCTTCGCGGATCGCAAAGCGCAGGCCTTCTTCCATCGCGATGGGAGCAATCAAGGTGATCTCCATCTGGATGTTGTCGCCAGGCATAACCATTTCAACGCCTTCCGGCAGCTCTACCGCACCGGTAACGTCGGTGGTACGGAAGTAAAACTGCGGGCGGTAACCTTTGAAGAACGGCGTGTGACGGCCACCTTCTTCTTTGGACAGCACGTAAACCTCGGACTCGAACTTGGTGTGCGGCTTGATGGTGCCGGGCTTGGCCAGTACCTGACCACGCTCAACGTCATCGCGCTTGGTGCCGCGCAGCAACACGCCTACGTTCTCGCCTGCACGACCTTCGTCGAGCAGCTTGCGGAACATCTCAACACCGGTACAGGTGGTCTTGGTGGTGTCTTTGATGCCGATGATTTCGATCTCTTCACCAACCTTGACGATGCCGCGCTCGATACGGCCGGTTACCACGGTACCGCGACCGGAGATGGAGAACACATCTTCGATGGGCATCAGGAACGGGCGATCAATGGCGCGCTCGGGCTGAGGAATGTAGGCGTCCAGGGTCTCAACCAGCTTCTTGACAGCGGTGGTGCCCATTTCGTTGTCGTCCTGACCGTTCAGAGCCATCAGGGCGGATCCGATGATGATCGGCGTGTCGTCACCAGGGAAGTCGTAGTTGGCCAGCAGCTCGCGCACTTCCATTTCAACCAGCTCAAGCAGCTCGGCGTCATCAACCATGTCCGCTTTGTTCAGGAACACAACGATGTAAGGCACACCAACCTGACGAGACAGCAGGATGTGCTCGCGGGTCTGCGGCATCGGGCCGTCGGCTGCAGAACAGACCAGGATAGCACCGTCCATCTGAGCAGCACCGGTGATCATGTTCTTGACGTAGTCGGCGTGACCGGGGCAGTCAACGTGCGCATAGTGACGCACGGAGCTTTCATATTCAACGTGAGCGGTAGAGATGGTGATACCGCGCGCTTTTTCTTCCGGCGCCGCGTCGATACCGTCAAACGCGACGGCTTCGCCGCCCCAAACTTCGGCACAAACCCGGGTCAATGCCGCGGTCAGAGTCGTTTTACCAAGGTCAACGTGACCGATGGTGCCCACGTTGACATGGGGTTTGCTGCGTTCAAATTTTGCCTTTGCCA
>CAYNST010000071.1:0-17232 GCA_964399955.1 uncultured Cellvibrionaceae bacterium | reverse complement strand
TGAGCCAAAGTTGTAGAATAGAAGGCAGCGAAAAGAAGGGGACAGGCACCACAGGGAGGATAAAGAAGAGGGAAGAAGGGGACAGGGAGGGAAGAAGGGGACAGGCACTGCAGAAGTACTAAGAAGGGGACAGGCACCACAGAGAGGGAAGAAGGGGACAGGCACTGCAGAAGTAGGCACTGCAGAAGTAGTATAAAAGAAGGGGGCAGGTGCGGCGGCACTATTCGAAGCAAATGGCTCGCGTTGCCTGGTCACTAGTAATCGGATTTATGCAATGATTGGGTCGCTTTACGGTCCACCGAGACCGTCTGTCACCTCGACGAGGGCATAAGATGACGCTGGAACGTAGAATCGCTAATCTTTTCAATCTAAACGATGAGAATTGGATGAGGCACGCCAACCCGATCAGCGTTTGGACGCGTTATTCAGTGCTTCCAGTTATGGTGCTCGCGTTCTGGAGCAGGGCTTGGATAGGTTGGTGGTGCCTGGTTCCGGGGCTGGCATCACTTCTGTGGATGTTTTTCAACCCCATTCTTTTTGGCAAGCCGAAATCCACAATGAACTGGGCTTCAAAAGCAGTTTTGGGTGAGCGGGTATTTTTGAATAGAGACAAAGTTCCTATACCCGACAAACATCGGATTCCGTTGCACGGCCTACTCAACTGCCTCTCGTTTATTGGACTGGTTTTGGCAATATGGTCCACCGTTTACAATTCGGCTTGGGGCGCCGTCTTTGGAGTGGCGCTTGCTTATCTTGGAAAAAGCTGGTTTCTAGACCGAATGGTATGGCTCTATGAAGACATGAAAGAAGTTAACCAGACATACCGCAGCTGGGAGTACTGAGCATGCTGCTGCTGGCAGATATGCCCACCATTGGGCTATATTGGCAGTCAGGTTTCTGATGGCAGCCAGGTGCCTCACAAGCGCTTGGTCGGGAACTTAATCAGCAAATGTAGGGTTCGTCACACCGGTCGCAAAAGTCGAGTTGTCGCACAGAGATGACCATTTCGGGAGGCAGTCGGGCGCTCGGCGAATGCGTTGTGGCAGAAGGCAGTCTGAACTCGGCAATCGCAGTGGCCAATCAGCCGGAAATGGAAACATGATTTACAGAGTGCAGGTCTATAATGGCGAGTAAAGAATTCGTGTTTCAGCGCATTTGTGTTTACGCGGGGAAGGAGTTTGACCCTGCATCTGATAAGCAGGTGGCGGACGTATTGCGCTCAAGGTTTAATATTCGCTTGCCGCAAAGGTCTTCCATGAATGAATCATTGGCTGCAACGAAGAGCGACCATGAAATAATCCGCCTGATACTGGAGTATCGAAATATCGCGTAGAGACCTATCGCAACCCGGATGGTTGCTCTTGCAAGCCCTTTTCCTGGAAACGGCGCTTGAACGAATATGTGCGGCTTGGCGCCGTTTTTTCTCGGTGCACTGAGAGGCGGACTAGGTCGACGGGCCGGTTGTTTATTGAAGTCAATTTTCCTATGCGGCCATTTCTGATGAAGATAGTAGAGATTTCACCCTCGGAAACCCTGCCCATCCGGAACGAAATACTTCGTCCTGGGGAGGATATCCAGCAATGCGTATTCGAAGGCGACAGCGCTCCGGATACCCGGCACTTTGGTGCGCAGGACGGGGACGGTACTATCGTGGGGATAGTGTCCGTCTACCGCAAAGGGAATCCGTCTATCAGTAGCGGCAACACCTTTCAGATCCGGGCCATGGCCACGCTCCCGAACGTTCGCAAAAAGGGGGTTGGAAGGTTGCTGGTGGCTGCGGCAGAAAACCACGCCAGCACAGAGGGAGCCAGCTTTATCTGGGCGAATGCGAGAAGCACGGCGGTGGACTTTTACGTCAAATCCGGCTACACCCTAGCATCGGCTGAGTTTTTAATCGAGGGAGTCGGCGCTCACCACCTGGTGGTCAAATCACTTGCTGGGCCTACTTTCTAATGGTGACCTTCGCTCGAATGACTTCCCCGCATCCTTCAGGGCGGGCACGCGCGCGTAGGCTGTTGAACACAGCGGTGGCTAACTTAGCCGAGAGGGTTGCCAAAGGCCTAGATCCACCGCCTCTAATTGCAAAGGTTGCATGCCCGGAAAGATGGGTCACCGGAGCGCATATGCTTAGTGCAAGAGGTGTTGCTTGAAATTTCTTCCAGATGATTGGACGAGTGTGTTTGACTCGAACGTCGCGCTGCTAGAACTCATGGGGCGTGGGTCCGCTCTGTACTTTGCCATACTGCTACTGTTGCGTTTTATGCCGCGGCGAATTGGCGGAGAACTGGCAACGATGGATCTCATATTCATTGTGCTTATCTCGCAGGCTGCAGCCCACTCCATGGGTGACTACACCTCCGTTACGGACGGCTTAGTGATGATTTCCACCCTTATGGGCTGGAATTACCTAACCAACAGCCTCAGTTACCGCTTTGCTTTTGTCGAGTGGCTTGTTTCATCGCCGCCCCTGCAAGTGGTTCGGGACGGAAAATTTCTGAGGCGCAACATGCGGAGCGAGTTCCTGACGGAAGAAGAGCTCATGAGCCATCTCCGCGAGCAGGGCATTGATAACATCAGTGTTGTGAAAGCAGCATATGTCGAAGGCGAGGGCAAGATCACAGCGGTGCGGAAAACAATCAGGAACTAATCAAATTAGTTGGCGCCCAGGATCCAGTGCGGCCCCAAAAAAGTGTGTTGCCGACGGGCATCACTGCATTGGTACTGATTCTGCCCTCCGATGACCGCCGTTCGCAGCGCTAATCTCAAGGTCGGCATAGGCTGTTTCTAAGCCGCCGGTCACGTGCACTTGGGCCAGCTCAGCCGTTCGCATGGCTGCAGTGAGGGACCATTTGAAAGGCTCGGCAAACGCGCGTGCAACCTGCAACACGCCAGATGCCCAGGGAGGCCCAAGGCTTGCGGCATGCCCGCTTACCGATGCGCTGACAAAGGACGTTCGCCGCTTAGTCCAGCTTCTCTACTTTGCCTGGGATTGGTTTTGGGTTATGGTTTCACTAGCCGTGCAGCCCAGCGTGAAGCACGCGCGTTCGCAGGACATTAAATTGAAGGAATCTCCCCCCACGTTGAAAAAACTTCTTCCGCCACTGGTCATTACGGCTGCGGGCGTCTTTGCCATTTCTGTATTGGTCGTAGCCAAACCCAAGCCCACTCCTAGGCCTCCGGACGCAGAACCGGCCCATATCAAAGTGACAGTGGCCGAGATCAAGCGAGAAGCTGTGCGCCTGTCGGTGCACACCCAGGGTACGGTGAAGCCCAAGCGTGAGATAGACCTGATTGCCCAGGTCTCCGGCCAGGTGCTGAGTGCCGAACCCGAATTTGTAGCTGGCGGCTTCTTCAGTGCTGCAGAGGTGTTGATGCGCATTGATGATCGCCCGTATCAGGCGGCGCTGTTGGCTGCCCGGGCACGTTTGGCCGAAGCGCAACAAAAACTGGCGGAAGAGCAGGGCATGGGCCGAGGTGCGCAACGGGAGTGGCGCGACCTGGGCAGTGCCAACGCCAACGAACTGTTCCTGCGCAAGCCGCAGATGGCGGCAGTCTTGGCTGGTGTGGAATCCGCCAAGGCGGCGCTGGCAATGGCAGAGTTGGACCTGGAGCATACGGGTATCCGCGGTCCCTTTCAAGGGCGCGTACGGCAGACTCATGTCAACCTGGGGCAGTACGTTACCGCAGGCACTCGCCTGGCCACCGTGTACGACGCCGCCGTCGCCGAGGTACGCCTGCCGCTGACCGAAGCCCAGGCGGCGCTGATAGACCTGCCCCTCAGCGCCGATCGTCGCAACCCACCCACACCCGTCACCCTCAAAGCCACAGTGGCGGGTGCTGCCCACGAATGGCAGGGTCTGTTAACCCGCACCGATGCGTTTGTAGACCCCACCTCCAGGCTCTATTTTGCAGTGGTGGAGGTGGCCGAGCCTTTTTCTCAAGATAAGCATTTGGCGCCCCTGCTGCCCGGTCTGTTTGTGGAGGCGGAAATTGAGGGCAAGTCGCTGGAAAACGTCATCATGCTGCCGCGTTCGGCGCTGTTTGAGCGCAACAAAGTGCTGGTGGTGGGGGAGGACAACAAAATTACGGAGTACCCGGTCAGGGTCTTGCACAAATCCGAAGCTCAGGTCTGGGTGCAGGCGCCAATTGACGACATGACACTGGTCTCCCTGGAGAAGCAAGCACTCACCCCGGCGGGCACCACCGTGAACCCGGTGTTACCCACTGCAAAGGCCTCGACCGCCTCCATCATTACCCCAAAGGACTGAGGCCATGACCGGACTGATTCACTGGTTTGTGAAAAACCCCATCGCCGCCAACCTGCTGATGCTTGCGATGCTGATTGGCGGCTACATTGGCGCCGGTGCGGTTAAAAAAGAAACCTTCCCCGTGCATGAGGCCAACCGAATATCGGTGGCTATGATTTATCCCGGCGCCGCGCCCAGTGAGGTGGAGCAGCAGATTGTGGTGCGCATAGAAGAAGCCATCGCCGATCTTCCCGGTATCTATCAGATCTCTTCGGAGTCACGGGAGGGCTACGGACGCGTGCAGGTGGACGTGACCGAGGGCTTTGACGTGCGGGAGCTGTTAAGCGACGTCAAGGGCCGTGTGGACGCCATCAACACCTTTCCCGTCACCGCTGAGCGGCCAATCATACGGCAGGATGTGTGGCGGCCCTACCTGATGTGGGCTGCGCTCTACGGTGATGCAGACAGGCGCGTGCTGAAAGACCTGGCCTACCAGCTTCGCGACGAAATGGCGCTGCTGGAGGGCGTCTCCGAGGTAGTTGTCACCGGCCTCAGGGACGACGAAGTCAGTATAGAAATTCCAGAGGCCACTTTGCGCCGCTTCAACCTGAGCTTCGACGAAGTGGAGCGTGCCGTGCGCAACAGCTCGCTCAACGTGCCGGCCGGCACCATTCGCTCCAAAGACGGCGATGTGCAAATTCAAACCCGCACCCAAGCGTTCAACGAAGACGATTTTGGTCAGATTGTGGTGCGCAGCCCCGCCGATGGCGGCCGGTTACTGCTGAAAGATATCGCCGTTATCAACGATGGCTTTTCCGAGCAGAACATCGACTTTGCCATGAACGGCAAACCCGGCTTGAATTTGGAAATCAAAATCAGCGACGACCCGCTGTTGTTCGAGGGCACCGCCAACGCGCGGGAATACATTGAAAACTTTCGCCAATACTTACCAGAAGGCGTAGAGCTGAAAATCAATTTTGAATCCCGCAGCATTTTTGACAGCCGCTTCAATCTGCTGAAAGACAACGCCTTGAGCGGTTTACTGCTGGTGTTTCTCATATTGATGCTGTTTTTACGGCCGCTGCTTGCGTTCTGGGTGGTGGCCGGTATTGCCACCACCTTTGCCGGCGCCATCTGGCTGTTGCCCTACCTGAATGTCTCCATCAACATGCTGTCCATGTTCGCCTTTTTGATGGTGTTGGGCATTGTGGTGGACGATGCCATTATTGTGGGCGAAAGCGTCTACCGCCATCAACAGCAGGGTGAAAAAGACGAGGCAGCCGCCTTTGCCGGTACGCGCTCGGTATTGAAGCCGGTATTTCTGGCGGTGGTCAGCACCATCGCGTTTTTCCTGCCTATGATCGATGTGCCAGCAGAAATGCTTATTTACACCCGCTCCATCTTCTGGGTGGTGGTGCTGTGCCTGGCGTTTTCGCTGATCGAGTCGCTGCTGATTCTGCCTTCGCACCTGTCGCACATGAAGCCGGAGCGGCCCAGCAAGTTCTATCCCTTAAGAAAACTGGGTGAGGTAAGGCGGCGCTTTTCCGACGGTATGGAGAACTTTGCAAGGGGGCGCTACTTGTCTCTGCTGAACCTCTCGCTCAGGCACAAAGCAAGCACCTGTTTGGCCTTTTTATTCATGTTCGGCATTGCGGTGACCATTGTCAAAGTGGGCTGGATCAACACCACGTTTTTCCCCAGCGTGCCGCAGCCGATGGTGATGGTCAACGTAGGTTTTGCCGACGGCACGCCCTTTTCCCGCACCCAGGCCGTGGCCCAACATATTCTGGATCAGGTGGATGTTTTGGCTCTGGATGAAGAGCTGCTGGCAAAAAACGACGGCAAGCCGTTTATTCGGGAAATGAACCAAAACCTCAACGACACCCGCGCTACCGTGTTTGTAGGGCTGACCCCGGATGAAGAGCGCGATGTTTCCTCGGCGGAAGTGGCCGATCGGCTGCGCCAACTGGTGGGGCCACTGCCTGAGGCACAAAGTTATTCCTTGAGCGGTGCCATGAGCGGGGAGCAGCCGGATATCACCCTGAACCTCAACCTGCTGGACAACCGCAGTGATCTTCAGCAGCGGGCCGTAAATGACGTAACCCAGGCGCTGGCGGCCTACCCGGGTGTGTTCAACGTTCGAAGCAATCTGGATTCTGAACGTACGGAGGTGGAGGTGGTGCTCCGGCCCAATGCTCAATCACTGGGTATCACTCAGGGGGATGTAGCCCGCCAGGTGCGCCAGGGTTTTTACGGCGAGGAAATCCAACGCATTCCGCGCGCCAAGGAAGATGTGCGCGTCATGTTGCGTTACCCCGCCGATGAGCGCCACACCTTGGACAGTCTGGACGAGATGCGCATTCGCACCGCAGACGGCCGCGAACTGCCGTTAAGCACAGTAGCGGAAGTGAAACTGGTGCCGGGCTCCAGCACCATTCGCCGAATCGACCGCCGCCGCAACATCGCCATCACGGCCCAGGTGGAGCAAGGCCATGACGGCAACGCCATTGTGAATGCAATGATGGCTGATAGCCTGACGCAATGGAAAATGGATCATTTGGGTTTCAACCTGGCCACTGACGGCAATCTGCGCTCTCAGGCTCAGTTTGGCGACAACTTCACCATGAACTTCATCAAGATATTCTTCCTGGTTACCGCCGTGTTCGCCATCGCCTTCCGCTCCTTCATTCAGCCCTTGCTGGTGATGTTGGCAGTGCCATTCGGATTTGTCGGAGCGGTGCTTGGGCACCTGATTGTGGGAGTGGATTTCAGCTTGTTTTCGGGCTTGGGGTTTTTGGCCTGCGCCGGAGTGGTGATCAACGACAACCTGGTCCTGCTGGAGCGCATCAACAAACTCAAAGACCGTGGTGAAGCCACTCTGCAAGCGGTCTTGCATGCCGGCGTAGACCGCTTCCGCCCCATAGTGCTCACCTCGCTGACCACCTTTGTGGGGCTCTTGCCCATTCTGTTTGAGCGCAGCATGCAGGCCCAATTCCTGATCCCCATGGTGGTGTCCCTGGCCTTTGGCGTGCTGTTTTCGTCGGTGGTCACATTGTTTTTGGTGCCGTGCAGCTACTACGGCGGCGAGAGGATGAAAGAGAAGCTGCAGGCCTGGTATACGCGTAAAACTGAGCCAGCGCCGGAGGCGGTGCCAATAGAGCCCAGGTAGCCAGTCTCTGTGGATGACGATGTAAACTCGGCCCGCCGCGCATGGCACTGTGCCTTACTGCGTCATCGGCTGAATAGCCGGAGTGGGCCTGTTTCGTGACCGCGTTTCCAGTGAAACCGGTTGAGCCCGTGCGTTGATCGGTACTGCAAGAAGCAGGACAAGAAGAAATTTTTTTGCGCGCTTAAGAAGGATATTCAATGAAAAAATATAGTTGATCTTCCCTGCGGCTATCAGTGGATGCGTTCTGGTCCCGGCAAATCACAGCTCATACCAATCTGCATGCGAAATATCCAGTGAGAAGAAAACACTGAAAATGATCAACCTGGCAAGCGAGAGCAACAGCTATCACTCGTTGCCCGGCATCATCTTTACGCCTGTCGTGTATCCAGCTTCTGCGCTGGTCTCAGGTGCGTATGTGGTTTTGAATAACTCCTTTAGCTTTGTCTAAGAAAAAACAGCCTGTGATTGAAGCCTGCGGCGGCTGAATAGGGGACGCAACAAAGCTGTTTCAGTGGCGTTCAATCTTCGTCATCATACTGGTCCATGTAGTCTGCCATGGGGTTGAAGTCGTCGGCTGAATCCTGCTCTTCATCATTTTCATCCGTGTCGTCTTGCGCGCCGTCCGCTTGATGCTCGCCTTCGATCACTTCTTCAAAGGCGGCATCTCCCCCTGCTTCGTCATCAAAATAGTGTTGAATGTCAAACTCACACTCAATGCCAACCGCCCCTGCTACTGCGTAGTAACTGTAATTAACCACCGACTCTGGATGCTCCCAAACGTCCAAACCTATGGCAATTGTGGCAGCACATGCTGAACAAGGCGCAGTTATCGCAGCCTGATAGCGGATATACTCGTCTTCTTCAGCCTCCGGGCCAGTGTCCTCCCGAAAAGCCAGCGCCCGGCTCTCCACCGTATGCGGCTCGCCGCAGTTGGCACAGTTAAACGCGATATAGCCGTTAATGGTGACGTTCATGCATTCATCTCTAAACCGTTCAATGTGCGCGCATTGTACTGCCCGGGACGGAGGCGTGCAGGTTTTTCATCGACGGCCGGCGGCCATCTGCGATTCCGATTGGATTTGGCCAGCTTGACCGAGCAAGGTACTGCCTGATGGGGCATGCCTGCGGGAGCCACTGCTGCTGTCTGTCAGCGAATACGGGATACAACTGTGGTTTTTTACCTGGTGCGGAAATGCCGGGTGAGCGGCCCGGAGCAATTCCAACCCTGTAGCTTCCGCAGCTCTGGAGTTGCACCTACCCGCCGAACACACCGGTCAAATCTACAACTTCTACGTTAAGAACACGGTTGCAACTTTTGAGGAGGAGCCTGTTTCCCTAGGTGTGATAAGTGACCGTATCCGGTCATGCACCAGCCTCTACCCTTGGCTCGTGTGCGAGTTCAACGGGCAGATTGTCGGCTACTCGTATGCAACGAGGTGGAAAAAACGCCCAGCCTATAAAAACACTGCAGAAGCTACTGGTTATATCAGGAATAGCTGTTTAGCAACAGGGTATGGAATAGCATTGTATGGCGGCTTGACAAGGAGTTGGTGAAGCGCAATAGGCATATTGTGTTGGGCTGCATCGCGCTTCCAAACGAGGCAAGTGTGGGCCTGCATGAAAGTTTAGGCTTCAGCAAGGTGGCTCATTGTTCCGAGGTTGGTTTCAAATTCAATAGGTGGCTTGATGTTGGCTACTGGCAGAATAAGCTTGGTGTATGACCATCAGCAGCAGTTGGATGTATGAAGCGCGGGCAATAGAGTGAAGCCCACAGCCCCTATGATCAAACATTCAGTTTGGGATGAAAAAGTAATGCCGCAGCCGCTTGGCCCCGTCATAGTCCCGATAGCCGAGCTTGCACCAGCCGCCGGAAGCTACCTATCCAGCGCAGCGGCTGACAGAGTGGCATTGGGAAGGACAAGGATCTAAAAGATCCAGCCGGTCATAACTACGGCAATGATGTCGCAAGCAAGAGAACGAGTGGCGTGCGCGAGGCGACGGGGTCCCAAAAAGTTCAACTGCAAGTTCTAGAATCGCAGGCCTCCAATGGCGGGAAGAGCCATTGGAGGCCTGCTTTTTTACTACCTAAATGAGCAACCTCAGCGCGGAAGCGCCCGCAAAACCTCACGCATGATCCGCTCGCGTCGGTTCTTGGCCTCCTGCCAATCGTTTTTCTCCGGCTGGGCGGTGCTTTGTTCGGCCACCGGCCCGTCGCTTAACCCGCGCACTTCAAATTGCGCAACGGCTGCGTCTTCCTCAAGTGCGGGGAAGGGCAAACGGTCTTGGGGACATATCGTGCCTTCATCCGGCAATTCGTTGCGCAAGAAGTAGTTGGTAACATGCTGATCAGCGCAGTTGGAAAGGGTATGGCTGGAGTGGCCCCAGCCGTCAATGGTGATCAAGCGGCTATTGGCGAGGATATTCGCGGCCGAAGCGGCGCCTTGGTAACCGGTGGCCGGGTCAAATAGCGTATTCACCAGTAGAATAGTATTGGCGGTGGGTTTATTGTAGGGGCCCGCATAACGCTCTCTCTTAGATCCCGGCCAGCTGCTGCATTTACTGGTGTTCCAGGTCCAGAGGCGACCAAAATAGCCGGTGCTTTGCTCGGAATACTTGCCCGCCAGCTGCCACATGAACGGCACGATAGGGTTATCTGAGTCGGCACAAACGACGGCAGGGAAAGCCGTGATTGACTGATCAGAAGGGGGTGGCGGCGCTTCGCTGTAGCCGCCGGACTGGTTTGGTTGCAGCACTGCTACCGAGTCTCCGAAAGCGTTCGCCTCCAAGGCCGCCAAAAATGCTGCCAATTCTTGCCATGCGCCGATGGAAAATAAATTTCTAGCTGTGATAGCGATCACATCCTGATACCTGAACAAGGTCGTAGTTTCGTCGTCCAGCATCAGCTCAATTGGAGAGCGTTTAAGCCGCTCCAGGATGCGCGCGTACCGTAAGCCAGAGTCCCCGGCAAGGGCGCAACGTTCAGGGCCTGCTTCGTCACACAGGCGGAAAAATTCATTGAGAGTCGCCATACTGCTGGCGTCACTGCCCAGTCGGGCTGAAACCGGTAAAAACAGCGACTCAATTCCCCGACCTGTAGACCAAGCGACTGGATCAAGCACCCCATCAAGTACAAATGCACCGACCCTATCAGGATAAAGATTGGCATAGGTCATGCCCAGCATGGTGCCCCAGGATACGCCATAAAAATTCAGCTTTTCCTCCCCCAAAGCTTGACGCAAAAGCTCCATGTCGTTCGCGACGTTGGCGGTGGTCATATGGTGGATGATGGGGCTGGCATGGATAAGGCAAGCACCTGAGACATAATGGTCCAGCGCAACTCTTCCAAGCTCCTCAGGCAAGTCCATAGGGAACGCCGGCTGCTGACCGACAAATAACAGTTCGCCCTCATTCTGAAGGCAACTCAATGGAGTGCTGCGCGCAATCCCTCGGGGGTCAAAGCCAATCAGGTCATAGCTTGCTCGAATCTCTTCTGTTAAAAGATCGGGGCCGGCATAGGCAACCCAATCGATCCCGCTACCACCGGGCCCGCCGGGATTAACCAAAAGCGAGCCTTTACGTTGATCAGGATCTGCAGCGGGCTGGCGCACCAAGGCCAGACCTATGGTGGGAATGTTGGGCACCCCTGAAAGCTGCGGGCTGTTACTGAACCGGCTGAGCGGCACCGCGTAGATGGCGCAATCCAGCTCCGGTCGCTCTTCAATGCCACAGGGTTGCCAATCGATGGGTTCAACTTGGGGTAAATCTTGGGCAGCTGATGTTGCGGAAACAGCGGCAATGCCGATAGCCAATGTGCGTAATAATTTCATGAGCGCATCCTGCTGATATGATGTTACACGGTTCCCTTCGTCACGCGGACAACTGCCAGCGAAGGTCGCTCCCAAACGATGACGTTCAGAGAGCAATCTCGGGAAGATGTGGTGCGGCGGCATTATGCCACATGTTCGCAACTTTGAGATGAATGAGGCGCCAATCTGTTAAGTTCACAGCAGAAAACGGTTTCAGATATGAAGATCAGGAACGAAGATGGGAAGCGCATGTAATAAGCTTGGCCGAGCTGCAATTGGCCAGGGCGGGCTTGGCGGCGCCCGATACACTACAGGTGTATGGGTTACGCTGCGCGGCAGTAATGAATTTGAATGATTAAGGTTGAGCTGTATGAGTTTCATCGCGCTATTCGCCAAAAACCATATTGGTGCGTTACTGATCGGAATAGGGCTTATTTTTCTGTCTGGTTTGGCGAATATTGCGCTTATCTGGCTTGTGGGGAGAGGTTTGGACGGCCCTGATGGTCCTGTCGTCCACGATTTGTTCTTGGCATTGACGTTTCTTTTGGCGGCCACATTTGCGCTCGGCGTGGCTGCTCAACGGGTTCTGGATGGCATTGGCCATAACTTCATATATCAACACTTCGGACAGTTTTAGAGTGAATTTGAGGTAGGAACCATGAGCGGAAACTGAGAAAATGTGGTTTCTGACATCACAAAAGCCCCGAAACCGCTCATGGCCCCTATAGTAAATACGTTGCTGGACGCTTTGTCTACCCTGAAAAAGCCACAAAAGACCTTTATGGCGATGCTGCTGGAAGTTCTGATGGTTTTCCAGGGTAAAGCAACCTTTCGAAACCTGAGCCGCTACAGCGGCATGAGTGAGAAGCGCTTCAGTCGATGGTATCGACGGGCTTTTCCATTCGACTGGTTCAATCAGGCGCTGCTGGGCCTTACGCTTGGCGATTCGGCCGATTGTATCGGAGCGATTGATGCGAGCTTTATGCCCAAATCCGGCAAAAAGACTGACGGACTTGGCAAATTTTATAACGGGTCGGCTGGCGCACCGGAGCGTGGACTTGAGGCCTCGTTAATCAGTGTGGTGGATCTACGATCCAACACGGCTTATGCGATAGAGGCCCAACAGACACTTGACCAGCCCGACGAATCAATAAACTCGGACAGCCACTGTAGTAGATTGCTAACCGGAATGAACCCGGCGAGCAGGTTTTCCGGAATTAACGGTCAAAAACTCAGCTGACGCGTCGTGGAGGAACGCGTATCTTCAGCGGCAGGATGAGCTAGACGCCAGATTCCAGTTTGACGCGCAGGAGAGAGACTGCTCTACATGTGAGAGCCTGGAGCAGGTTGAGGGGTGTCTTGCTGGTTCGGGCTAACTGAAGATCTCTTTGCAAAGCCCAATGCCGGGCGTGCGTTGGTAGCCGAGTTGTTCGGCTGCCCGCTTCAATTTGAAAGCGCAGCCAACCAAGCGCTTGAAGCGGCAGTGCGGGCGGGAGCCAAACACTTCAGTCGACCTTTTGTATGTTCCTTTCGCATCAACCCCCACTTCACTCAAGCCGGAGGTACATCTAGCGCAGCCCGCAATGTGTAGTATAAACTACACGAATGAACGGACCAGGACCCTACATTCGGGAGCGCCGAGAGGCGCTCCGCAAGCACGACCGCCGCTACTCCTTGCGTCAGGTTGCTGAGCGCGTGGGCATCAAGCCGACCTATTTGAGCAAGATTGAGCGGGAGGAGTTGCCCCCGCCCAGTGAAGAGACGCTGAAAAAGCTGGCTGCGGAGTTGGAGCTGGATGCGGATCTTGTCCTTGCCATGGCTGGCAAGGTGTCGTCCGACCTGAGGGCCATAATCTGCCAAAGGCCGCAGGTGTTTTCTCAATTGATCCGCCACCTGAAAGACGCACCTGACCACGCAGTACTCCACGTTGTGAGAGAAGTTGTGGACGGTGACTGGTAACACGGCAATACAGAAGGGCATAGCCAATGCTGACGATGAGAGATGACAAACTGGTTTTCCGCTTCCCCGACGTGCACGAAGACGCCAATCTGCGCATGGACTTCCGGCGCACCTTGCGGGTGCCGGATGACGGGAAAACCTACCCGCTGCCAGCCGGTCTCGGGTCCTTTCCGCTTCGTCATCTTGAAGACTTCGGGGAAAAGCTGCCCGAGAAATGGCGGCAGCGCGGGGGGGCATTGATGCCGATGTATCAGTCAGAGGCGATGTGGATTGATTTCAGTGGCAGCTATCCCATGGCCGTAATAATCGCCGCAGGGAAGATCAATGCTGTCACCGGCAAGCCCTGGGTGGATGGGCTGAATGATGATCCACAGGATTACGTCACCACACCCCGTCAGCCTTGGCTGGATGGTTTTGCCACCGGGGAGGATCAAGTTAAGCAGTTCGTAGCCAGCCGGTTGGGGGATGGGCAAACGGCAGAGGAGCAACTGACGGGCGCGGCTGAATTTGGGGGTCTACAGATTATTGTATATCCGTTAAAACTGGAGATTTACGAACAGGAACGGGCTGATCGTAAACGCCGGCAGCAAGAAAGCCAATACTTGGAAATCCCAACCTTTCTCCGCCGAGGTAGCCCGTCGCAGGCTATGGGGCTAGGGTTGGGCGGCTCGATTAGTCAGTCTGTCTATAAAGACGAGCGGGGCAGTGATGTCTGGGACAAAAGCTCATCGCGCTGCTTTGTCCACATCATCAACAGTCAGGAATGGCAGGACATTACCAACGAGCCAGTGCCCCATACGCCCATGAAAAAGGCGGATTATAAGAAGCAGCGAATCCCTTGGTTCAGTTATTACGATGACCGGGCTACGGCGTTGTCCGGCAGCCCAATTCTGCAAAAGCTGAAGACCTTTGCTCACTTCCAGGAGCCCGGCAGTGAAGCTATGCAAAGCATGAAAATCTCCAAGCTGTTCATGCTCTGGCCGGGTCGTCGCGGTGATTGACGTTTGTGGCGGCAGCAAGTGGGTATTGTCTGTAATCCGGGATCGTCTGGCAGGGTTGAGGCTGGAGCTTTCGCAACGCAACACGCCGACCATAAACGGATGCCATCAATGCCAAAAACGAGCCGGCAAACGCTCAATAAAGTCCGTACTTACAGTTCTTGCCGCCCTGATCACCATAACCTGTTCAGAGGTGCGGCCTGCCCAGACCTATGTGAAAGATGGCGTGCACCTGGAGCTACCCGAAGGATGGGAAGTCTTTGAGGATCAAATCTCCTACTCCGGGCGCGCCACCTGATCCGCTAATGGGCCACTCCCATACGCAAGGAGTTTTTGCTGCAAGGCTATACCCTCAATCAGAGAATATGCTCCCTCCTGCAGCCTGATCTGCCAAGAGTGGCTCTTTTACTACCAGCCGCGCGTCAGCCGGATGAACAAATCTTCTGAGACTAAAAACGTTTGGCCAGGGCCCTAAATTGTTGCCAGGGCAAACACAGTTCAGAATCGTTTAAATAAACTTGCTCGCCAAATCCTGGTAAGTGGTAAGGGTAGGCGGCCTGCTCGCAGAGCGTGTAGCCGCGGCTGGTCATAAGTGGGCCTACAGCTAAGCTAGTGACTAGTGGTAAAGCGAGCATGACAATTAATCCGCTGGAAATCAGCTTCGCGCTGTAGCGTCCGAATCGCGGACTTATAAGCCGTTTGAAAGGCGACTCATTCAGCCCCCATATAACGATTCCAAGTAGTGCCAACCCAATGCCGAGCATGGCCCACAAGCGCCGGTCGTAGACAATTACCGGAAATTCCTGTACGTAGTTTTGTATAAACTCCACGCTGCTGATGAAGAACAAACCCACTGCGGCAATGGCGGCCAGAAGCAGTAACGGAAAAACTATGATTTGACTGATGCGTTGCTTGTCCATCAACAATGTTATCTTTTAATGATAGGGATTTAAGAAGCGCCTGACGTAGTTACGCGCAAGGTCAACGGCAATATTGCGGGCTTCAGTTACTGCATAATCAAACGCTTCATTAAGAAGGGCGCTTGTTTTTGCGGCCACGTCCGATGCAAGCTTGTCTAGCTTGTAGCTGGCGGAGTCTGAGATTGCCTCGATGCCCGCAACGACTTTGTCGGTGAGTTGAAAATGCGAGTCTAGGTAGTCTAGTGTCATCGATGCACCAAATCCAACAACGACTGCAACAGCTAAGGGGCCGATCGCAAGAGTCGCACCTCCGACTGCCGTCATCACTGCCAGCGTCGCACCGACGGACATACCGACTTTCACTACGTCGGTGGCTAGGTGACCTATGAGGTATGAGAGAGTCTGCTTGTCGGTCAGAAAATAATCTGTGACACGGTAGGTAGTCAGCAGCACTATTGAGATCAGTCCGCCGGTTTTACTCGCTTTCACAATATTGGCCTGGCCAAGCCCCATCGCCACGACCTTTGGGTTTTGTAGGCCGTACCGAGTTCCTGTGAGAACCTTTCTCAGCCCGGGATGGCCCGTCAAGATGATGTGTGGCTTGCCGCTGTAGAACTTTACGGTCGCTTTTGTCGTAACGCCCCCTAGATCAGAGATTAGCTTTGCCAGCACAAACGCGTCTTTAGATGCGGTGTAATAACCTGCGCCTTTCTCCGCTAAAGGTTTTATAGCCTGCCAAGCGTTTTTAACACTTGCCTTGTTTGCGTTGGGATTGGATTTGATGATCGCATCCATTTCTTCAAAAGAAATGATGAAAATCTCATGCTGGTTTTCTCTAATAACTTGATGATACTCGCTAGACACTTCCGTTCGTCCCATGCCTGTCTCTCCTCATTGCGTTGCGCGCCAGCTTATCATAACGGCTCATTCGGTCCCATCCGCAGTTAGCTAGGATGGGTGTAGGAGATCAACCTTTCCGGTGGAAGACGGGGGGCAGTAGATGTTCGAATTTCGCCTCGTTCCCCTTGCTGATGACCTTGCGAATCGGCTTCGTTGCACTTCTTTCGTGCGTCCACCGCTAATGAGATACCCACTATAGGTTCGCGCTATAGGTTCGGGGATGAACTGAACCATCTGAGACTGAAGCGGCTTTCGACCATCACCGTGCTTTCGGCATAAAAGTATGGCCGTGGCTGTTGCACGAGAGAATTTTGGTGTCAAGTCGGTGATTTGGAGGCGAGCGGGTACTTGATCAGATATTGGGGAGCAAAGGTCAGATTGGAAGGTATGGTTTACTTCAACTGAAAACGGACTTGCAAATACCAGGGCCCGGTGTGCGCTGATACCCAAGGGCGTGCACATTCGGCCGGAACAGGAGAGTGCGGGGAAGCTGAAGTAGCGGGGAGCGGGGTTTCTGACAGAAGTGAATAAGCCAAAAAATGCCAGCAGCTAGCCTGGGATCTAACCCACGCTCTTCGCTACGCCAGCGCTCCAGTATTGCCCCGCTGATGCTCCAGCGGGTGGCCAGTTGTTTTTGTTTGAAGTGCAGGGCCGTGGCGCAGTTTCGAGAGCCGCGTCACATTGGGTGTAAAAGGATGCAATGTTGGACTCGGGCGCGCACCGGAGACATCGTCTTCGGCCTCTATGTGGCGCAGTTGGCCATAAACTGCGCCACTTTTCGGGTTAGATATGGCGCAGTTTAATGAACTGCGCCATATGAACCTAGAACGGCGCCACAATGCAATGCCATCTCAACAGACTTATTGAACAGCATTCGGGCATCCCAGACCGGATTAACGCTGGCCGACCTGCTGACCGTGCATCCTGACATTGCCAGGCGAACAGCGCAGCGCTTGATCGCAAAGTTGATTGCTGGGACGCAGGAGTATCTGGCGATGAAACAAGACTTGGCGGAGCCGGACCCCCTTCGCCTGGCATGGTGTGATTTCATCAAGCAGACCATCCGCGAGGTCATCACGCAGCCGGAACTTGAGCCGCTTTCCTTTATTCAACCGGCCGTGGCAGAAGGTGTTGCCGAGGGCGAGCAAGCCGGTGTTCAGGCACTGATTGTCGAAGAGCTCCGCAGGCTGCACGAGGGGGTGCTGGCGCGCCACGGTTTACGACCGTCCGAGT
>CAYNST010000070.1:0-17302 GCA_964399955.1 uncultured Cellvibrionaceae bacterium | reverse complement strand
TCAAACCGCTGCTGCAACCACTCGTTGATGGCTTTTGATTCGTAGAGCCATTCCTCTTGGCCGTCTTCTTTCTGGATTAATAAACACGGCACCTTCACTTTGCCGCCGCCCGCCAACAGTGCATTGCGGTGTTGGTCATTGTGCTGGGCGTCGCGGGTTTCTATCTTGAGGCCCAGGCGCGCTATCTCTTTGCGCACCTTGATGCAAAAGGGGCAACTGCGAAACTGGTAAAGGGCAAGCTTCTGGCATTGCTCATCCAATTGAGCTTGCAGTTCGGGTGGACGAGACACGGATTTGGGCGTGGTGAGCTTTTCGCTGATCAGCATTACCGGCGTCAGCACCAGGCGCACGCCGCGGAAAAAATAACGAATAATTACTTTCATGGCTTTATCTTATACTCCGATTATTGGCGGGCGCGGCGGAAGTTCAGGTTCATGGCGCCGGCCCCTGGAGAGGATCTCTCAGGCAGGGGGTTAGCATATCATCTTCGGCGTCTGGCCGCAGGCGGCGGGTAGTGGAGCGGCAGGGGAACAAGTCTGTTTGAAAGATGCAAAAGCTCAAGGCGCACGCCTGTCTCCAGTGCTATTCCTCCAGTTTTTTAGTGGCGGTATTTTCTGCTACACCGTAGTCGACCATGGCTTTTGGCTCATCTTCCAACCCGCTGTAGAGGTGATGTGTGTCTGGGTCGTAGCTTTCTTTCAGTGCGTCTTTCACCGTGCCGTCCCACAGGGGCACGCCAACAAAATAGCCGGCCCGGCCTATAACGTGTGCGGCCACCGGCGCGGTAAGAATCAAAAAGCTGATAATGGCCACGGCGCGGGCCCAGACGGCGGTTTCCATGAAGGACAGGGCGACGGCAATCATGATGACGCTGGTGCCCAAAGCACCGGATTTGGTGGTGGCGTGCATGCGGGTGGGCAGGTCCGGTAGGCGCACAATACCCACCGCCGCCAGCAGCATTAGCGCTGCGCCAAAAATAAGTAAAAAAGAGACAACTATCTCAATCAACACGCGGACCTCCACGTTCCAGGAAGCGGGCAAATCCAATGGCTGCCAGAAAGGCGGTCAAGGCCAGTACAATGGCAACGTCCAGAAAACTGGCAACGCCGGAATCAATGGCGTGCACACCCACTATACCTGCCACCATGGATGCAATCAGCTCCAGTGCCACTACCCGGTCGGGCAGTGATGGCCCTTTTGCCAGGCGTATAAAAGTAAGCAGCAACGCAACACCCAGCATCAAATACACAATGTTGATAACCACGGGATTAATCAAAGCACATTCTCCTAGCGCATTATTTCGAGGATGCGACGTTCGGCCTCGTGTAGCTCTGCCAGCAACGCTTGCTCATCCTGCAAAAACATGGCGTGAATAAACAATACGCGGCGGTCGGTAGACACATCCAGGCTCAGGGTGCCGGGGGTCAGCGAGATAAAATTGGCGACCATGGTGATTTCCAGATCGGTCTCCGCTTTAAGCGGAAAAGCCACTACACCCGGTTGCATATGCCAGGGCGGGGTAAGTACGTCAAATGCCACTTTCAAATTGGCTTTCAACAGCTCCTTGATGAAAAACAACAAAAACATGAAAAAGCGTGGAATCCGGCGGCTATAGCCCCGCAAAACTGGCAGCTCCCGCTCCAGAATAGCCAAAGCGGCATAACCTAATGCGAACCCCAACAACAAATTCAGGCCGGAAAAGTTTCCGGACAGGGTTACCCAGGCAATGGCGAGTGAAATGTTCCAGAAAAAACCGATCATGGTCTTTCCCCCAGGACTGCTTCAATGTAAAGCGAGGGGTTGAGCAGTTGCTCCGCTGCGGCTTCGGCCAGTTCGTATATCGGCTGGCCGTTCAAGCCGATAAACAGTGTGCAGCCTGCCAACCCCACAATAGGAATCAGCAGTATCCACAATTGTGTGTCGGGTGTTTTTCCCGTCAGCCGAGCGGTGTCAACGCCCTCCGGTACAGCCTTCCAGAACACCTCCGCCCAGATCTTTATCATGGAATACAACGTCAACAGGCCGACCAGTAAAGCGATGCCCGTAACCGTCCAGGCACCCACTTCGATACCGGCTTTTATCACGATGAACTTGGCAAAAAAACCCGACAGCGGTGGCAGGCCCGCCAGCGACAGAGCTGGGATAAGAAACAGGATGGCAATGCCTGGACGCGCCCGGTAGACCCCACCCAGTTTTTTCAAGTCATAACTGCCAAGTAAGCGGTAAATTAGCCCGCTGACCAGGAACAGATTTGCCTTAACGATGATGTGGTGCATGATGTAAAAAATGCCGCCGATAATGGCCAAGGGCGTGAACAGAGCGATGCCCAACAGCATATAACCGATCTGACTGATCACGTGGAAGGAAAGAATACGACGAAACTCAAACTGGGCAGCAGCACCCAGAACGCCGGTCAGCATGGTCAGAGCGGCCGCCCAAAGCAACAGGTTGTGGGTGTAGCCTACGTCGCCGCTGAATATCAAGGTAAACACTCGATAAATTGCGTAGACCCCGACTTTGGTCAGCAGCCCGGCAAACAGCGCAGATATGCCCACCAGCGGCGTGTGATAGGAGGCGGGCAACCAGAAAAACAGCGGAAATGCCGCAGCCTTGATACCGAATGCCACCATGAACATCATCGCCAGCGCATTCACCAGGCCGCTGTGCTCCACCTGGCTTAGCTTATCGCCTATGTCTGCCATGTTGAGTGTGCCGACTGTGCCGTAAAGCAAACCAATGGCGGATAAAAACACGGCGGAAGAAAAAAGATTCAGCGTGACGTATTTGATCGCGCCTTCCATCTGCGCCCGCTCGCCGCCAAGCGTCAGCAACGCAAAAGAGGCAAGCAACATCACCTCAAACCAGACGTACAGGTTGAAGATGTCGCCGGTCAAAAATGAGCCCGACACACCGGCCAACAGCAAATGCATCAGTGGGTAGTAGCCAAAGCGTTCGTGGCGCTCTGGTGTGGCGGCCATGGAATAAATGGCTATGGAAAAACCAATTATTCCGGTCAGCACCATCATGATGGCGCTGAGCAAGTCTGCCACCAGTGTGATGCCAAAGGGGGCGGCCCAACCACCCATTTGTATGACCACAAAACCCTGGGCGCGGGTTTGCTGCAGCAGCCAAATACTGGCGAGCAGCAAGGCCCCGGTGCCAACCAGAGCTATCCAGCGCTGATAGCGAACCGAGCGCCAGAAGGCGACGGACAGTGCTCCCGCAACCAACGGAATAAAAACAGGAATGGCAACCGCGTAGCTCAAGTGTCGGTATCCTTCATTTGATCCAGGTCGTCAGTGCCGACCACTTCGAATGCTCTGTGAATCAGCACTACTGCAAATGCCAGAACGCCAAAGGCAATAACGATTGCCGTCAGCACCAGTGCCTGGGGCAACGGGTCGGCAATAGCGCCGGCGGGCACACTGACGCCGGCCGGAATGAGCGGCGGCGCGCCGCGGGTAAGCCCCGCTACGGTGAAGATCAACAGGTTGGCGGCATTGCTCAGAATCATCAAACCTATGACCAGTTTGACAATAGAGCGTCGCATTATCATGTAGACCGCAGAAGCAAACAGCACCCCAATCACATAGGCCATGAGCATTTCCACAGCGTTATTCCCCCGCCTCGGTCAGTGAAACCACAATGGTTAAAATGGTGCCGAGCACAGCGAAATAAACGCCGATATCAAACAGCAGAACGGTAGAAAGTTTCAGTTCTGTGCTCGGTCCCAAATGCAGCGTCCACCACTGGGCGGTCAGCAAAGGCTGGCCAAACAACACGGCGGGTAATGCCGAAGCGAGGCCCAGTAGCAGCCCCAGCCCTAAAAGATCGTGCGGTTCCAAACGCATAATTTTGCGAGTGGATTCCACCCCATGGGCAAACAAGTACAACACAAACGCACCGGAGGCAACCAGCCCTGCTATAAAACCGCCGCCCGGCTCGTCGTGGCCCCGCAACAGTAGAAACATGGAGAAGAGCAACTGCAGTGGCAATAAAAATAATGCCGCTGTATGAAGAATGACGGTGTTGTCTTTAACCACCCTGGGTTCTTTATTCATTCTCTTTCACCTCCGCTCGCAGCCGCAACATGGAAAATACCCCTAAGGCGGCTATGGCAAGCACAAAAATTTCTCCAAGTGTGTCCAGCGCGCGGAAATCCACCAGAATCACATTGACGATATTGCGGCCCTGGGCTTCCGGATAGCTCGCCTGCACAAAAAAGGACGAGATAGAATCAAAGTAGCGAACATTGATGGCTGCCAGTACCAGCAGCGTCATCAGCACGCCAAAGAGCGCCGCAACAGATGCGTCGCGCCATCTTTCAAAGCGAGTGGAGTAGCGGGAGAAGCCGGGCAGCTTGAACAGCACCAGTACCAGTAGAATGACCGTGAGCGTCTCTACCAGCACCTGGGTAATGCCAAGATCGGGTGCACTGAAGTGAATGAACATCAGTGCCACCATGAATCCCAGAACACCGATGGCGGCGACCGCGCCCAGGCGGGAGTTGGTCAGAACAACGTATCCCGTAGAAAGCACCATCAGCAGGGCAATGATAACCTCAAAGATGCGCAACTCGCCGCTGCCAGCTGTCAATCTCAACCCGTACTGGCTTAGCAGCGTGTAGCCGGCCAGGGCGACCGTGGTCAGAATTAGCACAATCATATAGTGGCCCATCACACCGTGCTGCAAAACCCGGGTTTGCCAGGCGGCAAGGCCGGTCAGGCCGTCCATTGCCTTGAAGTAGCCTCGCTCAGGCCCATAGCGGCTGACTGCGGCGTTGAAAGCCGCCAGTGGTGCGCGGCTGCGAGGCCACATGAGGTAAAGCACTGCGCCGCCGGCCAGGCTGGAAAATGACAAGAGCAATGGCAGGTTGAAGCCGTGCCATAGGGATAAACTGAACTCCACCGGCACACCGCTCACGGAGCTGACGGCGGCGCCCACCAATAAAGTTTCCGGTACCATCAGGAACAGCCCAAAGAACAGGGAGGTGGCGCTGAGTGCAACGGGTCCTACCAGCATACCGAGAGGGGCTTCATGGGGTGTCTTCGGTGGGTCACCGGGGGCGCCCCAAAAGGGTTTGATGGCGACAGAGGCGGCCACCGCTATGCCGAGAGTGGCGGTGGCCAACGCCAGGATCAGCAGCGCAGAACCCTGCCACTCCGAAGAAAGAACCGCCTCAAACAGCAGCTCTTTGCCGACAAAGCCGAACAGCGGCGGCAGTCCCGCCAGGGACAGGCCGGCTATCAAAGCGGCCAGGGCGGTCACTGGCATGGCCTTGCGCAGCCCGCCCAGGCGGGTGAGATCCTTGGTGCCGGTTTCGTGGTCCAGGGCGCCGGCCACCATAAACAACGACGCCTTGTACAAGGAGTGCCCGAGCAGGAAACAGACAAAAGCCACCATGGCGTAATCCGTGCCTACACCAATGAGCAGCGTCAGTGTGCCCAGGGCCATCAGGGTGGAATAGGCCAGCACTTTTTTGACGTTGGTGGCACTGTAGGCGAGGTACACACCCAAAATCATGGTGACTCCGCCAAAGCTGCACAGCAAAATGGTCCACAGTGCATGCTCGCCAAGGACCGGGTTGAGCCTGGCCATCAGATAGATGCCGGCTTTGACCATGGTGGCAGAGTGAAGGTAAGCAGAGACCGGCGTGGGCGCGGCCATGGCGTTGGGTAGCCAGAAGTGGAAAGGAAACTGTGCGGATTTGGTGAAGGTGCCTGCCAAAATGCAAAGAATTAAACCGATGATCAGGGGGCTTTCCAGCAGGCCGTCGCCCTGAGTCAGGATCTCGGTGATACTGTTGGTGCCGCCGGCGATGCCCAGCATGATCAGCCCCGCCATCAGCACCAATCCGCCTCCACCGGTGACAAACAGACCCTGCAGGGCCAGTTTGCGAGTGTCTTTGTCTTCGTGATTAAAGCCGATCAGCAGATAGGAAGTCACGCTGGTGAGTTCCCAGAAAACAAACAGGCTGATGAGGTTGTCGGATAAAACCAGTCCCAGCATGGAGGCCATGAAGCTGAGTAGGATCACGTAAAAACGGCCAAGATACTGGTGGCCCTTCAAGTAGGCGCCGGCATAAATCAGAATGAATGTGCCAATGAAGCTGATCAGCAGCGCGAACAACAGCGACAGGCCATCCAGCGCAAAGTCTAGGTGGATGTCCAGCCCGGGTAGCCAAGGCCACTGCTGCAGCACGACGCCGCCGTCGCTCACGGCGCCTATGAAACTGGCGAAATACAGCGTAAGCCCCAGCGGCAGCAGCGCCAGGAACCAACCGATCCGGTCGCCCAGATGTTTGAAAATCCAGGGAGTCAATGCAGCCAGGATAAAACCCGAAAATACAGCAATCAACATTGTGCTAGATAACTCCTTTTTGCCTCATCCGCCCGCACCTGCGAATAGTGGTGCAGTAGAAGCAGGGGAAAAGGTGGTTTATCGGCCTGATAAGGCAATCGCGGTACAGGATAAAGAGGCCGAATTGCCGGTGCAAGAAAACTTGGATTATTTCGACAATGGTCTGCGGACGCACGCGGTGGCTGCGGGTGCTGAAGCAGCAGCTAAGACTATTTCCACCGGTCTT
Organism: uncultured Cellvibrionaceae bacterium; assembly: GCA_964399955.1. Classification (GTDB taxonomy): domain Bacteria; phylum Pseudomonadota; class Gammaproteobacteria; order Pseudomonadales; family Cellvibrionaceae; genus CAYNST01. The sequence continues at coordinate 10,716 of CAYNST010000070.1, read as the reverse complement.
CTCCGGCGTGGCTAGGTAATGTTCGAGCAGCCGCTGGCTGCAGATGAAGCGGCGGTAATGAGACGCTCCTCGGTCAGCGTGACTGGTTGATACCAGGAGTGGGCAGACCAGGCTGCGCCGGGTATTGTTGGTTCATTAGGAATGATGGTGGGGGTATGTGCCCGAAGTCACGCTCAGCAAAACAAAAAAAGGAAGGCCGCAGCCTTCCTTCCCGGGTTCAGCGCAGCTCCATTTTACAAGGCGCTGATGCTGGTGGGTTCAGCAGCGGTTATTGCGTCTTCTTCAGCCCCTTGGGTGCCGGATACCCGTTCAAAATTCTCAGAGTCGTACTCCTCGGCATCGGCTAACTCATCGCTGCTCTGACTGGTTTGCCATACCAGCTCATCGCCTTGCAGCGCTATTTCGTCAATGGGCGCAAGGATCTGCTTGCTTTCTTGCCCACTGTCAACAGACAGCACCAGTCCGGCTTCGCCGGTTTCCCGATTGACCACAACCTGCGCAACGCTGCCAAGCTGCTCACCGTTGGAATTCACCACGCGGGTGTCTACCAGAGACTCAATAATAGACTCATCTGAAGCGTCAGCGACCGACTCCTCAGGTGAGGTGAGGGACTCGCCTGTCGTGTCTGCAGCGCCAGTACCGGGAGTAGCACCCAGCATGGGGGTTGACGCGTCGTCCTGCTGTATGGCACTGTCGGATTCAGCTGCGCCCAGCTGGCTTTGCTCTGCATCATCACTTCCGGTTAGCGCCTGGCTGTCTTCAAAGCCGTGATCCTGCGCACCGGTCAAGCTGCCGTGGTTTTCATCAAAGCTGGACTGCTCGCTGCTCATTGCCGCCTGGCTGTCGTTCAGCGAATCTCCAGAGGTGGAACCTGCCAAGCTGTCGTCGGTACTTTCTCCGTCTTCGATAGAGTAGGTTTCTCCGCTCTCAAGCATATGTATCTCGGCGGTGCCCGTGGCCGCCTGACTCTGATCAATATCGTCAGAGCTGTCTTCAAGACCGGTGACGCTTTCGGATGCAGAAGCAGATACATCACGGTCTTCTATGCTGGCCACGCCTTCGGGCTGCGACAAATCTGAGCGCTCACGGGTGAATTCACTGGAAGTGGAAGTCCGCTCAGAATGGGTTTCGACAGAAGAAGTTTCCATCCCTGCGGGGGACTCTTGATTGTCGGACAGGTTGGCGTTGCTGATTTCAGAGTTGTATTCACCGGCGGCTGCGCCTGCCTGGTGCTGCTCTTGATGCTGATTGGCGCCTGCTTGTTCTGGCTGGCGAACGTCATCTGCGGCAAAGGCAGGTGAGGCCAAGAGCAAGCTGGCCGCGCCAAGAGTGGCCAGTTTACGCGTCAGCTCAGCAATATTAGCTGTGATTCTCATAAGTGCATCTCCCAAATTCTATTGACGGTGCTGCTTGCACCTTGTTGTGAAAGACGCCGTATTGTTGGGGCCTTGGCATCTTTCTGCTGCGTGACACGAGAGTTGCACAAGATGGGCCAACACTGTAATTTCCCCGCATTCCTTTGGCGCCAGCTTAGCTGTGATAGCTAAAAACAAAAATATTCAAACGCAAGCAGGTAAAAAAAACAAGATTTTGCAAGGCATACACCGCTTGCGTAGTTCTCTGACCCGTTCATTGGGTTTCTCATGGCAACCGTGTCAAGGGCGCCCCGGAGCGACTCTAGCTATCGGGGAAGTATCGCATTTTGGAAGAAAAGCCGCGGGTGTCGCATAAATATTCCAGACAAACACTGAAAAGCAATTTATAGTGGCGCCCCGCGTCGCCTACTGGTGACCACTCTACGGCAGTAGGTGTGCCGGTCGGAGAAACCAAAGAGCCTTCTATTTCCAGGGGCCGGTGCCGACCGCCGCACCAGCCGGTCGAACATCCAAAGATCCGAGTGACCTAGGTTTTTCTCTGTTCAGTGCAATCGACTGGCTTTGTGCAGCCGTAGCTTTTTGCCACGCGGGCGGTCTGCAGCAGAGCTTAAGCAGTAGGGCGGCGGGTGTCTTTTCAGTTTCGATAAATTCAGGAGAACCTATTAGTGAGACTTATTCTTGCCTTGCGCTTGTTTAGCGAATGGCATGCAAAAGCCGGCATTGAAAAAACTACAGAGCAGGGTGTGCAGCGAGGATCTTTGATAAATATGCACGTGGAGCGTCGCTACCCTGCACTGAACAACATGATTAAATACTTCAGCAGTGTTGGCTGCTTGCCGGCCTATCGGCAGGGTGAACTGCTTCGTTATGAAAACGGTAAGAAAATAGTGGAAGGAATTGGCGACGCGCGCCTGTACTGGTGCGAGGTGGAAAGCTGTATGCCAATGGATTATTGGAACGCGGCACAAGAAGTGGAGCTGGTGGTTTCAAAAGATGATTTTGATCGGTTTGCGCTTTCCATACGCGGCCGTGCGGGTGCCGCCTACGTAGACGCCTGCGAAGAATACGCCCGGGCTTTGCCCGTCAAAGCGGGATTTTTTGCAGGATACCAGCCACCGCGAATTTCTAAACATCGTGCCGCCTGACGGTATGCTCTGTTGCCCGGGTGAGGATTGCACATCAAATTTCAAGGTGGCCAATCAAGCGCTCCAACTCTGGTTGGCTCGCGTCGGTATCTGTTCAGAGCAGGGCACCCCTTCGGGCATCTGATTCTCTACCCGGTTAGGCCCTTTTCTGATGCAGTTATGGGGGAGCCTGGGCGTGAGCGGGGCGGTTAAAGTAAAGCAATGGGGAGTGGAGCCGGCCATCCTCTTCACCCGGGCTGATCCGCCCATTGTTCAGACAAACTGGCAGTATTCTTTCGCCAGGGCGATCAGTGTTTGCATATTTACCGGCTTTTTCATTACCTGGCATTGATATTTTTGCTGCACATCCGTCAAATCCGCCACGGCTGAGACAACCACTACCGGAATGGTTGCCAGAACGTGCTGGTGCTTGGCTTCAAGCGCTTCCAGAAACTGCCAACCGTTCATAACCGGCATCATCAGGTCTAGCAGAATTAGGCAGGGGTGCTCGTAGCTTTGCAGTCGCCCTAGCGCGTCCTGCCCGTTTTCTGCGGTAGCCACGCAGAAGCCTTCCAGCTCCAGTATGTCTTTCAGCGTTTCGCGAACGTTGGGCTCATCTTCAACAATCAGGATGCTTTTGCAGCTCATGTTGGTTCTTCTGTGTTATCGGCGCGGGGTTGGTCAGCGGGATCGGTGAGCGAATTTGGTAGACTGATACGGAAACAACTGCCTGCACCCGGCTTCGAGCGCACATCGACTGTTCCGTGCAGCACCTCCACAATTTCTTTGGTCAGCGACAGCCCCAAACCCACCCCCGGAATGCTTTTTCTGTGGATGGGTTCCAACTGTTCGAAGGGCAAAAAAATACGGGGAATGTCTTTGGCCGCAATGCCGATGCCGGTATCCCGCACCTCAATGATTTGGGTTGCGGCGCTGCTGTGCAAGTGCACGCTAACCACGCCTTCGGTGGTGAATTTTAGCGCGTTCGATATTATGTTATTGAGGACAACCCGCAACAATCGGGGGTCGGTGCTGAAAGGCGGTAGAGGGGAGGTGGGCTCAATCAGCTCCAGGGTGACCTGCGCGGAGGGCAGTTGCAATTGTCCGGCTTCTACAACCTCTTGCGCCAGAGCCAGTAGGTCAATGGTTTCCCTTTTTGCGGTAATCCTGCCGCTTTCGATGCGGGTATACTCCAGCACGCCCTCAATCAAAGTGTTCAATTGCTGAGTTGCTCTAATCAGACGGTCCAGCCGCGTATGTGAGGTTTCAGTTGGCGGGCTGTTGCGGTGGCGGTCAAGCACCTGCGCATTCATATGAATAACCGACAGCGGCGTGCGCATTTCATGGGATATCAGCGCCAGGAAATGGCTCTTGACCTGACTGGCCCGCTCCGCTTGCTCGCGAGCGACTGAGGCCGTCTCCAGGGCAACCTGCAACTGCCGATGTGATAGGGCCAGATTGCGAGCCAGCTCATCCAGATTGGTGGAGCTGCTGGCAAGCTCCTGCCGCAACGCATCCCCCGCCTGCTTCACACCCACAAGGTTCCCTGCGCGCGCCAGCAACTCATGTGGCGAAAACGGCTTGGTGAGATAATCCTGCGCCCCATTGGACAGTAGCTTCACGCGCAGCTCTTCATCTGCCTTGGCACTTAGCAACAGGATTGGCACAGTGTTAAGTGCTGGAGTCTGTCGGATCGCTTCGATCATCTGGTCACCACTCATCTTCGGCATCATGATGTCAGTGATGATCAGATCCGGTTGCCAAGTCCTGGCCATTTCCAGCCCCTGCCGCCCGTCGGCTGCGCTCAGCAGGTTATAGAACTCCGCCAGAGAGCTGACGATAAACTGCCTGAGACTCTGGTTGTCCTCTACCACCAGTACCGACGCACGGCCCGGTTGATGAGCCGGAATCTCCTGGCTATTACTGTTGAAGGATGTCGTGTCCACCTCGTGCAGCACGGCGTCCAACATCGCCTGCGATTGGTGATCTTCCGGTTGCCACTCCTTTACAGCCGCGACGGGTGTGGGCGCGCGCTTGGGCAAGCTGACGGTAAAGGCCGCGCCTCCCCCTGCGGCCGAGCCTACCTGAACTTCGCCGCCAAGAATCCCAGCAAAATCTTTGACTATGGCCAGGCCCAGGCCTGTACCACCGTGGGTACGTGTTGCCGCACCGTCCAGTTGATGGAAACGGTCAAAAATAAGATCGCGCTGCTCGGGTTTGATACCCGGGCCGGAGTCTTCCACCTGTAGATGAAATGTCTGTGCACTGTCCTGCAATTGAACCCGGATTTTCCCCGCATCGGGGGTGAATTTGAAAGCGTTGGAGAGCAGGTTAATGAGAATCCTCTCCAGCATGTTTGCATCCGACTCAACGTCCAACCTATTTGGTATTTCAATTTGGAACTGAATTCGGCGGTGCTCGGCGGCCAGCTCAAACTGTGACGCGATTTGCCTGCACCAGGCGGCTGCATCCAGGCGGCTATAGTCTGCCTGCAGTTGGCCCTCCTCCAGCTTGGCCACATCCAGAATGTCATTGACCTGCTTCAGGAGCGTCTTGCCATTGGCGCTGATGTTCATCAATTGGCGCCTCTGCTCGTCGTTGAGCTGTGGGTCACCCAGCAGGCGCTCTGCCGGGCCCAGTATCAACGCCAGCGGCGTGCGCAGCTCGTGTGACACGTTGGCAAAAAACTGGGTTTTCATTTCGTCCAGCCGGCTTATCTTGCGGTTGAGCGCTTCCAGCTCGGCATTGGTTGACTCAAGCTGCACCCGACGGGTCTCGGACAGCCGTGCTGTATGCACCACCGCTTCAATTTGCGGGCGAATGTAAAACAGGCCAACGGCAGTGGCCACCGAAGCCGCTGCAGTAGCCGCCTTCACCAGTCCCGAGGCAAAATAATCCGCGTTCCAGACATTCCAGATGGCCATAAAATGCGTCAGGCCGCACAGGCCAATGAACAGGCCAAAGGCTATGAAGACCGGGCTGAAGGGCAGGCGGATCCTGCGCACAAAAAGATAGAGTATCAAGGAGATACTGACATAGGCGGCGCCGATCAGCGCATCCGAGACGACATGCATCCACAACAGGCCCGGCAGCCAGAGGTAACAATGGCCATGGGGCATGAATGACTGACTTTTCTCAAGCGCTTCATTTAACCAGGGCGGCATTGGAGACCCCCGTGCAGTCTGTTCTCCAGGATGGATGTCAAAGTCTGTCCTGGAGCTCTGTTGTTATTGTGATTTGAGGCTCGGGCGCGCAAGATCAACGGATCAGTTGCGGAGACTATAGGGGTTATACGCTCCCCGGCTGCTCAAGGCGCTGTGCCTGGCAGCAGGTAGCTTAGACTACATGTTAAGCGCTACCCAATGCGAAAGGCCCTACCAAGCCGGGATAAGTGTAGAGCCTGGCGGCCCATTCGTCATCCGCACTTTGACAAAAGTCCAATAAAAATGAGAAACACAGAAAGAAAGCAGGAAGCGCCGCGTGGCGGCGGGAAGTAGCGCGTACCTCAGGTTATTCCAATAAAACGGGCCAAAGGAGGCAGCGGGGTATTGCTTGGCTGCCTTCAGCTCTGACCCCGAAGGCAGCGCTTTTCTAACGGCGGCGGCGGTTTTTACGGAACGCTCTGGAAAGCAAGCGCCAGATAAACAGAGTCCTCAAAATGCCTATTCGCGCAATCTGCATGGTGGTCATCCTCTAATTCTGCCGAACGCATCGGCTGCCAGTTGTTGAGACGGCCATCAAAATGACCGGGGTGTTTCACATGCACTTGCATAATTTGTGCCTGTCAGCTCTTGTGGCGCAAAGCTCCATTTGTCGGAGCGCGGCGCTCCGCTTACAGGTCTAACCGCGTAGTTTTCACAATGAACGTGTAAAAGCGGGGGCAGACGGGCTGGAGCTTACCTGCGTAAGAGCGCTTGAGGGAGGTGGCGGATGTGAGTATCGCGTTGCCGGCGGCTTCGCCAAGGGACTTCTGCGCGGGCCAATTTTAATCACCAATCAAAGGAGGCGAGTCAGTGCGTATCCGTACCGGTGATACCGTCAAGTGGCAGTGGAGCTCTGGAGAGGGCTCGGGCAAGGTGAAGGACATCTTTTGGCGCAGGGTCACCCGCACACTCAAAGGCAGCAAAATCACCCGAGTAGGCACGGCGGACAACCCGGCCGTGCTTATTGAGCAGGAGAATGGCGACGAAGTTCTAAAGCTGGCCTCAGAGCTGAGCTGAACCGTGCTCCGGCCTCAAGGCTGTTGTTGGCCATCAACGCGCAGCCGATCCTGCCTGGCCCTCAAGCCTGCAGACTTGTCGCGCAAGCGGTCAGAATCCGAAGGCGCACGGTTTATCATTTGTTGCACCCGCTCGGGCGCCTGCCACAGCAGGCCGGTAATCAACTGAGCTTCTGGCAGATTTTTCCAGTAGTAAACCGGCATCTCAGCTTTCATGGCGGCAACTTTGACCCGGGCCGGGTTGAAGATACTGGTGTAATAGGTGCGCCAGAAATCCTCCAAAGCGTCGCCAAGGTTGGCCGGTTTATTTACCCCCTCCGTCACCTTGAGGTGGCGCTGGTCCCAGTGCAGGCATTTGTCCGGTGTGAGAATTGACCAGTTCATGCCGGTAAAACGCTCCACAAAAAAAAGAGCAATGGCCTCGGTGATCAGATGTTTAGGTTCATACCAGGCGAAAAAATGCTCGCCCGGAAGGTCACCTGACGACTGAGGACGGCTAAAGCGCACAAACGCCTTCATTTTGTGTATATCCCGCCCCACCGCGCGACTCATGCTTCGCAACCTGCTGACCTGCGCATCGGTGCTGACATTCAGCAAATCGCGCTGCTGATGGACAAGCCGCCAGGCCAAATGGTATAGCAAAGCCCATTTGCTGGCATCGCGGTGGCAGGCGGCGCGCTCGGCGGCGCGCAAGAACCGGGCACTGATTTTGAGCTCAACTGGGGGCTGCCGGGGCGCAGGTAACTCCTGATGGGTGACAAACAGCGTGGGTTGGGATTCGTCCAGCCATTCTACCTGCGCAGGTAAAACCCCAGCCAGCAGCAGCTGCCGGGCTTGATTGCGCCATTGTTCAAAATTGTGCACTTGCACGCTTAGCACTTCATCGCCCCCATTACCCTGTCAAAAAAGAGAAAGCTGAGCCTGCGCCGCTTGAGTCAACCGGCGTTTTATAACACCGCTCTCAGCCTCCTCACCGGCAGGGTGATAATCCAAGGTCTGGACAAAGGGCTTGAGCTTGGAGAGTGGCAGGCGCATCTTTTTCAGGTCGTCCAGCCGAATATTGCCGCTTCTTCGCTGAGCAACGATGCGCTTGGCGCTGGTTAAACCAACTCCGGGAATGCGCAGCAGGGTTTCGTAATCCGCTCGGTTCACATCCACCGGGAAGAGGTGCCGGTTGTGCAGTGCCCAGGCCAGCTTCGGGTCTATATCGGCATCCAACATGCCTGTACGAGCGTCCATGGCCTGGTTCAACTCCTCCATGCTGAAACCGTAAACCCGCAGCAGCCAGTCGGCCTGATATAGCCTGTGTTCACGTTGAAGCGGGGCCGCCTGCAAAGGCAGGACTTTGGACGCATCGGGAATAGGGCTAAAGGCCGAATAATAGACGCGCTTCAAGCTGTAGTTTTGGTAGAGCTTGTCCGCCTTGAGCAAAATGGTGCGGTCCTCAGCCGCATCGGCGCCCACAATCATCTGCGTGCTTTGGCCTGCAGGCGCAAATTTAGGCAACTCCGCGCGCCCGCGCGCGGGCAGTTTGCGGTCATCCCGGTAGGCCTCTATGCCATCTCTCAGGCGCAGCATGGTGTGCTCGATGTGCGCGGCGTTTTTCTCGGGCGCTAACTGTCTTAGCGATTCTCCGGTAGGCAGCTCAACGTTGATACTCAACCGATCTGCGTAGAGCCCCGCGTCCGCCAATAATTCCGGCGATGCCTCGGGAATGGTCTTCAAATGAATATATCCGCCAAATCGTTCCTCTACCCTGAGTTTTCTGGCCACTGCAACCAGCTGCTCCATGGTGTAGTCGGCGTCCTGAATGATGCCGGAGCTCAAAAACAGGCCTTCTATGTAGTTCCGTTTGTAGAACTCCATGGTCAGGTACACCACTTCGTCAACCGTAAACCGCGCCCGTGGCACATTGCTGGAGGCCCGGTTCACGCAGTAGCTGCATTCATAGACACAGAAGTTGGTGAGCAACAGCTTCAGCAACGAAATACAGCGCCCGTCTGGCGCATAGCTGTGACAAATACCCATGCTTTGGGTAGAGCCAATACCGCCGGAGCCGCGCGAGTTGCGCTTTTCAGCGCCGCTACTGGCGCAGGAAGCATCATACTTGGCCGCATCGGCCAGAATTTCCAGCTTTTTCAGTAATTTCAACTGCGGGTCTCCGCGCTTTGATGTCTGTTTAAGTATACAGTATATTGGCGCAGTGCAAAGTCCGATCAGTTGCTCGCGCTTAGACCAACCGTATCTGGGACAATGGAGGGCGGAGGTGATTCCGTTCGCTTGAGAAACCAGCCCGTTGCACGGCGGGGCATCAAAGGCAGCCGCGCCCAAAGCCTGGGCGCTACAACCTTGTATGTAGGGTGGAAAAGGTGTGCTACCGCGTCGGCGCGCGGTAGTGGAAGCGCGATATCGCCGGCGTGGCGCTGGTCCCCCACGCCGAAAACGCCAGCAACCGGGTCACGGGTACCACCACGCGCCATCTGCTGAAAGACCAATTTGGCTCTTTCAGTCTGATCGCCATGGCCGAAGCACACCGGTGTGCGCTGGACGCAGACAGTGGTGAAGAATTGTTGGCCATTCTTATCCGTCGGAGTTGGAGCCGTTAAACTTCTTTACAGTTTCCGGCTCAGACTTTCGCTAAGATCTGTCCAGCAGCTCCGGCTCCCAGCTCTTGCCGGCTCCAAATCATCTGACCAGGTTGTTCAACATGACAATAAGCTCCGTTCCTATCCCTCACTTCCTGCGCTGTGGCGCCTTTGCGCTGCTGGCGGCGGCGGGTGTGCAGGCCAATGCCACCATTGTGCAATTCCAGACCTCTTTGGGGAACTTTGAGGTTAACCTTTACGATGAGGCCACACCCGAGACGGTTGCGAATTTTCTGGCTTATCTGAAAGCTGGGACTTATGAAAACACCTTTTTTCATCGCTCGGTGAAAGGCTTTGTGGTGCAGGGCGGGGGTTTTGTGGTGCAGGAAGACAACTCTCTGGCACCAAATCCCAACCCCCTCTCACCCATCAACGAGCCGGTCTACTCCAACGTGGCCGGCACCATCGTAATGGCCAAGGTGGGCAACGATGTTAACGGCGCCACCAACCAGTGGTTTTTCAATTTGGGCGACAACAGCGCCAATCTGGATGTGCAAAACGGTGGTTTTACCGTGTTTGGCGAGGTGATGGGCGATGGCATGGAGGTGCTGGCGGAGATCGAAGCCGTGCAGACATACAATCTTAGTGCCCGCTTTGGCGGCGCCTTTGGGCAGCTTCCCCTGCGCGACTACACCACCCAAACCGCCGATGCCTTGGTGGCTGCGCCGGCTGATTACCTGGTGATGGTTCACGCGGTGACTGTTCTGGATGCCGCTGAAGACACCGCCGCCGATCTGGACCCGCCCCTCAACGTGCTGCTGGGGCAGCAACCGCCACCGCCACCGCCCGAGCCTGCCAAGCCACGCAAAAAAAGCGGCAGTATCGGTCTGCTTGAGCTGATGCTTGGATTGACGGCGGGAGCGGGGCTGGCTTTGCGCCGCAAGTGTTGCCAGGGCTAGAATCCTGAGGCTGAACCGCCTTTTGCACTGGGCGGTTCTCAGCCATCGGTCAGGACGAAGGCGTACCACTCGTCAGTTGCTGCTCGTTTTTTCGGCAGGGGGCGTCGGCCGGCCTCCAGTGTTGCCTTTTCACTGCCATACTTAAACTGTCACCCAACCTAAGGATGGCCGCCCAATGAAACTCCACCTGCTTCTTCCGCTTCTTGCACTCTCCGCTTCCCTCGGCTGGGCCGACGGCAGAAAAGACACTATTCACAACGTTCGGCTTAACGACTGCGACGAGAGTGGCGCCAGTGTCAGTGCAGCGCTCACACAGCTGGAGTGCCCGTCCGTGGGTTCATACGACCTGGTGATTCTGGAGCAGAGCCCTGCGGTCTTCATCGTGCAGCTAGGCCGCGACGGGCACACCGTCAGCTCCGAGTTTCAGGCGCTGAACAAAGGGCTGCCATTGGA
>CAYNST010000069.1:0-17468 GCA_964399955.1 uncultured Cellvibrionaceae bacterium | reverse complement strand
CCACATCCGCGTAGGGCACGCGCACATACTCTGCCTGCCCGCCGTCGTAACCACCGGCGGTATGCGAATAGCCAAATATGCCGCCCACGGCGGTCGCCTGTGAATTGGACTCGTGGCAATTGCCAAAAAGCCCCTGCCTGCAAAATGTACATTTGCCGCAGGCAATGTTAAAAGGCACCAGCACCCGGTCGCCAACCTTCAGGTTGTGAACATCCGCGCCCAACTCCTCCACCACGCCGGTGAACTCATGGCCAAACGTCATACCCACCCGGGTATCCGGAACATTGCCGTTGTACAGGTGTAAATCCGAGCCACAAATACAAGATCGGGTAACTCTGACAATGGCATCCTGCGGATGAAGCAACTCCGGCATGGGCTTCTGATCTGCCCTGACCCGCTGTGGGCCTCGGTAATTCATGGCAAGCATTGGAATACCTCTACTTTATCGATAGTGGGTTACAGCTTCTGTGGGCAACTGCGCATCAGCGATGCAAAAAACATGACAGTCAGTAAGCTCCGCATGCCCCCGCCCGCGGGCTCTTGACGAGGCGCCTTGCCCAACGCCCCGTCTGGGCAGTCGCTCCGGGGGTAAAATGCGCGATACAATCGCCCGGCCCGTACAAGGCTTGGTTCTGGCTGGCCCGCAATAACAACCTCAGCCAGTAACACGAAGCCCAATGTCGTTTGACCCGGAACGTGGTTTTCCCCCGCTGGAACAGATTCAATGAATTTCATAGACCCGATCATTCTGTTTTTTTTGCTAGGCGTGACCGCCGGCGTCTTGCGCTCGGAGCTGCGCCTTCCGGCCGCCATTTACGATTTTGTGAGCATTCTGCTGCTGCTGGCCATTGGACTGAAAGGCGGCGTGGAACTGGCCAAGCAGCCCTTCGGCAACCTGCTTCCGCAGATGCTGGCGGTGATAGTGATGGGCTTTTCATTGCCCTTTGTCGCTTTCCCTGTCCTGCGTTACTGGGGCCGCTTCAAGCGGGCAGACGCGGCCTCCATCGCCGCGCATTACGGCTCTGTCAGCGTGGGCACCTACGCGGTGGCCATCGCATACCTCAATAACCGCAATATTGCCTTTGAGGAGCACATGCCGCTGCTGCTGGCGTTGCTGGAGATCCCGGCCATTCTGGTGGGCATAATCATGGCGCGGGGCTTGACTAAAGAGACCCGCCTGGGTGCGGTGGCACACGAAGTATTCATGGGCAAGAGCATCGTGCTGCTTATCGGCGGGGTGTTGATCGGCTGGGCGTCCGGCCCCGAAGGCGTGGCCACCATTCAACCGTTGTTCATTGACCTGTTCAAAGGTGTACTGGCGCTGTTTCTGCTGGAGATGGGCTTGATCACTGCGGCACAACTGGGTGGGCTGCGTAAGTACGGCCTCTTTCTAATTGTATTCGGCATTGCCATGCCGCTTTTTTCTTCGCTGGTGGGCACGGTACTGGGCTGGGCTTTGGGGTTGTCGGTTGGTGGGACTGCCATGCTGGCGGTGCTGGCGGCCAGTGCCTCCTATATCGCGGTGCCGGCAGCCATGCGGATCTCCGTCCCCGAGGCCAACCCGACACTGTCGCTGGCAGCATCGCTGGGGGTCACCTTCCCGTTCAATGTGCTGATCGGAATACCGCTCTATTATGAGCTGGCCGTACGAGCCCACAACCTTTTTGGAGGATAACGCCATGGCTATCAAAATGCGCAAGCTGCTGACGGTGGTAACCGAAAGTGCGCTGGAGAATTTGCTGGTCCAGGACATAGAGCGCCTGGGCGCCCACGGCTATACCATTACGGACGCCAGGGGCAAGGGCAGCCGCGGCGTGCGCAACGCCAGTTGGGACCCAAGCGGCAACATTCGTTTGGAAGTGGTGTGCGATGCCAAAACTGCGGAAGCCATCGCCGCTCACCTTCGCCTGCGTTACTACGACAACTACGCCATGATCCTGATGACTACCGATGTCGAGGTGCTGCGGCCGGAAAAATTCTGAGCCCCACTGGCAACCCGCGCCCATTCAAACCTGTTGAGCGTGGGGCTGACCCGGAGCGATTTGTGCCAGCGTGGACTCCAGCGCAGAAAAATCCACCGGCTTGGCCAGGTGCAGGTCAAAGCCGGAGGCGGCCGAGCGGCGACGGGATTCTTCGTCTGCATAGCCCGATAGCGCTATCAGCCACAGGTTTTCAAAAACAGGTTCCTCTCGCAGCGCTCTGGCCACCGCATAGCCGTCCATATCCCCCGGCAGGCCGATATCGGAGATGACCACTTCTGGCCGAAACTCACGCGCCGCCGGCAGTGCCGCGCTGCCGTCGAAGGCAAGCTTGACCTCATGCCCCACCAGCTCAAGCAGCAAGCCCAAGGTTTCAGCAGCGTCTTGGTTGTCTTCCACAATCAGAATGCGCCGCCCGGTGAAGGGCTGTGCGGCAGACAGGTTCGAGGCCTGCTCATGCCGGCGCTGGGTTAGGGGTAAAGACAAGGTGAAAATGGCGCCCTTGCCGGCGCCTGCGCTCTCCGCCGTGACCTGGCCGCCGTGCAGTTGCGCCAGGCCCTTGGTCAACGCCAGGCCCAGGCCCAGGCCGCCTTTGCTGCGAGCCAAGCCTTGGTCCGCCTGGCGGAAGGCGTCAAACAGATGGGCCAACAGTGCCGGGTCAATGCCACTGCCATTATCTTCAACCACAATTCTGGCCGCCTGCCGCAGGCTGTCTTCTTCCAGTCGAACCTCAATTTTGCCACCGCTTTCGGTAAAGCGGCCGGCATTCTGCAGGTAATTGCCAATCATCTGCGCTATACGCACCGGGTCGCACTCCACCCATAGCGGCCCGGTGGTGCTGGTAACTTTCAAGCTCAGGCCTGCCGCCTCCAGCGACGCGCGGTAGTCTTCGGCCGTCTCACGGGCTATGACGGCGAAATCGCACACCTCCTTTTGCAGCTCCAGTTTGCCGCGAGCAATACGCGAGACGTCCAGCAAATCGTCGATAAGACGCGACATGTGCGCCACTTGGCGATTGATGATATCGCGGGCGCGTGCCAGTTGCGCCGGCTCGGAGGAGCTGCTCTTTTGCAGCATTTGTACGGCACTGCGGACCGGCGCCAGTGGGTTGCGCAGTTCGTGGGCGAGCATGGCGATGAATTCGTCCTTGCGCTGGTCGGCTTCACGCAGCGCATCCTCCGCGCGGCGCTGGTCGGTGATATCGGTATTGGTGCCAAACCAGCGCGTCACCTGCCCGCTGTCGTCGCGCAGGGGCACTGCGCGGGAGAGAAACCAACGGTAGTCGCCGTCCCTGCCGCGCAGCGGGAAGGTATCTTCCCAAGGCAGGCCGGTGCGGATGTGGTGGGTGAACTTTTCAACAACACCGGCCAGGCGATCCGGATGATGCAGACTCTGCCATTGCCAGCGGCCCACCTGCTGCAAGGTGGTGCCGGTGTACTCGGACCAGCGCTGGTTGACCCAGATAACTTCGCCGCTGGCGTCGGCTATCCAGGCCAGTTGGGAAATGTTGTCTGCCAAGGCCCGGAAGCGGATTTCACTTTCGCGCAGTGCGTCTTCGGCTTTGATCAGATCCGTGATGTCCATCTGGGCGACCACCGCACCGATGATACGGCCTTCCTGGTCGCGAACGGGCGCGCCGCTGTTGATAATGGTGCGCCGGCTGTTCGGCTTGTCGAAGGGCTCCACCTCCACCAGATCCTTGCGCACTACCTCGCCACGCAGTGCCCGTGCCATGGCCCAGTCGTGTGCGTCCAGCGGCTGGCCGCGCCGCGCGGACTGATCCGCCCACCAGCCTTTCCACTCCCGGTATTCGTCGATGCTCTGCGAATACGGAATAGTCCCCCAAAGCAGCTCGTTGGCGGCGTTGGTGCGCAGCAGCTTACCCTGGGCATCGGCCACGATCACACCCACCGGAGCGGCCTCCAGCACAGCGTCAAGCAGGCCTTTTTCCGCATCCGCGCGAGCTGCTGCCTGCTGCGCCAAGGCCTCACTGGCGCGCAGTGCTTCTGCAGCTTTTTTACTGTCGGTGATGTCGCGGCGAATACCCACCAGGCCCGTCACCCTGCCGCTGTCATCGCGCAGCGGCGATTTGACCGCCAGAAACGTTCGCAGCCCCCTGGAGGTAGGAAGAACTTCCTCCACTTCCTCCGTTTTACCCGAGCTCATCACCCGATGATCGTTTTCCATCAGCATGCGGCTGTACACATTGTCCCCCAGCCATTCCAGGGCGGTGCGGCCCATGACCTCGTTTGCCGCCTTGCCAATCATCTGCAGGGCGGCGGGGTTGACCAACAGCATTTGACCCGTGGCATTCTTGGCAAAAATGGGGTCTACGGCGGTATCAGTAACGGCGCGCAGGAGCGAGGTGGTGTGACGCAAGTCCTCCTCTGCCCGGTGGCGCTCTGATACATCGAGCACCAGCGACAGAACGGAAATCAGTCGGCCGGCGGCGTCAAAGCGAACGGAGTTATACCACTCGAAATGCCCTTGCGTGCCGTCGCGGCGTATATTGCGGTTGCTGCTGATATTCTGCGCCTCGCGCCCTTGGGTCAGATTGGACATGATTTGACTGACCGCCGCCCGATCATCTTCGGGGATGAACTCCCATTCACCAATGCGCAAACCGGTGACGTCTTCCGCACGCCAGCCGAACATGGCCTCGGCCCGTTTGGTCCAGCGGATACAGCGGAAGTCCGCATCCCACTCCACTGCGGCCAGGGGCGAATTTTCCAAATGCAGGACCAGACGTTGCTCCTGCTCGTGGAGCTTGGCATCCAGACCCGTTTGTGAGCTTGCAGCAAACCGCGCCCGGGCAGAGTACAGCGCGTCGTTGAGCGTCTCGCGGTTAAGCAAGCCGGACGATAGCACCTCCATCGCGCCGGCCCGCAGCAGCGCGTAACGGGTTTGCGTGTCTGCAACATCACTTTGAATAACCAGAACAGGTTCTGGGATGGCCATGGCACTGGAGCGACTTCGCAACTGCGCCAGTGCATCGTATTCGGGTGGTTGATGAATCAAGACTCTGCAGTCGGCTGCGATATCCGCTGTAGGATCTCTATGCAGGGTCCATGGTGCGTCCAGCAGACCCCCCACTTCTGCGGCGTGATCAGCACTGCCGATAACCGCAACGCAATGGCTCATGGGCTTTATTTCCTGAAGGCGACAATTCAGAGTAATCCGTAAACGCGCGGTTTGCCTGCAAATTTGTGCTGAGCTGGACGAAAAGGGCAAAAACTCCACCGCTGACCAACCGTCAGATAACGCAGCTACCGGCACATTCTGGCGTGAGCCGAACGGTTACTTCTATTTATTGTTGGTTGTAGCTTTTCAGTTTCTGAGCTTGTAAGCATGCATTGACACGATCGGCTCCGGAGGAATGCGGTGTCAGCACGCCGCTGCGCAAAGCCAAACAGATGATCAGGTTAATTGTTATTCTGGAGCAATCATTCAGCCCAACCCGTGACTGTTCAGTTTGCGTCCGAGAAACTATAAAGGCGAGGCTTGGATATGTCCACCGTAGGCGAAGCAACTGCGCAGCACCGCGGTTGGATAAAGTTGAGCTCGCTTGCTCATCGCGAACATTTTTTGGTCAGAAAGCGGGCGGAGCCCCAGTTGCAGCAGAATTCCACCCGCGTGTATGCATCCCCCACTCCGGTGTCAGGGGATAAAACCTCTACTAAGCGGGAAGCTCGTAGCGATCAATCACAGCCCTCACCAGGCCGCTGCGGACAATATCGTCCCGCTCGAATTGGTGAATGTACACACCCGGCAGGCCGGACAGTCTTTTGACGGCGTCCCCCAGACCGTTGGGGCCGCGAATATCGCTCTGCGCAACATCGCCATTGATCACCACTTTACAGTCCTCCCCTATGCGGGTCAGAAACATTTTCATCTGCGCGACGGAGGTGTTTTGCGCTTCGTCCAATACAACGAATGTATCTGGGCCAAAGGTTTTACCGCGCATGAAGGCCAGCGGGGCCGCAACAATTCTGCCGTGCCGCAGATTGTAATTGACGGTTCCCGCGCCCAGGCGCTCATTGAGAATATCCCGAAACGCTTCTATATAGACGGCGAATTTCTCGTCCAGACCGCCGGGCAAAAAGCCCAGTTGCTCCCCTGCCTCCACGGCGGGACGGGTAAGAATAATGCGCTCAATTCTGCCGGATTCCAGCGCTTCGGCAGCCAGTGCAGCCGCGCAATAGCTCTTACCCGTTCCTGCGGGGCCAATACCAAAGGTGAGGCAGTGATTTTTTATGGCGTTGATGTAACGTTTCTGAGCTGGGGTTCTGGCGGAGAGGGGTTGCTCGGATCGTCGAGCGGCGTATGCTGTTTCTAGTTGAGGTCTTGCGTTGAGTGCAAAGAGATTGGGAGGGTCCTCGTAGTTGTTGCGCTGTTTTTTACCGGACTCATGGCCTCGTCTACTGTCGGAGTATTTAAGCTGCTGTACGGAACGCTTCGAAAACGACTTTTTCGCCATAATAACAGTTCCTGGTCGGTGCAAGTTAATAGCTGAGTAAGCAATTATCTACTTCGCCTGGGATACCCAAAAACGGGTGCCGTTATTCAACCTCCTTTGCCTGGTTTGATGAATGTGCCTGTTTGAGTATATACACCATTCCAGAACATTTGGAGCTATCCGGTGGCGCGATAGCAAAATATTATAAGCAGAATGTGACAAACGCCGTACTTGCCGAATCATGTGCCAAAAAGAAAAAATTTGTGCCGAAGGGTGCGCTAGCCTTGTGCTGCAGTATCTTCCAGTAATCGGGTAAGCCTGGGGGCGTCCAGCGGCTTCACAAAGTGGTGGTCAAAGCCGGCTTCGGTCGCGGCGCGTTTGTCCTGCTCTTGCCCATAACCGGTGACGGCAACCAGAACGGCCTCTGCAGTCTCCGACTGGCTGCGAAGCCGCCGAGCCAGTTCATTGCCGTCCATATCCGGCAGGCCAATGTCCAACAGGCAGACGTCCGGCTTCTGCTGGCGTGCGCGCTCAAGGGCTTTGCGCGAGTTGTGCTCTACCAGTGTCTGATGGCCCAGCGCCTCGACGTACATGGCCAGCATCTGTGCAGCGTCATGATTGTCATCCACCACCAAGACCTTCAACACGCGTTGTGGCGTCGCAGGTGCGGCCTCCGACGGGATGGCTTGTGGCGGTGCTGCCTCTTCATGCAGTTGAGGCAGGCAAACCGTCAAGCGAGTGCCGCAACCCGGCCCGTCGCTATAGGCTTGGACGCTGCCGCCGTGCAGTTCGACGAGGCTTCTGACCAACGCCAGGCCTATGCCCAGGCCACCCAAAGAGCGATCAACGCTGCGCTCGGCCTGAGCAAACAGCTCAAACACACGCCCCAGCAATTCGGGCTCCATGCCCATGCCGTTGTCGGCCACCGTCATCTTGACGTGCCTGCCGTCAACCTCCACGCTCAAGCTAATCTCTCCGCCTTCCGGCGTATACTTGGCGGCATTGTTCAGCAGGTTGCTGACCACCTGCACCAGACGTTTCTGGTCGGCGCAAACATAGGCGGACTCAGGCGGGGTGTGCAGGGTCAGACTGTGGCCACGGGCCTCTATCAGCGGCCGCACCTGCTCAATGGCATCGTTGACCACCCGCTTGGCATCCAGTTTGACACGGTTGAGCGCCACCAGCCCGCGGGTTACCCGCGACACATCAAGCAGGTCGTCGACCAGACTGGTCATGTGCCGTACCTGCCGCGAGATGATATCGCTCGCCTGCTTCACCCGGGCACCCTCCAGGTGGCCAAGCCGCAGCAAATCTGCCGCCGCGCCAATGGGCGCCAGCGGGTTGCGCAGCTCGTGGGCCAGCATGGCCAGAAATTCGTCCTTGCGCCGGTCCGATTCCCGCAAGGCTTTTTCGGCCGTTACCCGGTCGGAGATGTCCATTTGCGCAGTTGCCACACCACTGATACGGCCGGAGCTGTCCAAGATGGGCGCACTGGAAACCATGATGATCCGGCGCACCGGAGGTTCGTCAAAGCTTTCTATTTCAATGATATCCGGCGCTGTGGTCTCACCCCTAAGAGTGCGTGCCGCAGCCCAATCCTGGGGCTGCAGCGGTGTTCCGTGCCGCTCTGACCCGTCGGCCCACCAACCCTTCCGCAGGTGGTAATCACGCGCAGCATTGGACCTTGACGACGGCTCGCCCCACAGCAGTTGGTGAGCCGGGTTGACCAGGTGCAGGTGGCCCTCGGCGTTGATAACGGCAATGCCTACCGGCACGGCTTCCAGGACCGCATCCAGGCGGCGGCGCTCGTCCTCTGCCTGGCGCGCCGCCGCCAGAGCCTGCTGTTCGCTGGCGCGCAGCGCCTGTTCATGCCCCTTGCGCTCGGT
Organism: uncultured Cellvibrionaceae bacterium; assembly: GCA_964399955.1. GTDB lineage: Bacteria > Pseudomonadota > Gammaproteobacteria > Pseudomonadales > Cellvibrionaceae > CAYNST01. The sequence goes on along the minus strand of CAYNST010000069.1, from coordinate 9,147 downwards.
GATATCAAAGACGATACCCCCCATTTTTGTGGGTTTGCCATCCACCTGGTAGAGATTGCCGTGGGCTGCTATCCAGTGAACGCTGGCATCCGGCCAAATCACCCGACACTCAAAATGCCATTTTTTTTGGGTTTCGTTGACGGCAATTTCAAACTGCCGGCTTACTAAGTCGCGGTCCTCGGGGTGCACATGCTGGATGAACTCCTTAAACCCCCAATGGGGGATGGGCGTGTCATAGCCAAAGCACTGGTCGTGCCGCAGGGAGCGCTGGGCAAGGTCGTTTTCCAGGTCCAGGTCCCAGTTGCCTATCTCTGCAGATTCCAGCGTAAACTGCAAGCGGCTGGACGTCTCCACCAGCTTGGCTTCCGCTTGTTTGCGCTCGGTAATGTCTATGACGATGGCCAGAAGCGTGGGCTCCGAACCGCTTCCACCGGGGTTGATGAGACTGACGGTATTATTGACCCACACCTGTGAACCGTCCGGCCGCAGATACCGCTTCTCTATTTCAAAGGGCCGCCCGGACTTTACCGCCTGTTCAAACAGCTCCAGGTTGCGGGCCAGGTCGCCGGGGTGGGTAAAATGGCCCATTTCCCGTCCCAACACTTCGTCTCGACTGCGTCCAAGAATGCGGCAGCACTGATCATTGACGCGAATAACACGCCCGCTCAGATCCGACTCCAGAATCCCCACTGCGGTTTGCTCCAGCAGAGAGGAAAGATGTGCTTCGCTTCTGCGCAGTGCCTCCCGTGCACGCGCTCGCTCCACGTGCCCCCAGGCGCGCTCCACCACTTCTTCCACCAGGGCGATGTCGGCGTCGCTCCAGTCTCGCGGGCCCTGCTGAAACACGCCCACCATGGAGACTTGGGGCCCCTCTTCCAGCAAACGGCAGCAAATGGCCGCTTTCACGCCCAATGCCTGGAACAACGCCTGACCACCGGCGGGCGTAAGTTGACGGTCGGCATCCCGCACCACCAAGGCCTCGCCCGTGCGGATGTTGGCCAGTGCGCCGGCGCCCAGCAGCTCAACAGGGTAGCTATCAGCACACGCCGACACGCCTGTGGCCCGCCATTCATGGCACACCAACAGGCGATCAGCACCTTCGGCCAGCTCGGTGTAAAGGCATCGACTGGCAGAAAAATGCCCCCCCAGCAAGCGTGAGGCTGCGGCAATGATCTGCAGAGGATCTGACATGGCGCGCGTGGCTTCAGTGACCGCATCCAGCAGCTTGAGCCGATCTTTGGCCTGGCGGCGCCGGGTGATGTCCATAACCACACCGGTCACGTACGCCTGTCCATCTTCCTGCCCAAAACGTCGTTGCGCCTTGGCGGCCACCCATCGGCTGCCGCCGTCTGGAACGGTGACACGAAACTCCCGATCAAGCTGCCCATGGCCGTTTTTTACCTCATTCAAGGCGGCCCTGAGGCCCGCCTGATCGTCCGGGTGGACCAGCGCAAGAAACTCTTCTGCGGGGCCATCCTGCAAGCCAAACAACACCTTCGCCGGGCCGCTGCGTTTGGTGAAGCCGGTGGTTAAATTCAAGTCCCAGGCCACCATGCTGCCGGCCTCCAGCGCGTAGTGCAGACGCTCTTCGCTGTCACGAATGGCCTGGGCTGCGCGTTTTTTGTCGTTGATGTCCGACAGCCCCACCACCCATTCGCACACCTGGCCGTCGCTGTTGTTGCGCGGTACACCGCGAACTGCCACCCAGCGATAGTCGCCATTGGCCTGCCGCACCCGGCACTCGGCACTGTAGGGTGTGGCGGTGGCTACGCTCTGCGCCCAGCGCGTGGTGATGCGCTCACGATCCTCTGGATGCAGCGCGTCGGACCAACCCTGCCCTTGAGCCTGTTCGAACGTTTGTCCGGTAAAGGCCCGCCAGGAGGCGGACTCTTCCTCGGCCTGCCCTTCAGCATTACAGACAATGACCGCTTGAGCCGTGGCCATAACCAGCGACCTGAACCGCTCTTCACTCACCCTTAGCGCCTGCTCCGCAGCCACTTGTGCCGTCACATCAAGGCTTGTCTGCAAAACCAGTTGCTCGCCGTCTGCGGCTGAATCGCAAACCAGGCGGCTGTCAGCGTGAATCTGCTGCCCGGATTTATGGGTGTGAAGCAGCAGCCCCTGCCAGCGGTGATCGCGGCGCAAGACCGCTTTCAGATCGTCCAGGGTGCCCGGGTAGCCGGTGCGCAGCAGCCGGTCGATGGGCTTGCCCAACGCATCGCCCGCACTGAAACCAAACAATTGTTCGGCAGCTGCGTTCCAGTAGCTCACCACGCCGTCGTCCAGGCGCCAGACGCAGACCGCATCGTGGGTCAGCTCCAACAGAGCTGTCATTTGATTTACGCGCTTATCATCCATCATTGAGACAGGCAAAATCCGTATAGGCAAAAGAACCATCTGCAACCCATGCTTCCCATCCTGTTGCTGACAGAATGGGGCCGTGTGCTAACGCAGTGATGAGCAGATTCGGGTGTGAGCCAAATAGGTTCATCCGGCGCAGGTTGCAGTCCGCTTAACCGATGGTACGAAGCATAGGCGTTTGCCGGCTGACTGCGATGCCCAGGAACTTGCAAAAGCTCGCCTGCCAAATTTTTTCTGACAGCCTGTTAGAATGGCTCTGCCTCTTCGCGCACTCGAGGGTGCCACCCGCGCACATTGAGCAGTTAACGCCTGCCTCGCAACCTGCACCCGCACAACTCAACCATAATAAGGGACGAGCCTATGAACCGAGCAGAACGCGACCCAAGCTCTACTGTTCTACTTCCTGTATTTATACCGGCCATCGTAGTCATACTGCTGCTGGTCATTGGCACCATCAGCAACCCGGAGCTGGCCGGCGCCCTGTTCAGCACAACGCTTGCGTACATCACGCAGACCTTTGGCTGGTTCTACATGCTGGCGGTGGCTTTCTTTCTCGTGTTTATTGTTGGCATTGCCATATCCAGTTGGGGAAATATCAAACTGGGGCCGGACCACGCAGAGCCGCAATACAGTTTCCCGGCCTGGTTTGCCATGCTGTTTTCAGCGGGCTACGGCATTGCCTTGCTGTTTTTTGGCGTTGCCGAGCCGGTGTTGCATTACGCCGCGCCGCCGGCTGGCGCCCCGGAAACCGTGGGGGCAGCCAGACAGGCGATGCAGATTGCGTTCTTCCACTGGGGATTCCACATCTGGGCCATCTACGGCCTGGTAGGCCTGGTGCTGGCCTACTTTGCGTTTCGCCACGGCCTGCCCCTGTCAATGCGTTCAGCGCTGTACCCGTTGATAGGCAAAAAGATCTACGGGCCCATAGGTCACGCCGTGGATGTGTTTGCCATTCTGGGCACCATGTTCGGCATTGCCACCACTTTGGGCCTGTCGGTGTCGCAGATAAACGCCGGTATAAACTACCTATGGCCTGCCATACCCATTAGCGTTGAGGTGCAGATCCTGGCCATTGCCGTAATCACCGGTTTGGCCACAGTGTCCGTGGTGGCAGGCCTGGATAAGGGTGTGAAGCGCCTGTCCGTGCTGAATATGGTGCTTGCCGGCGTGCTTATGACCTTTGTTTTTGCGGTCGGGCCGTCCATTCACATACTAGAGAGCTTTTTGCAGAATACCGGCAGCTACCTCAACAACATAGTTGAAAGAACCTTTAATCTGCAGGCCTACACCCGCAGCGACTGGATAGGCAATTGGACGCTGTTCATCTTCGGCTGGACTATCGCCTGGGCGCCCTTTGTGGGCCTGTTCATAGCCAAAATCAGCCGCGGGCGCACTATCCGCCAATTTGTGGTGGGGGTAATGCTGGTACCGTCCATTTTCACCTTTCTCTGGTTTTCCATTTTTGGCGATACAGCCCTGCACCACATCATGAACCTGGGTTACGACACGCTGATCGGCCAGGTCCAGGCGGACCACGCAGTGGCGCTATTCAAGCTCTATGAGGTGCTGCCTTTGACCTCCATTGCCTCTTTTGTCACCGTGATTCTTATCATCACCTTCTTTGTTACCTCGTCCGACTCCGGCTCCTTGGTTATCGATTCCCTCGCCTCGGGCGGCGCCGCAGTAACACCGGTATGGCAGCGCGTGTTCTGGGCATCCGCCGAGGGGGTGGTTGCCGGGACACTGCTGCTTGCCGGAGGCCTGAGCGCCCTGCAGACCATGACCATCGCCAGCGCCCTGCCCTTTGCGCTGATCATGATTGCGTCCGCGCTGGGACTATGGCGCGCCTTGATCATCGAGGGGCACCACTACCGGAGCCTGCAAACACACGTGCAGTCCAATAGACTGTCGGGCACCTCCGGGCGCGGCCTGTGGAAGCGTCGGCTGCTGGGCCTGGTCAGCTTCCCAAGCCGGGATCAGGTTGAAGCCTTCGTCACCACCACGGTCAGCAAGGCCATGCACCGAGTGCAACGCGAGCTGAGCAAACAGGGCTGGGATGCGCAAGTTCACGCGCCAGAGCCCGGCGCGCGCATGGTTCTGGAATTAGTCAAGGAGAAACAAATAGACTTCATCTATGAAATCCGCATACTCGAGCACGCGCTGCCGGACTACGCCTATCCCGAACCGGTGCACAATGACAGCAGCCACGCGCACTATTATCGGGCGGAAGTGTTTCTGCGCCGGGGCGGCCAATCCTACGACATTTACGGCTTTGATCAGCAGGACATCATCCGCGACATCCTCGACCAGTTTGAGCGGCACCTGCACTTTTTGCACATCTCGCCGGCAAGCCTGCCCTGGAAAATGGAAGCACACGACGCCATGCTGTTCCCATACGGCGAGCAAGCCGATCCACCACGCAGTCTGTAACGGCTTGGCCCCATGCCCCGGCTGCTCAGCCTCTGACGGCCCAGCCTAACTGAGGCGAGAGGGCGGCTCCGGCACCATTTGGGCGAGAGGCAAGCCGCAGAATTGCTACAAAGGCTGCAAAATCGGCTAACGCCGAAGCGGGTCATCCTCTAGAATGTCGGCCACATAATAAACGCAGCGCGCGCATCATCAGCCCTGCACTTCAAGCTTGATCAGATCAACAACAGGACTTTCCATGTCTGAAGTATCTTATAAACTTGCCACATCCGAAAAATTTGGCTATGCCCTGGGAGATGCCGCCGCCAATCTGGTATGGCGAGGCGCGCTCGCCTTCCTGATGGTGTTTTACACTGATGTGTTCGGCATCTCCCCCGAAGCGGCTGCGGGCCTGGTGCTGATTGTGCGGCTCAGCGATGGCGTCACCGACATCATAATGGGCATGATCGCCGACCGTACCACCACCCGCTGGGGCAAGTTCCGCCCCTGGATACTTTGGTCGGCACCGGTGCTGGGCCTGTTCATGGCGCTGACCTTTTCCACGCCCAATCTAAGCCCCGAGTGGAAGCTGGTTTACGCCTACATCACCTACATCGGTTTGACCCTGGCCTACACCGTAAACAACGTGCCCTATTCCGCCCTGATGGGCGTGATGACGGACAACCACGCGGAGAGAACCAGCCTGTCCGGCTGGCGCTTTGGCGGCGCCTTTGGCGGTGGCTTACTGGTGATGATGGGCACGCCGCTGCTGGTTGAGGCCCTGGGTGGCGGCGACGAAGCCCGCGGCTACCAGTACACCATGTACCTGTTTGCCGTGCTGTTGGTCATCCTTCTGTTTACCACCTTCGCCACCACCAAAGAGCGCGTGCTGCCGCGCGCGGGCTCCGGCAACACGCTGTCCACAGACCTGTGGGACCTGACCAAGAACCTGCCCTTCATCATCATTCCCCTGGCCTCGGCCAGCCTGTTCTTTTATTACCGCGGTCCGGTCACCGGCATTATCTTTGGCCTGGTGGTGCTGGCCATCTACTTTGGCGCCCGCCACATTATTGCCAAGGGCAGCGACAAAGCCAGCGACACCCAAAAAGACCTGATAGACCTGCTGACCAACGTGCCCTGGCTGGTTATTCTTGCCATCGGCTTTCTGTTCATGATGTTCAACGGCATCAAAATTGGCGCAACCGCCTATTATTTCCACCGTTACGTGGATGTGGCCGCCTGGCCCTGGGGGCAGATAACCAGCCAGCAGTTGCTGTCTTTGTACTTTGGTTTGACACTGGCCATCTCCGTGGTTGCGGCCTTCAGCACCGGCACCCTGGGCCGCTGGATTGGTAAGCGCGAGCTGTTCATTGTGGCGCTGGTGGCCGGCGGCCTGTTGACCGGCGCCATCTATTTTGTTGCCAATGACCAGCCGCACTGGGCGCTGATTTTGGGCTGCGCTGCAGAATTCTTTGCCGCCATCATGCCGGTGCTGTTCTTCAGTATGCTGGGCGACTGCGCGGATTATTCCGAGTGGAAAAACAACCGCCGCGCCACCGGCTTGATTTTCTCCGCCGGCACCTTCATCAATAAAACCGGCGGCGGATTTGCGGGGGCCTTGATCCTGCTGGTTCTGGCCGCCTACGGTTACAGCGGTCGCGACGAGGCGAGCATCGCCGAAGCCCTGCCCGCCATTGTGCTGCTGATGAGTTGGATCCCCGCAGGCTTCGCCTTCATTGCCGCAGCCATCATGCTGCTCTACCCGCTGAACGATACCAAAATGCGCCAGATAGAGCTGGACCTGGCCGAGCGGCGCAACAAGATTCCGTCCGAAATCTAACCCCCTCAGGCAGGGCTGCATACCCAGGTGCGGCCCCGCTCTTTCCCGCTTGAACCCATGCCGAATTTGCGACTCTCAAAGAGAACTGCGTACAAAGCCAAGTGACGAGCAAGCACGCACCGCGCCCGAAAGACTGACACCCGCCTTGAACCAAATCATTGTCGAACACTCACGTGTCTAGCTTGGCGGTACCGTCGCTGGCAGAGCCGTATTCGCTTAAGCCGCGGAATTAACCTTAACCGGGGTTGTCTGTGCAGAATACACTCAAGGAGCGAGAGTCAACATGCACCCCATCCCCTCCGTCTTGTTCGCGGTTTTCGTTTCATCAGCATTCCTTTGTAGCTGCTCGCTGGGCAAGCGGCAACTCGTACCAGCGCCCCACACCGCCAATCCGAATGTTGCGGTTGACGATGCTGGCAGCCAGCATCGTCAGTTGCATGAAATATTCAACCGTTATCGGGAGGCCTACTATGAGCTCAACCCGATGACTGCGAGAACAAAACCGGGCTTGCATTTCGATCTTATGCTCATTGCTGAATTCAACAATACATACGCCGATAAATTGCACGCTTTGGAGGCAGAAACGCTTGCGCACTTATTGGAGATAGACCCAAACGCCTTGACCGACGGTGATCGACTGAGTCTGAATGTCTTTTCTTACGACAGGAAAATGCGCTTGGAATATTATGATCAAGGGTTTGCAAAGCTGGATGCCTTGATGCCTTTGGATCCGTTTGACGACTTACCCTTCACGTTCTCGCTCAATGCATCAGGAGTTGGGGGTCAGTCTTTCGCAACCCTTGCCGAATACGAAAGCTGGCTACGGAAGCTCGAAAAATTCGACGGTTGGGTAGCCATGGCCATAACTCATATGCGCAAAGGGCTGAAGCTAGGGTTGGTTCATCCGCGCAGCCTGGTTGAGAGGTCGCTTGAAGCCTTGAAAACGCACGCCATCTCAAGTGTCGAGGACAGCATTTATCTCGGGCCGTTGAAACTATTTCCAGATGATTTCATTGAGCCTGATCAGCTTCTGTTGGAAATAGCGTATCGCAATGTGATAGAGAACAGCGTTATCCCAGCTTACAAGCGATATGTTGAATTTCTGGAAGAAGAGTATCTACCCAAGGCCAGATCAAGCGATGGGCTCGCAGACTTACCGGGCGGAAAGCGCTGGTATCTGTTCAAAGTTCGGCAGCACACGACTTTGGAAATAGACCCCGCTAAGCTCCATATGGAGGGCATGAAACAAGTCAAGCTATTGCAGGAAGAAATGGATGGGCTCATAAGCAAAGTCAACTTCAATGGCAGCCGCGCGGAATTTCTCAACCATCTCAATTCAGATGCAAGATTTCGGTATCCTACAGAAGAAGCCATGTTGCATGCATATGAAGCTGGGAAACTCACCAGCAAAATTCAGCTGCCTGAGCTATTCATTATTCGCCCGACGTCAGATTATATAATCCTACCCCTTCACCGGGCTTATGCTGCCTATTACCCTGACGCTCTCTATTCGCCACCTCCTGAGGATGGCAGTCGGCCTGGCGTGTTTGCGCTGAACACCAGCGCTCTCCATTCCCGATATTCCTATATGCGGGAAGTCATCTCTCTGCATGAAGGGGAACCCGGGCATCACACCCAGGTTGCACTGGCCTGGGAGCTTCAGCATCTGCCGGCATTCAGACGATTGGGCCGTTATTCGGCCTATAATGAGGGGTGGGCACTCTATGCGGAGTCTTTAGGCTTTGAGCTTGGCCTTTATAGAGACCCGTACCAACATTTCGGGTTCTTGAAAGCCGCGCTCATGAGGTCGTGCCGCCTTACAGCGGATACGGGGCTGCATGAAAAAGGTTGGTCAAGAGCGCAAGCGGTCGCCTTCTTGAAGAAGGACTGCTTGCTTCGCGAGCCCGCCGTTGAATACGAAGTAGACCGACTTATAGCGCAGCCTGGCTTCGGAGCGTCGTACAAGGTTGGCGAGATGAAAATCCGCGAGCTGCGAGACAGGGCGGAAGTTGCACTTGGGGCCCGCTTTGACATCCGCGAGTTCCACCGTCAGGTGCTAAATGACGCCGCGCTGCCGCTTCCAATACTGGAGAGCAAGATAGACCTCTGGATTGAAGATCAAGGACGCCAGGGTGGGAGCCATTAAACAGCTTTTGGCATGGGTTTTCTATGCCAGGCTCAAGGCCCAACCTGTCAACTGACCGCCACCGCGCATTCAAAATCAATTGTTAGATGCGGCACTAAAATGCGCACCGCCCGGGTGGCGTGCGTCCGACTGGTCCGGGTTATCATGCACGTACTGCCCCGCCGGCAGCGAGATCACCAGTTCAAAGCGTGCAAACACCTGGCTTCGGGTGTTTATATCCACCGGCACATCGTCCAACAGCGTCAGGCTGATTTCCCCACCACTTTTCAGCAGAAATTGTTTAACCGCGTCCATACCAACCCCACGGCCGGAAATATCCGTGACCTGATCCTTGGTCGTAACACCGGATGAGAAAATCAGCTCGCCGACCTGCTGACCACTCGGGCTGCTGCCC
>CAYNST010000068.1:0-17519 GCA_964399955.1 uncultured Cellvibrionaceae bacterium | reverse complement strand
CTAAATAGCTATGTTCAGGTGAGATTAATGTAATAAGGCTATCATAAGGTCCCTGAATCCGTTTTCCGCACTTTTTGCGGCTTGTTACTGGTCTACACTCAAGACAAACGGGTCTTCAAAGGATTGCACAGCTTGCTCAGGGCCCATTCCGCTTCGGAGAAGTGCTGATGTCACTTAGTGATAAAGAACTACTAGATCAATTAATTGCCACCTTTACCCGCGACCTGGCGTTTTACCAGGACGCGGCCCTGCGCGCGGAGCGGCCGGAGCACCAGGCCATATTCAAGCGCATGGCCATTGCCCGCTCGTTTGCCATCGACTACCTCAAGCCCCTCACCCATGACGATGCCGACTCCAAAGTCCACGCGTTTGGCAGCCTGTTGCACAAGATGTATCCGGAGATACTCCTGGGGCTGGACGACTCCGCCGATGCCGAGCTGATCCAGCAATCCACAGTGGTAGAAGCAGCCACCCTCAAAGCGGTGCGCGAGGCGCTTGAGAGTGTGGGCTCACCGCTGGTCAAATGCATACTGAAAGACCTCTGCCCCAGGGTCAACGGCACCTATCAGAACAACAGTTGTTGGGATAAGGCCAGCTAACAGGCTATTGACCTGACCGTTATTCCTGTCGAATACCCTGTGTTGTGCCCATAACAAAAGCCCGGCCAATAACCGGGCTTTTGCTTTTCTTAGCGCTTGTCTTTTTTGCGCGCCTGCTCAAACAGGGCCGCCATGGTGCCCTGCTGTGCGCCGGCCGTCGCCTCCGGCCGGCTGCTCATGCGCCGCGGGCTGGGCCGCTGGCCGCCCGGTGCGGAGCCTGAACCGCGCTGCTCACCTGGCTCATCCCCCAGGCGCATGGACATGGCAATGCGCTTGCGCTGGGTGTCCACCTCCATCACTTTAACCTTAACGATGTCGCCGGCCTTGACTACCGAGTGGGGGTCCTTGACGAACTGCTCGGACAGGGCCGAAATGTGCACCAAGCCGTCCTGGTGTACACCCACATCCACAAACGCGCCAAAGTTGGTAACGTTGGTGACCGTGCCTTCCAGTATCATGCCGGGCTTCAGGTGAGCCAGGGTCTCCACGCCCTCGGTGAACTTGGCCGTTTTAAATTCCGGTCGGGGATCGCGGCCGGGCTTGTCCAGCTCGGCGATGATGTCGGTGACCGTGGGCAAGCCAAATTTCTCGTCGGTAAAGTCAGCAGGCTTGAGTGCCTTCAGAAACCGGCTATCGCCGATCAGTGCCCGCAAATCGCGGCCGCTGGTTTTGGCGATGCGCTCAACCACCGTGTAGGACTCCGGGTGAACGGCAGAGGCATCCAAGGGGTTCTCGCCCTTGGCAATGCGCAAAAAACCTGCCGCCTGCTCAAAGGCTTTGGGCCCCAAGCGCGGCACTTTGAGCAACTGCTTGCGGCTTTTGAACACGCCGTTTTCGTCGCGGAAGGCCACAATGTTGCTGGCGATGGTCTGGTTGAGCCCCGCCACCCGCGCCAGCAGCGGTACAGAAGCAGAGTTCACCTCCACACCCACCGCGTTCACACAGTCCTCCACCACAGCATCCAGGCTCTTGCTCAAGCGGGTTTGTGACACATCGTGCTGGTACTGGCCCACGCCGATGGATTTAGGATCAATTTTGACCAGCTCGGCCAGGGGATCCTGCAGGCGGCGGGCGATGGAGATGGCGCCGCGAATAGTTACATCCAGGTCTGGAAACTCTTTGGCGGCAAATTCCGAGGCGGAGTAAACCGATGCGCCGGATTCATTGACCATGACCTTCTGTATTTTCAGATCCTTGTGGCGCTTGAGGAAATCGCCGACAAATTTGTCCGTCTCGCGACTGGCGGTGCCATTGCCAATGGCAATCAGTCCCACCGGATGCTTCTGGCACAGCCGCAGCAAGACGGCTTCCGCTTCCTGTATGCGGTTTTGCGGCGGGGTAGGGAAGATGGCACCGTGGTCCAGCACACGGCCGGTTGCGTCCACCACCGCCACCTTCACGCCAGTACGCATGCCCGGGTCCAAACCAATGGTGGCTATTTGGCCTGCAGGTGCAGCCAGCAGCAGGTCTTTCATGTTGCGGGCAAACACATCTATTGCCTCGCCTTCGGCACGTTCGCGCAGGTCGCTGAACAGGTCCGTCTCCAGGTGCGTCAACAGCTTCACCCGCCAGGTCCAGCGTACCACCTCGGCCAGCCAGGCATCCGCCGGGCGTTGCTGCTGAGTTATCTGCCAGTGCTCGGCCACCAGAATTTCGCAGGGGTGCATCTGCCCGGTCTGCAGGTCTTCGGCCAGCCCCAGACTCAGGCTGAGTACGCCTTCGTTGCGGCCGCGGAACATGGCCAAAGCCCGGTGCGACGGCGTCTTGCCGATCGGCTCCCGGTGTTCGAAATAATCGCGAAACTTCTCACCTTCGTTCTCTTTGCCTTCCACCACTTTGGAGACCAGATAACCCTGATTGCGCAAGAAAGACCTCAGTTTTTCCAGTAGCGCGGCGTCCTCGCTGAACTTCTCCATGAGGATCTGTTTGGCGCCGTCCAGAGCGTCTTTGCTGCTGGATACGTTTTTGTCGGCGTCCACATAGGCGGCCGCCTGCTGCTCGGGTTCCAGGCTGGGGTCGGCCAGCAGGCCCAGCGCCAGGGGCTCCAGGCCTGCTTCCCGGGCAATCTGCGCCTTGGTGCGGCGCTTCTGCTTGTAGGGCAGGTACAGGTCTTCCAGTTGGGTTTTGGTTTCTGCCTGGGCCAGTTGAGCGGCCAGTTCCGGCGTCAGCTTGTCCTGCTCGGCAATGGACTTGACGATGGCGGCGCGGCGGTCGTCCAGTTCGCGCAGGTACTGCAGGCGCTCTTCCAGATTGCGCAGCTGCGTATCGTCCAGGCCGCCGGTGACCTCCTTGCGGTAGCGGGAGATAAACGGCACGGTGGCACCGTCGTCCAGAAGAGCGACGGCCGCCTTGACCTGGGCGGGGTTGACGTTAAGTTCGGTGGCGATGCGGTTTTCAATAGTGATCATAAGCATGGGTTAGACTGGCTGAATTCGAGGGGCATTATGCGCAATAGCGGCCCTGGCAACAATTGCCGGGCAGCGGGCGCACGGCGGATAGTTCACAGTGGGTTGGCAACCTCCAACAGATTGCCGTCCGGATCGCGGAAATAGACCGACAGGATCGGACCCTGCGCACCGGTGCGCTGCACCGGGCCGGCCTCCAGCTCTACCGCCAGAGAGTTTAGATGATCAATCACACGGTCGATGGGGGTATTGGCGATAAAACACAGATCCGCGCTGCCCGGCCTTGCATGGCGCGCCTTGGGGCGAAGCGGGTGCTCGGCGGCGTGCAGGTTGATCTTCTGGGCACCAAAGCTCAAGGCCGTGCGGCCGCCGGCAAAGCTTACCCGCTGCATGCCGAGCACCGTTTGATAAAACTGCGCCGTGCGGTCTATATCCCGCACCGTCAACACAAGGTGATCTATATGGCTTAGGTCCATTGAGGATTCCCCGCGGTAAAAGTCCAGATGCCAGGCAGCAAAGCCAGATTGGTCACGGCGGATAATAACGCAGTATCATCCGCCGAACGCACACAACCGGAGATAGCCCATGAAAACCCGCGCTGCGGTCGCTTTTGCGGCCGGCAAACCCCTGGAAGTGGTGGAGGTGGACCTGGAGGGCCCCAAGGCCGGCGAAGTCTTAGTAGAGATGAAAGCCACCGGCGTCTGCCACACCGACGCCTTTACCCTGTCCGGCGACGACCCCGAGGGCCAGTTCCCGGCCATTCTCGGCCATGAAGGTGCCGGTGTGGTGGTGGATGTAGGGCCGGGGGTGACGTCACTGAAAAAGGGCGACCATGTCATCCCGCTCTACACCCCGGAATGCCGCCAGTGCGATTATTGCCTGCACCCAAAGACCAACCTCTGCCAGGCCATTCGCACCACCCAGGGCGCAGGCGTGATGCCCGACGGCACCAGCCGCTTCAGCCTGGACGGCAAGCCGATTCTGCACTACATGGGCTGCTCTACCTTTTCCAACTACAGCGTCTTGCCGGAAATTGCCCTGGCCAAAATCCGTGAAGATGCGCCTTTTGACAAGGTGTGTTACATCGGCTGTGGCGTGACCACGGGCTTGGGCGCGGTAATTTTCACCATGAAGGTGGAAGCCGGCAGCACGGTGGCGGTGTTCGGTTTGGGTGGCATTGGTCTAAACGTAATTCAGGGTGCGAAGATGGTGGGCGCCTCGCGCATTATTGGTGTGGATCTGAACCCGGAGCGTGAGGCCCTGGGCCGCCAGTTTGGCATGACGGACTTCGTCAATCCCAAAAACGTGGACAATGTGGTGGACACCCTGGTGCAGATGACCGGCGGTGGGGTGGATTACAGCTTCGAGTGCATCGGCAACACGAAAGTCATGCGCCAGGCGCTGGAATGCTGCCACAAGGGTTGGGGCCAAAGCTGCATCATTGGCGTAGCGGGTGCCGGGCAGGAGATCTCCACCCGGCCGTTTCAGCTGGTTACCGGCCGGTCCTGGCGCGGCACCGCGTTTGGCGGCGCTCGCGGTCGCACCGATGTGCCCAGGATTGTCGACTGGTACATGGAGGGCCGGGTCAATATAGACGATTTGATCACCCATACCCTGCCGCTCGACGATATCAATAACGCGTTTGAGCTGATGCACCGCGGCGAGAGCATTCGCTCGGTGGTGGTCTATTAGAGGAGTTTATCGATGGAACTGATCAGTCAAAACAAAAGCTTTGGCGGCCTGCAGTTGCGCTACGAACACGCCTCCACAGAGCTCAACTGCAACATGCGCTTTTCAGTCTACCTGCCACCGGGAGCCAGCGCCGACAAACCGGTGCCGGCCATCTACTGGTTGTCCGGCCTGACCTGCACCGATGAAAACTTCGTGCACAAGGCCGGTGCTCAGCAACACGCAGCGGACTGGGGGGTGGCCTTAATTGTGCCGGACACCTCGCCGCGCGGCGATCAGGTACCCGGCGATCCGGACGGCGGCTGGGATTTTGGCAAGGGCGCGGGCTTCTATGTGGATGCCACCCGCGAGCCCTGGCACCAACACTACCGGATGTATTCGTATATTCAGAAAGAGCTGCCGGCTCTGGTTGAGCAGCACCTGCCGGTGGTGGCGGACAAGTCCATCATGGGCCACTCCATGGGCGGGCACGGTGCGTTGACCATTGCCCTTAAAAATCCCGGTCAATACCGGTCGGTGTCCGCCTTTGCGCCCATCTGCGCGCCCAGCAACGCGCCCTGGGGGCAAAAAGGCTTTGGTTATTTGCTGGGCGACGATCGCAGTGCATGGGCGGCTTACGACACCTGCGCACTCATCGCCGGGTGCCGGGACAAGCAGCCGTTACTGGTAGAGCAGGGCGACCAGGACACCTTTTGGGACCAGCTCCAACCCGAGCGCCTGCAGGCGACCTGCCGGGAGCATCAACATCCGCTGGAGTTTCGCCTGCGGTCGGGCTACGACCACAGTTATTTTTTCATTGCCAGTTTCATCGGTGAGCATATCGAGTATCACGCCCGTCACCTGTTGGGGTGAGGGCAACTGCCCACGCGTAAGGGCGGTTGAGGCTTTAAACAACCACAAGGAGTCAAATGTGCAAATGTCTGTAACAACAATCTGCGCCCAATGGGCAAAACCTGTGCTCGCTGCCGCTATGCTGGGCGTTGTGACCGGTTGTGCCAATATTTCGGAGCGATTCGATCGGGGGAGTGAAAACGTGAATCTTGTCGTGGGAACCTATTCACAGAAGGGCAGTGAGGGCATTTATCAGCTGCAGCTAAACCCGCAGTCCGGCCAATTGAGCGGGCCACAGCTTTTGGGGCGCGCTGACAACCCGTCTTTTCTCAGCACCGAGGTACAGGATCGTCTTTATGCCGTCAATGAGACCGGCGAGGGCATGCTGACAACCTACCGCGTGGAGCCAGACGGGCGCATCACCGAAATGAGCAGCGTTGAAACCGGAGGCGCATCGCCCTGCTACGTGGCCGTCAGCCCCGATCAGCAATTTGTGGCAACGGCCAACTATATGGGCGGCAATGTATCTATCTTCCGCCTCTCTGAAGACAAAGTGGCGCAGCCCAACCCGCAGCTGTTGCAGCACAGTGGCAGTGGTCCCAACGCGGACCGACAGGAAGCCCCCCACGCTCATTGGGTGCAATGGGACGAGCGCAAGCCGTTTCTGTACGCGGTGGACCTGGGCATTGACGAGATCAAGGTCTACCCTTTTGACGCCGAGCGCGGCCGAGCGGGCAGCGGACGCACGGCGCTGAAGCTGGCTCCGGGTGACGGTCCGCGCCACATGTTTTTTCATCCAAACCAGTCGCTGGTTTATGTGCTGAACGAACTGAGCAATACCATCACCGTGGCGGAGCAGTCCGACGACGGCACGCTTCAGGAAGTCCAGCGCATCAGCACCCTGCCGGGCGATTTTTCCGACGACAGCCACGCGGCCCATATCCATGTTACCAGCGACGGCCGCTTTTTATACGCGTCCAACCGCGGCCACAACAGCATCGCTGTTTTTGCCATTGAAGAAGACGGCTTGCTGGAACTGCTGGAAACAGAGCCTGTGGGTGGTGAAGTGCCACGCCATTTTCTGGTTCTGGAGGAGGCGCAAACACTGCTGGTGGCCAATCAGGAGAGTCACAACATCGTGGTCTTCAGCATAAAGGAAGACGGCACCCTGACGCCCACCGGCCAAGAGGTTGAGCTGCCTCAGGCCACCTTTCTGGGCCGCTTCGAGATGTAATTTTTTGCAAAGCCTGCAGGGCCATTCAGCCGGCCCTGCAGGCTTTGCCAGCAAGGGATGATACGCCGTATGGCTTCTCTGTCTCCTGCCCCTTTTTAAAGATGACCCGTCACGCCTGCCTGCCGCCTTGATTTAGCCGAGTACGACAACTAGCCTTAAATCGATTAATCCGTTCGGGATCCGCTCTGGGAATTTGCCGCCTATGGCTTTAAACTCTGAAAACTGACCGATTTTTCAGATCTGCTCAGATGGAACCGCATCAAAATGATGCCATTCAATAAAAAACAAAGGGACATATTATGCCTGCGACACGATTCGGCAGCCTGCCTGGCCGGTTGACAACTCTTAGCTGTATCTCGGCCCTGCTGCTGCTTACCGGCTGTGGCGACGGAAGCAAAAACAACAGTTTGACAGCTCAGCCTCTGTCCACTGGTTCCAGCTCGTCCTCCAGCGGTGCCGGTTCTTCGTCATCCTCAAGCTCGTCTTCGTCTTCGGGTGGCGTTAACCCCAACGGAGTAACGGTCAGCGTTGATATGGCCAGCTCCACCCTCTCACTGGGTGGCTCCACTGCCATTACGTTGACTTTTGAGGACGCTGACGGCTCAGCCATGGCCGTGCCGGGCAACTGGACTGCGACTTCGCCCTGCCTGGACTCAAACGCTTCCACCTTGAACGGTCCGGTGGTGATGAGCCAGAGCGTCAGTTTCAATTATTCGGTGGTGAGCTGTACAGGACAGGACCACATACAGTTCACCGGAACCGATGGCACAGACACCTATGGGGCTTCCGGTGCGGTTACTGTGGTTGAGAATCAGGTTTCCTACATCGAGTGGGCGAACAGCAGTCCGGAGCAAATTGCTATTCGTGGCACCGGCGGTGTTGAAACAGCAAGTGTTAGCTTCCAGGTTGGTGGCTACTGGTCTGAGGGTGTGGCAGGCGAACATGTGGAGTTCCGCCTTGAAGGCGCCGCAGGCGGCGTGCGTTTAGTCGAAACCTCAGCGGTATCGGACAGCAGTGGCATGGTCACTGCGCGGGTGCAGTCCGGCACCGTTCCCAATCTGGTGACCGTAGTTGCGACGCACGTGGGTACGCAGGCCGAGGCATACTCTGGCGGGCTATTGGTGGCCACTGGACTGCCGTTGGCGGGTCATTTCAATATTGGTTTGAGCGTGTTCAACCCCGATGCCTGGGGCCGCATCAACGAGGAAACAACTGAAGTCACAGTCGCGGTGACGGATCGCTCAGGCAACCCAGTTTTGGACGGTACTAAAGTAAATTTCTTCAGTCAGGAAGGCGGTGCAATCTCACCTTCCTGCGTTACTGTAGACAACACCTGTACTGTCACATGGAAACCCGACGGGCGTCAGCCTGATGACGGTAGAGTGCAGATCCTGGCTGTGGTCAAGGGCAGTGAATACTTTGTCGACAATAATGGCAATTATCTTTTTGATGACGGCGATGTGTTTGATGTGGATGTCCACGATTTAGGAGAGCCCTTCTCTGATAATAACGAAAACGGCGAATACGATGCCGGCGAGCACTTTGTGAATACCGACAATGGACCGGGCCGCTCCGTCGGTGACGGCTCATGGAACGGGCCAAACTGCCAGCACTCAAGCCAGTGCGGTAGCCGCAGTTACGTCGATTTAGCCGCGCAGACTACGATTTTTGTGGCTAAGGGTAAAACCCCGACAATTTGTAATCTGGGTGATTTTGCTGACATCACCATTGGCGTAGAAGGCACAGTGGAGCTGAATAACCTCTTTTTGTCAGACGGCAATTCCAGCGCGGAGAACCCCGGACACGTTTGCTTGACCGGCAACCCGCTGCCAAACGGCACAGAAGTAAGCTTTTCTGTCAGCGCCGGGTCTCTGCGAGGCACAAGTAACTGGGTCATCGGCAACGAGGTCGAACCTACTGGCCCTTACTCAATCGACTATAAAGCGCCTAACACCGCCGGTGTCGAAAAACTGTATCTGACGATCACCACGCCTACGGCCCTGTTTGAGACGAGCTGGAGGATAGTAGTAGAAGCGGCAGAGGTAGAAGCAGAGCAGTAAATCGGCTCGGTGAGTTTGAAAACATTTAAAAGCCCGCCTTTGGCGGGTTTTTCATTGGAAGTGCAGGTTTCCCCATCAACTGCTGTGAAAGCTGAGCAAGATCATCTGCTAAGGCCATCCCCCCCCCAGCCTTGGCCTTATCCGCCAACACCGGCTATGGTTAATGTACAAAAATTAACAATTAGCCTTTGGTATGACAGAATCTTTGCCTTGGGTGGTGACATGGTTTTACCTCACCGCGGGCTATCTGCTGGTTGCCGGTTGCGCGTCGGCATCGGTGACATTGGTTGCGCACTCGCGTGATAACCGGCTTATCTACGGCGGTTTGGCGGTTGTGGCCATTGCGGGTGCGGGCTTTCAACTGGCGACGGCATTCTATTATCAAGCCGCAGATCTTCACGCAGCCGCTCGGGCACTTGAATGGCAGGTAGACTTTGCCAGTGTTGTCAGCCTGGGCGTGCTGCTATTTTTTGCGTTTGATGGTGAACGTTTGCTGCTGGGCAAAAGGATGCTGTTTCTTTTGCCTTGCGTCTTGCTGGTCCTGGTGGTTGGCAACCGCGCCTCACCCTATTCGGCGCGTTTTGCCGATATTCACTTCCTTTTGCACTTCGAATGGGAGCCGTTGCGCTCGCTCAGCTATATTCGCGGACAGCCCAGTCTGATCAGCTACTTCTGGTACCTGTCTGTCTTCGCCTTGTGGACTTTGTGCGCAGCCTACGCCTGGCGGGTTTGGCGGCGCTTGAATAGGGTCCGCGCCAGAGTTTCCCTGGCGTTTTTGATTTGCTACGGGCTGGCCATTGCCTACAGCGCAATGATAGATGCAGGCGCCATTGCAGGGCTGTACTTCCAGGGCTTTGTGCTTAGCTTCTTCGTGATTTGCATGTCGGTCGCCATGGCCATAGACGCGGCCAGGCGCAGTCAGCGTTTGGCACTGCGTGAACGGCAGATGCAAGGCGAAATTCTGCAGAGGCGGCGCGCCGAAGACAAGATGCAGCGCCTTTCTCAGGTGTTCATGCAGGCACCCACGCCCATTCATATCGTAGACCTGAAGGGCCAGACGCTGCAGGTTAATGATGAAAGCGTCCGCTGCATGAAGAGCGAGATGAGCGATGTGACGCAGGTGAACTTCCTAAGTGTGATGGAACAATTGGGGGAGGACCGCCAAGCGCTGATTCGCTCACTGGCCCAGGGTGTGACGCGCGAATACGGCCCTTATTTTTTCCCCGCAGGTCAACCGGTGGATGCCCTGTACATGGTGCAAGACACCTGGCTCAAGTTTGGCTTTTCTCCCATCTTCAATGCTCAGCAGCAACTGGAAGAATTTGTTGTGCGGCTGGAAGACGTCAGCGCCAATCAGTTTGCCGAGAACGCCATTCGCACTATCTCCCTGGCGGTATCGGCGGAGACGGGCCATGCGTTTTTCAAGCAGATTGTGGTTTATCTTGCGCGGTTGCTGCAAAAAAAATACGTGTTCATTGGTTTGAAGGCAAGCCGCGACGGCGAGCCCTTCATCAACACGCTGGCGGCCGCCCACGATGGGCAGTTGGGAGAAAACTTTGCCTTTCCGCTGCGAGGAACGCCCTCGGAGATGGCTCTCCAGGAAGGTAGCTATGCCGTCGCCTGCGATGTGCAGGACGCCTTTCCCGGACAGGGCATGCTGCAGCGTCTCAACGCGCAAAGTTATCTGGGTGCCGCCATAAAAGACGAGCACAAACAACCCATTGGCGTGCTGGTAGTGCTGGATGTAAAAGCCATGGAGCACATCGAGCAGTTGCAGGAGATCGTTAACATATTTGTTTCTCGTGCGGGGACAGAGCTGCAGCGACTGAACGCCGAAAAGACCATCCGCAAGCTGGCGTACCAAGACCACCTGACCGGACTCGCCAATCGTATCGAGCTGAACGAGTACCTGGTAGAGCTGCTGAAAACGTCCACTCGCCGTTCACCCTCGGCGTTTATCCAGATAGATCTGGATCATTTCAAAACGATCAACGACGCCCTGGGGCATGACGTAGGCGACGATGTGTTGCGGTGTCTCGGCCGCAGGTTGCATAAGGCCATTTCGCCGAACATGATGGCCGCGCGCATCGGCGGTGACGAATTTGCGGTGGTGGTGCATGGGCTGAATGAGAATATCGAGGCCGACATCGCCTCCATCGCCATACCCATCATGCGTTTGATGGAACAGCCCGTGCAGGTGGGTGAGCATTTGCTGGACGTAGGCTGTACCATGGGGGTGGTGCTCATCCCGGAGTTTGCCAGCACGGCGGTAGATACCTTTCGCTGTGCCGACATTGCGCTCTACCAGGCCAAGAACTGCGGGCGCGGGAGTTATCAGTTGTTCACCCCGGCCATGCGCGAAGCGGTCAACGAGCGCATGCAGATCGAAAAAGGGCTGCGCAGCGCGCTGCAAAACCAGGAGTTCAGCCTGTACTTTCAGCCACAGGTAGACGCTCTGGGCAGTCTGGTGGGGGCTGAGGCCTTATTGCGCTGGACCCACCCGGAGCGCGGCATGATTTCGCCTGATATCTTTATCCGCGTAGCGGAGGAGTCGGGGCTGATCAACCCGATTGGCCAATGGGTGTTGCAGCAGGCGCTGTTGCGGCGCAAGCACTGGAGCCAGAAGCAGGTGCCTTTTTTTGGCCATTTGTCGGTGAACGTTTCCCCCTGGCAATTTGCCCGGCCCGACTTTGTGGACCTCACGCTGGAGCTGGTCGAGCAAGTCGGCGTCCCGCCCGGACTCATTACTTTGGAGATTACCGAGTCGGCCGTCTTGTCGGATGTGAAAGAGACGATTGCCAAACTCGCCACCCTGCGTCGCGCCGGTTTCACCATAGCGCTGGACGATTTTGGCACCGGCTACTCCTCCCTGGCCTATCTGCGCGACTTGCCGCTGGACCGCCTGAAGATCGACAAAACCTTTGTTGATGCACTGGAAACCACCGCCCGTGAACCGCTGGTGGAGTCCATGATTGCCATCGGCAACAGTATGGGCCTGCAGGTGGTGGCAGAAGGTGTGGAAACTCAGTTGCAGTTGGACAGGCTGAAGGACCTGGGCTGCAATATCTTTCAGGGCTATTTCTTTGCCCGGCCGCTGCCGGAGACCGATTTGCTGCAGTGGCTGGATCACCAGCAGGAACGCTTTCCTCACGCAGGTTGAAGTCCGCCCCAGGCAACTCTTCAGCTTGCGCCCGAATTTGTCCGCAATTTGAACAGTCACAAGTTGAGCTAAATAATAGCTACCAGAAGCGCATGCGGCGCAGGAATATAAATTCCAGTACACCAAGCCCCGTAATCAGCAGACATAAAATAGCAAAGCCGTATTCGGACTTGCCCCCGGGAATGCCCCCCAGATTGACGCCGAGCAGGCCCGTCAGAAAGGTCAGGGGCAGGAAGATGGCTGCGCTCAGGGATAACCAATAAGTATTGCGGCTCATCTTTTCTGCATGCGCGTGATTCATATGCTCACGCAGCATCCACACCTGCTCTAGGTGTGATTCGATACTTTCGATAATGCGCAGAATCACATCCTTCTGATTGATGAAATGCTGCGCCAGGGCCGGGTCCTCGAACAGCGGCAGCTTGCTGCTGGTCAGCTCGATCAATGCTGTGGTTTGCGGTTTGATGAAACGGTTGAGTTTCAGCAGCTGACGGTGCATCAACGACAGATCCATCTGCTGCTCAGGGTTGAGCGAGGCTAAAGCCTCCTGCAGGTCATCGATGTCATTTTCCGACTGCGCCACCAGGTGTTCAATGCTCTGGTGCATTTGCTCGATGATGGCGAGCAGTACCTCTTCTGCATTGAGCGGACCTTCACCGGCCGCCAGCATCTCCCGCACCCCGGCCACGCCCTGGAAGGGCCGCTTGCGCAGGGTGATCAGGCTGCGGTCGTAATACAGAATGCGCAGGCTCAGCATATCGTCCGGCGCCTGGCCGCTGTTGAGGTTGACGCCGCGAAGAATCAACAAAAAGCCGCGCTCCCCCAGTTTCTGAAACCGCGGCCGGGTGTCCTCCGCCAGTACGGCATCCACCACGCCCTGCGCCAGGTCCGTTTGCAACAGCCATTCCTCAAGCCCGGATGCGTCGCGCTGACAGTGAAACCAGCAATGCGGCCGCCAGGACGGGTCGCCTTCCAGCGGCTGCGGTGATGCCGTGTCAAAGCGCCAGGCGTCCAGTAGGAACAGAGTCTTGTTGCGAGTGGTCATCAAGCTGTATCAACCAGTAGAGCCGACCGGGCAAAAGACTGGGCCCGCGGAAAGTGCGCACTGTCGGCGCGTCAAGGCCCAGCAGAGCCCGGTGATCAAGGCGAGGCGGCTGGCTGCATTTCGCAACCAAACGCGTCCACTTCTGCGCCTGGTGGGGTGTTGGGGCAGCGGTCAAAGCCGTCACGCACTCCGTCCCCGTCGGAATCCAGCCGCATGTTTTCTTCATGCAGCTCGGCTTTGCGGCTGGCCGAGGGGCCAAACCGCCAGCGCAGGCTCAGCCCCCCGCTGTAGTGGTTGAGTTGGTAGTTGGTATCGTGCAGCAGAAGAACTTCCCCTCGCAGGCTCAGGTTGTCGGTCAGGGCCAGATCACTGCCAAGGCCTGCGGTGAGGGTGGTGTTGTCGGTTTGGCGGCCATTGGCGGTCACCACCTGACTGCCGGCGCCCAGGGTCATGAAGGGTGAAAACCGGTTGAACTGGCGCGGGTGATAACTGGCGTCCAGCCGGTAGTTTTCGATCTCCACCTCAACCAAAGTGCGTTTTTGTTTGCTGGGAAAATACAAATAGGTGCCTTCGACCTGCCATTGGCGGTTGATTTGATAACCCACCGCCACCGAGGTGGCCACCCCGGCATCGACCCTATAGGCGGTACCCGGTTTGAAGTAGCTGGCCGCAGCTCCTACCAAGAAGCCGCTGTCCGCGCGCACCGATGTGCAGAGGCCGGCAGCAAGCAGAGCCAGGGCCAGGCGGGGCTTCAGTGAATTGAGCATCGTTTACTCCATGAGTGATAGTTTGGGCAATCCCGCCCCTTGCAGCGCCTGGAAATTTGTCGCCGGGCAGCCGGCCTGAACCAAAGGCGCCATTTTAGTCAACAAGCCTTCGCCTGCAAAGGACCGCGACGTTTGGCTGCAGTCGATCCTGCCTGCTTCTGCTCGAACTCCGGTGCCAATTTGGCTATAATTGCCGGCTTCCCGACTCACTGAGATGTAAACAGACTATGGCCCAGCGTACCGCCAGCGTTCAGCGCGACACCCTCGAGACGCAGATCTCGGTCAGCATCAACATTGATGGTCAGGGGCACGGGCAATTCGAGACCGGCGTGCCATTTCTTGAGCACATGATGGACCAAATCGCCCGTCACGGCATGCTTGATTTACATGTCACCTGCAAAGGTGATACCCATATAGACGACCACCACAGCGCCGAGGACATAGGTATCACCCTTGGGCAGGCAATGGCCAAGGCCGTCGGTGAAAAAAAAGGTTTGCGTCGCTACGGCCACGCCTACGTGCCACTTGACGAGGCGCTCTCCCGGGTAGTCATTGATTTTTCCGGCCGCCCGGGCTTGACCTTGAACATCCCTTTTACCCAAAAACGCATCGGCACCTTTGATACCGAGCTGTTCTACGAATTTTTTCAGGGGTTCGTCAATCACGCCAAGGTTACACTGCATATCGATTGCCTGCGCGGTGCCAATGCGCATCATCAAATAGAAACCGTCTTCAAGGCATTTGGACGGGCATTGCGCATGGCACTGGAGCGCGACGAGCGCCTGGGTGACGCTATGCCATCCACCAAAGGTTCACTCTAATTGGCAGCGAGGCACCCCAATGAGCAACCGTATTGCCGTCATCGACTACGGCATGGGCAATCTGCACTCCGTGGCCAGCGCTCTGCAGAAGGTGGCACCGGAGGCTGAGGTCAGTGTTACTGCTGATCTTGACGTCATAGCCAGGGCAGATCGCGTGTTATTTCCTGGTGTGGGCGCCATCCGCGACTGCATGGCCGAGATACGCCTGTTGCAGATGGACAAAGCCGTGGCGGACGCCATCCATTCGGGCAAACCCGTGCTTGCCATCTGCGTCGGCCTGCAGGCGCTGATGGACAGGAGTGAAGAGAACGGCGGTGTTGCCTGCCTCGGGCATTTTGCAGGCGAAGTGAAATCCTTTGCCCGCTACCCCAGCTTCAGCGCCCACAGCAACGGGGAACGCCTGAAGGTGCCGCATATGGGCTGGAACCAGGTCAAGCAGACCCAACCTCATGCACTGTGGCAGGGCATTCCCGACGGCAGCCGCTTTTATTTCGTGCACAGCTATTGCGTGCAGGTGCAGGACCCAGGGTTGGTGGCGGGCAGTTGCGACTACGGGATCCAGTTCAGCGCGGCACTGGCGCGCGATAACCTATTTGCGGCGCAGTTTCACCCGGAGAAAAGCCACACCCACGGGCTGCAGCTGCTGCAGAACTTCGTCAATTGGAACGGCCGCGCGGCCTGAGCTGCTGCGTCCCAGGAGCACAAGATGCTAATTATTCCCGCAATCGATCTGAAAGACGGCCAGTGTGTGCGCCTGCGCAAAGGCGTCATGAGTGATTCTACTGTATTCTCCGACGACCCGGTCGCCACGGCTGCCCAATGGGTGGCGGGTGGGGCGCGGCGGCTGCACCTGGTGGACCTGAACGGGGCTTTTGCCGGTGCTCCGGTCAACGGTGAGGTGGTCACCGCCATCGCCCGGGCATTTCCTGATCTTCCCATCCAGATAGGCGGCGGCATTCGCTCCCTGCAGACCATTGAGCACTATCTCGCCGCCGGAGTGCGTTACGTCATCATAGGCACCCAGGCGGTGAAGGACCCTGAGTTTGTCAAATACGCCTGCCGCGAGTTTGCCGATAGCATTATTGTTGGCCTGGACGCCAAAAACGGTTTTGTCGCCACCGACGGTTGGGCCGAGGTGTCCGAGGTCAAGGCGACAGATCTCGCCAAGCAGTTTGAGCAGGACGGCGTCAATGCCATTGTCTATACGGATATTGACCGCGACGGCATGATGCAGGGTGTCAATGTCGAAGCCACTGTGGCCATGGCCTGCGCCTCCAGCCTGCCAATCATTGCATCGGGCGGAATCACGGACATGCAAGACATTGAAGCCTTGCTGCGTCGCTCCAAAGAAGGCGCTGGCATCTGCGGGGCTATCACCGGGCGGGCAATCTATGAAGGCACGCTTGAGCTTGCTGAAGCTCAATCCCTCTGTGACAGCGCGGCGGGGACTCGATGACACTGGCAAAGCGCATAATTCCCTGCCTGGATGTGGATTGCGGTCGCGTGGTGAAGGGCGTCTGCTTCGTGGACATTCGCGATGCAGGCGACCCGGTGCAGATAGCAAAAAAATACGATGAGCAGGGCGCCGACGAAATCACTTTCCTGGATATTACCGCCACCCACCAGGCGCGGGATACCACCGTGCACACGGTGGAAGCCATTGCCGCTGAAGTGTTCATCCCGCTCACCGTGGGCGGTGGCATCCGCACAACGGCTGACATTCGCAGAATGCTGAACGCGGGGGCGGACAAGGTGGGCATCAACTCTGCCGCAGTAAAAAACCCGGACTTTGTCAAGGAAGCGGCAGAGCGCTTTGGCTCGCAGTGCATCGTAGTTGCCATAGACGCCAAGCGTGTCAGTGCTGACGGCGAGCCTGACCGCTGGGAGATATTTACCCACGGCGGGCGCGAGCCGACCGGCATTGACGCGGTGGAGTGGGCGGCACGCATGGTAGACAACGGGGCCGGTGAGATTTTGCTGACCAGTATGGACCGCGACGGCACTAAAAACGGTTTTGACCTGGCTGCTACCCGGGCCATTGTGGATGCCGTATCTGTGCCGGTCATTGCCTCCGGTGGCGTCGGCAACCTGCAGCATTTAGTAGACGGCATAGTAGAAGGCGGCGCCGATGCAGTGCTGGCCGCCAGTATCTTTCACTTCGGGGAGTACACCGTGCCTGAGGCCAAGCGTTATATGCAGGCCCGGGGCATTACCGTACGCCTTTGACATCCGCCGCTATTGCGGCGGTGCAAAGCAGCCCGCCTTTTGGTTCAAGCCGCCGTGCGATAAACCTTTAAGGTTTCCACCACCTGCGGCTCGGCGTGCAAGACAAAATCTATGTATTTGCTCACGCCGCGCTCTGCCTCTGGCTGACTGTCGAAGGGGCCGATGTCCACCCCTTCGCGGGTAGAATAATACCAGTAGCCGTCTTTGGTAAAAAAACGGCTGGAACGGCTGGGTAGGGTTTCTAGTTGCTCGCCTGCTCTGTTCATCATCGCTAATCCTCTTAGGTCCGTGAGATTGTTTTCTTATGACGCCCCATGCCCGCGTGGCGTTGCGGGCTGGGGCGCTTTATTCTGATTTGCAGCAATGTGCGTCTGTTATCAAACGCTGGCTTAAGAACATAGCATATGACCGGCAAAAGCACTGCCCTGATCTGCCGGAAGTTTGTGATTTTTATATCAGTTCGGAATATTCATAGCGTCAACGATTATTAAGGCGGGCAGGTCCACATCGTGGCAGATAACCGCACAAAAAATGGGCGAACCGCTCCAGGGCCAAGTATGCGCCGCCCCGGACGGCGTCCAAAAGGGCTGTGGCGCCAGGGTCTGTTGACGTTTCATCCTCGCCCGGCGGGCTGGGGCCATTTTTCCGCCTGGCGTCGTTATCAGTCGCTTATTTGGAATGA
>CAYNST010000067.1:3976-17605 GCA_964399955.1 uncultured Cellvibrionaceae bacterium | reverse complement strand
ACGTTTCATCATCGCCTCTGTTGCACCAGAAAACGCGCCAAATTAGGCGCGACGAGCGTGGTTTGGTCATTCCAAATGAGCGAGGAGCAAAGCTTAACGCATCCTGCTCTCGCCCCTCCCCTACATCCATGTAGGGGACGACAAGTGGCGCGTTTTCAGGTGCAACCCGAAGGGCTGGGGCCATTTTTCCGCCTGGCGTCGTTATCAGTCGCTTATTTGGAATGACCAAACTGCACTCCTTCTGCCTAGCCAGACAAAAAAATGGCCTCCAGCAGTGGTGATGAGGAAACGTCAACAGACCCTAGTGTTTCAGCGCCACCTATGTCACCAGGAAAACTCCAGTGTCGCTTTGGGATTGGGCATGCGCGCAACGCTTCTGAGCGCCAATCAGCAGACGGCAGGTTTCAACCGATGCGCAGCTTAAATATGTTGAGCGGCGGCTTCAAGCGGGTTTTTTGGCTGGGAGGCAAGTGCGGTCTATACGCGGATGGCCCGGCAGAAGATCAGCTACAGCCGGGCACTTTTGGCTGGCAGCGGAGGGTTGCTGTGTGGCGAGAACGGCTGAGCAGAATAAGGGGGGAGTGCCTGCAGCGCACAGACAAAGGGGTGAACCAAGCTTAACGGAAATGCGAACGCAGTAGCTGATAGCCTTTTTTGCCATGTCCATCACCGGCGCCCAGTACCAGATACGACGTTCTTGCCGCCGAGTTGCGCAGGGCCTCGATGTCTGCAACAGAGGCAAATCGCAGCTCTCCTGACTCTGCATCAATAATAAACTGCACCCTCCAGCCGATGCCGCCCTGAAGGAAATCGCTCACCGTCTGCCCACTCCCGGGCCTACATCGGCCTTAATCAAGCTCAAGCTGCCGCCACAATAACGGGCACCCCGGCCGTTTCCAGAGGGTTGCAGTGGGCCTCCTGGACCCGTACGGACATCTGAAACTCACTGCAGCCGCCTCGGCTGTCGCAGGCAATAAGGGTAATGTTGTAACAATTGTCACCGTCTTCGTCCTGCGGGCTATTGAACTCCGGCGGGTTGATGAAGCCCAGCAGGCCAGTCTGCAGGTCAATATGAAAAAACTGCGCGTCGTGGCCGGTAAGATCCAGGCCGTAGGTCAGCTCGCCGCCGTCGTAATCCATGGCATTAACAGTGACAAATCCGTCAAAATTGGCGGCGTTTTCCGCGACACTCCAGTTGCTGCTGATGGTAAAACGTGGCTCCTGGTACTCTTCCTGTTGTTGTACGGCCGCCTCTACCCTGTCGCCCATATAGCCGGTCAGGCATACCGCCGTGAAAGCAGAAAACAGCAGGCTGCGCGGAAATTTACGGTTTTTTTTCGACATGATGTTCCTGTAAGTATTCAGCTTGTTCGGTGACTTTCATATTGCGACCATCCCTGTGCAGATCAAGTCGAAAAGTGTGTGCTTAGGCACTAAAGCCTCTGCTAAAAACAACCATTCTGGCAACGCCGCCCGAGCTAATCTAAGCCAAAGCCCGCCAGCAACATTTTTGCAAGGCGCGGCCTGCGTCGGTTGGCTCCGCCCGCAGCCCACTCAAGCGCAATCATATCAGCCCCCGCGGCCGGGTCCCGCCTATGGCATCAAGATTACGGCACGCCAACTGTGAAGCGGTTGGCACGGTTGAACAGCCGCAACGCCGGCAGCAGGGTTCGGGCCCTGCGCAACAGCATGTATTTGCGGATTGAATACGACAACTTCAAGTGCACGGCCACTTTCAAGTCCAACCTGGCCGCCGTCGACGGTCTTTGCCGGTCGCCCCGGGCTGCGGTGTTGTCGATCTTACAAGCCAGCAGCAGCTCTCCGCCGGCCGCAGGCGCGCCCGTACGCGGAGTTCAAAGTTGGCAAGCTTGATGCAAGAGCCTGGAGATGCCATGCCATAAATGCAGGCCAACTAAGCGCGCCTGAGCACAGAGTAACAGCATTGAATAGGAGCAAATGATGATTGATATCGCCCGGAACACAAGTCTCTTCGACCGGTTTCTGGCCGCAAGCGCGGCCGGTATGCTGCTGACGTCCAGCGGCGTCTATGCCGCGAGCATACCGGGCTCGGCGGCCGCGCCGAAGAGTACCGATGTGTGGCAAGCCCAACAAGCACTGCCATGCCAGAACGCGGGGCCGCAGGGCCTGCAGAATCAGCAGAAAATAGCGCAGCCGTACCCTGCCACCCGCCCGGATTAAGGCCCGCAGTCCATTCACCCGCCTTTTACTGGCCCCAATCCAATCCCCGAGTTTGTGCGCGATGCGCTTCAAGCCGGGTCAATCACCGGCCCGACCGGGCCGCTAAACACCTACGCCTTTGGCACAGTAAACAAGAGCAGCCGCAGCGAGCCAGTACGGCCAACACTGCTCCTTAAGCCAAACCTGGACAGGTAGGTCAGTTACGCAGTGCTATGCTTTTATTATTTCACCCGCGTGTTAGAGGTAGTGAATTGACTGGCGTATTCTTTGGGGTTGTGAGTGGCGTTGGACTATTTCTGTTGGGCATGGGGCTTTTGACCGAGGGCCTGCGCGCCATGGCCGGCGATGCCATCAAAAGCAAACTGGCGCACTACACGCGCAGCCCGGTCAGCGGTGTGGTTAGCGGCGCAGTGGGCACCGCCTTGTTACAGTCGTCCAGTGCCACCATCATCACCACCGTCGGCTTTGTGGCAGCGGGCCTGCTGACCTACTCCCAGGCGCTGAGCCTGGTCCTGGGCGCAAGCATCGGCTCAACCTTTACCGGCTGGTTGGTGGCACTGGTTGGCTTTAAGCTTCAATTTGGTGCCTTGGCCTCCGGCCTGGTGTTGGTGGGTGCGCTCCTGCGACTGTTTGGAGGCTCCCGCCGTTCGGGTTTGGCGTTTAGCGTGGCCGGTTTTGGTCTGATGTTTGTGGGCATCAACACCCTGCAATTGGCCATGAGCTCGCTGCAGGGTACTCTGGATTTCAGTCAGTATGCCGGCCCCGGCCTGGCCTTTAAGCTGCAACTGGCATTGATGGGCGTGCTCTTCACCTTGATCACGCAATCATCTGGCGCCGGAGTGGTCGCCGCGCTTACCGCAATGCACAGCGGGGTAATAGATTTTGAGCAGGCCGCCGCTTTAGTGGTGGGCATGAATGTGGGCACCACGTTCACCTCTGCGGTGGCCACTATTGGCGGTGACGCCAACGTGCGCCGCACCGGCTTTTCGCATGTGCTGTACAACTTTCTGGTCAGTAGCGGCGCTATCTTTCTGGTCAGCCCCTACGCCCGGGCGTGGCAAGCGCTGGATGCCGGCCAGGCACACCCGGAACTGGCCCTGGTGGCTTTTCACACACTCTTCAACCTTCTTGGCGTAGTGATGGTGCTGCCTTTCATTCGCCAATACGCAAGTTTTATGCAGCGGCTCTTTCCAGAACCCAAAAAGGCCAGCCAAGGAGAGCTGAACCAAGGCCTGCTACCCTACCCCGAATTGGCCTTGACGGCGGTTTACAAAGTGCTGGCCGAGCAGGCACAACGGTTGGCGCAACAGGTGCTGTATATGCTTGGTGCCCTTCCACGCCCGACCTCGCTGCCGCAGGTGGCCGAGCGGCTGGAGCAGGTGCGAGACTACGTAGATGCCATACACCTGGAAAGCGGTGCCGGGCGTGAATGGCAGCGCCTGATGGCGGCCATTGCACTGATAGACCACCTGCAGCGGCTTCACGACCGCTGCCAGAACAAAGCGGTGCTGTTGGCGCTGCACGACACTCAGGATTTGCACCACGCCCGCGACCTGCTGTTAAAAGTGGTAGAGCCGCTCGGCAACGGTCGCATTGTCGAAGAGCCGGATCTTCAAAAGCATATGGCTGAACTGGCCGCGCACGAGGAAGCCCTGCGCGACGCTTTGTCGCAGAAGATTGCTCAAGGAAAGGTAGAGCTCAAACGCGGCGTAAGCTTGATGGAGGCGGCGCGCTGGCTGCAACGCGTATCTGTGCACCTGGGGCGCATTGACCACAACAGCCGCCAACTGAGTTATCAGAGTGAAGCTCAGAAACGCCCCGCACACGGCTTTGAAGATGCAGCGCCTGCACCACCTTCTGCCGTTGTACCGCATTCGCAGATGGGCCAGATTCAGGCCCTGCCCATGAACCGTTAAACACTGCCGGCCTTCGCCTGCGCAAGCCTCCGCTCTTCCACCCAACAAAACAACACCGGCACTACGAACATGCTCAGGGAGACAAACGCCAAGCCGCCAAAGGTGGGAATGGCCATGGGGATCATCAAATCCGCGCCGCGCCCGCTGGCTGACAACACTGGCAACAAGGCCAGAATGGTGGTGGCGGAAGTCATCAGGCACGGCTTGACTCGCCTGCGGGCCGCATCCAGCGTCCAGTCGCGCACCTGGCCAACATCCTTCGGCAAGCCTTCGGCAAAACGCTGCTTCAAGTAGGTGCCCATCACCACCCCATCGTCTACCGCTATGCCAAACAGCGCCAAAAACCCCACCCAGACGGCAATGCTCAGGTTGACGGTCTGCATGTTGAACAGCTCTCGAAGGTTGGCACCCAGCAAGGAAAAATTGGCAAACCACTCCTGGCCGTAAAGGTAAACCATGATAAAGCCACCGGCCCAGGCAACAGCCACACCACTGAACACGATCAACGCGGTAGACACCGCACGAAACTGAAAGTACAGCAACATGAAAATCAAGCTCAGGGACAAAGGAATGACCAAGAGCAAGGTTTTTGCAGCGTGGATCTGGTTTTGATAACTGCCGGCAAAACTGTAACTCACGCCGGCATCCAACCGCAGATCACCCGCTGCCTGGCGCTCGCTGAGATAGGTTTGCACCGCTTCAACGACGTCCACCTCGGCCAAGTCTGCGCCAGCGCCAAAGGTGACATAGCCGGCCAGGAAGGTGTTTTCTGTGCGAATCATTTGCGGGCCGCGCAGGTAGCGGATATCCACCAGTTGCTCCAGAGGTACAGAAGCGCCCCCGGGTGTTGCCACCTGTATGCGTTTCATTTGCTCGGGGGTTTGACGCAGCTCCCGCGGGTAGCGGACCCGCACCGCGTAGCGCTCGCGGCCTTCCACAGTGCGGGTTGCCACCTCCCCCCCCACAGCGGTACTAATGGCCATTTGTACCTGGGCCACACTCAGCCCGTGCCGCGCAATGCGCTCTCTGTCTAGGTGAAATTCCAGCCAGGGTTGGCCCACCGGCCGATCGGCATTCACCGAGCCCTCGGCCACGCCCGGTGCCTGACGCACCGCATCTTCCAGCGCAAGTACCGCAGGTTCCAGGCGCTCCAGGTCCGGCGCCAGAACCTTGATTCCCATGGCGGCGCGCATACCGGTTTGCAGCATGACCAGGCGGGTTTCTATGGGTTGCAGTTTAGGCGCCGAGGTGCTGCCCGGCATGCGGGCTGCAGCCACAATCTCCTGCCAAATGTCATCCGGCGAGTGGATGTGAGCCCGCCACTGGCGATACGCCCGGCCCTTTGCATCCCGAATCAGCTCGCCCTGCGCGTCTCGCACAAATTCCCCCCGCTCGCGGTCGTAGCGGAACAGCTCGCGCCGACCCTGCGCGTTAAGTCGGTATTCGCTCTTGTACTGAATGATGGTCTCAAACATGGACAGCGGCGCCGGGTCCAGCGGGGTGTCCGCGCGACCAGCCTTGCCCACAGCGGATTCCACCTCCGCAATGGCGGCGATGGCACGATTTTGCTGACTGAGCACCTCCAGTACCTCGCCGATGGAAGCGTGCGGCATGGTGCTGGGCATCCACAGGAACGCGCCTTCATCCAGGGCGGGCATGAACTCCCGTCCCAATCCGGGAAAAGCGGCAAGGGCGCTGCTCCAGAAACGCGATTGCCGCAGGCTCTCGGTGGTGAGCCCGGCGCGCTCAACCGTGGCCGTAAACGGTTGCATTACCCGTTCAAAGCCCAGCCAGATATTCAGTCCCATAACCACCAGCAACAACGGCAGACTTAAAAACAGTGCCTTGTGTACCAGGCACCAGCGCAGGATGTGGTCGTAAAAATGCAGCAACAGCACCACCCCGCCCAATACCAGGCCAAACACCAGGAGCACAAACAGGCTGTTGCGCAGCGAGCCTACCGGGCCCAGCGGCTCCCATACGCCCGCCAGGACCAGGCCGGCAACCAGCACTATGACAATTTGCGGCAAGCGGGTGACATCGGGTTGCAGCCGGGGTGGAATCCGCGCAATCACCGCCGCTGCCGTCGGGTGTTGTCTGACCCGCTGCAACCATAGCCGCGCCTGCCGGTCAAGTTGCAACCGAGCTGACCAGGGCGAATACCCAAGCGCGAGCAATGCGGGCAGAACGGCTGCCAAAGCCAACCAAAACCAGGTTTGCCACACAGCCACCACCAACAAAACTGCCGCCAGCAAGCCCCAGGCGCGGCCCTGCCAACGGCGGGAACGCGGGGTAAGCAAAAACCGTAATAGCACCGGCACCAGTGTCAAGGCAAGCACCACCGACGCCAGCAGCACCAGCGTCTTGGTGAAGGCCAGCGGTGTAAACAGCTTGCCCTCGGCGCCGCTCATGACAAACACCGGCAAAAAGCTGATCACCGTGGTGGCAATGGCGGTGACCACCGCCCCGCTTACCTCCGCCACCCCCTGGTAAACCACTTCAAATGGCGTCTCCTGCGGGAAGCGTTGGCGGCGGGTGAAGACGTTCTCTGTAATGATGATCCCCATATCCACAATGGTGCCGATGGCAATGGCGATGCCGGCCAACGCCACGATATTGGCTTCGACACCCAGCAGCTTCATGCCGATAAAAGTCAGCAGAACAGCCATGGGCAAGGTGGCAACCACCGCCAGCGCTCCGCGCAGAGTGTTGAGCAACACCAACACCACCACAATGGTAACCAGCAGCTGCTGCGTCAGTGCATCCTTGAGGGTGCCGAGGGTTTCGTCGATCAATTGGGCACGGTCGTAAAACGGCACCAGGGTTACCTGGCTGGATGTCAGCCACGACGGTCTGTCCGGCCAGTGGGTCTGTAACCAGTGCAACCATTGCGCTTGCGCTTGCGGCTCCATGGAAAAAACCGGCAAGCCGTGTTGGCGGGCAAATTCCGGAACCGCGCCCGGTTTCACCAGGCTCCAGTCCACCACCGCTCGCCGTGGCAGAGCCGGCGCCAACTGATCCAGGCGCTCCCGCACATTTTCAATAGCCCGCCGGGGGTTGAAACCCTGGCGCACGGTAACCACGCCGCCCACAGCCTCAGCGCCGGAAACATCCAGCACCCCGCGACGCGGCTCCGGCGCAAGACTGACTTTGGCCAAATCGCGCACTCGCAACGGCACTTGGTCGGGCCCCAAATGCACCACGGCCTGTTCGATGTCGCGCGGGGTTTTGATCAGGCCCACACCGCGCAGCGCGTATTCAACCCGGTTGATTTCCGTAGTGCCCGCGCCCACATCCAGGTTGCTGGCCTGAACGGCTGCGGCAACCTGCTCCAGCGTGACGCCGTACACCCGCAGCGCGTCGGGGTTTACCTCCACCAGATACTCCTGCACTACACCGCCGACGGAGGCCACTTCGCTGATACCCTGGGCCGCCAGCAGCGCGGGCTTGACGGTCCAATCCTGCAAACTGCGCAGCTCATGCAGATCCCAGCCGCCGGTGGGTTTGCCATCCGGGTCCCGCCCTTCCAGGGTAAACCACAACACCTGCCCCAGGGCGGTAGCATCCGGCCCCAGTGCTGGCTGTACATCCGGTGGCAAGGTGCCGGCAGGCAAACTGCTGAGTTTTTCCAGCAGCCGCGAGCGGGACCAGTAGAACTCAACGTCCTCTTCGAAGATGACCGCAATGCTGCTAAAACCGAACATGGACAGGCTGCGCACATCGCGCACCCCCGCCACTCCCAGCAGGGCGCTGCTCAATGGATAGGTAATCTGATCTTCCACATCGCGCGGCGAGCGGCCGGGCCAGTCGACAAAGATGATTTGCTGGTTGTCGCCCAGATTGGGAATGGCGTCGACCGGGACGGGGTCTCGCGGCAGGCCGGTGTCCCACGCGAAAGGCGCCACCATGACGCCCCAGATAATTAGCAGTACTACGGTGACGATCACCGCCAGCCGCTCGCGCAGGCACAGCGCGACCAGCCGGTCAAAGATCCCGCGCGCTTCAGTGGGCATGAGTGCCTCCGGCAGGCTGTGGCCGGCTCTGCTGCGACGAGCCGGCGCCACCGTGGTCATGCGCGGGGGTCCCGCCGCCATCGGCTGACATCATGCTGCGCAAACCCTGGATCTGCCGCTCGCTGTCCAGTCGCAGGGCGCCCTGAACCACCACTTGCTCACCCGGTTGCAGGCCGGCAAGCACGGGGTAGTAGCCACCGGCCAAGGCGCCCAGTCTCACCTCTCGCGGTACAAATACGGCTGCTTCAGCGTGTGCCTGACGCACATAGACCAGCGCCCGCTCTCCCATATGCAAAGGCGCGGATGCCGGAATGGCCAGCACCGGCGGGCCCACACTCTGCACCTGGCCGCTAACCAGCATGCCGGGGTAAAGGGACGCATCCGGATTGGCCAACGTTACCCGCACGCGGGCTGTGCGGCGCTGCTCATCCACCCAAGGCTCAATGAAGGCCACCTGGCCCTGAAGAGTTTGGCCCGGCCGGGCAGTCAGCGACAAGCTCACCGTCTGCCCCAGACTCAAGTGTGGCAAATCGGACTCAAAGGCCTCCAGCTGTGCCCATACCTGACTGAGATCCGCCAGTTCAAATAACGTGTCGCCGGTGCTGACATAGTCGCCCTGGCTCACCGAACGCCGCATTACCACACCCTGAAATGGCGCTTCAAGAGTAAGGTGTTCGTTCACTTGCCCGTGCTTTTCAATGGCGTCTATTGCCTGCTCTGACAGCCCCGCCAGCCGCAATGCCTCTCGCGCTGCCTGGTAACTGGCCTTGGCGGTTGCGGTCAGAGCCGGCGCCTGCGCGGCCTGGCGTCGAAGCTGCGCAGCTTGCAACAGCTCCTGCTGCATGACCATCAACTCCGGGCTGTACAGCTCGGCAATAGGCTCGCCAAGTCTTATGGGCTCGCCGGTGGTGGTGACATGCAACCGCTCCACCCGGCCGCCAACGCGCGCGCTGATGGTGCGCCGCAGGCTTTCATCCACTGCAATCCGCCCGGGTAGAGAAACCTCCGCAGTCAAGGTGCGGCGCTGCGCCGTCGTTGTGCGGATATCCAGCAGCGCCATCGCTCGTGGACTCAGCAGCAGCCCGTCGGCGCCGCTGCCTTGCGCTTGCGCAGGATCGGTTTGCGTAACTGGAACCAGTCTCATACCGCATATTGGACAGCGGCCGTTGGGATCATTGGAGCGCACCTGCGGGTGCATGGAGCAGGTATAGGTCTGCTCCGCCTGCCGGGTGGGCACCAGCTCCGACGGCAGCGCTGCGCCTTGGCTGCGCGGCAGGCCGGTACCTCTCGGCTGCTCGTGTTGGTCCCTATCGTGATCATGGAGGTGATCGTGACCGCTGTGATCCACCTCCTGAGCACTCAACTTGGCTGCACCGCAAAAGATCAATAGCGCACCTAGCGCGGCTACCGAAAACTGCGAATACCTCAGTCTTCGCACCACCGCATTGCACCGACCAGGACGGTCACTCCAATTATTCATGATCGCCTCCGGCAACTGCAGAAAGTAGATCCAGGTCCACAAGCGCCATCAGTTGCGCACCGGCCACTAAAGTATCCGCTTGAGCCCGCAGATGGCCTAAGCGGAACGCCAACAGCTCTCGCTGACTGTCCACCAGGTCTGCAAAAGTGGCGGCACCGGATTGGTAAGCCGTTTGCGTTGACTGAAACGCCTGGCTGGCTCGCACCTGCAACACATCGCCATACAACTGACGTCTGCGCCTGGCTTCCCGCAACCGATACTCGGCCATTTTCAGCTCGGCGTGCAATTGCAGCTGTTGGTCCTGCAAGCGTTGCTCGCGGGCCAAATAGAGCGCGTCGGCCTGGTTTTGCTGCGCCCGGTAACGGTTGCGCCACACCGGCAGGGTTATACCGGCCATCAGGTTGACGCTGTTGCCACTCATCATCGGGTTGCGCATAAACTCGGCGCCCAGCATCAGGTCCGGCAGACCCGCCCGCCCCGCCAGGCGCCGCCCCACTTGGTCCGCAGCCAACTGCAGCGCCGTTGCCCGCAACAGCGGGCTCTCCGCCCGCAAGCGCTCAGCAAGCGCGGCAGGAGGGTCCGCCAACTGCACACCTGCAAGATCAACAGCCGGCAGGCTGGCATCCAAAGGCCGTCCCAATGCGGCATTAAGCTTGGCACCGGCAGCCTCTGCCAACTCAATCAGGGCTTCTCGCTCCCGCGCCAAATCGTCAACCTGGTTCTGCATGCGCAACAGCGGCGCCTGTTGCGTCTCGCCGGTCCGGTAGCGAACCCCCACCACCTGCACCAACTGTCGACTCAACTGCTCCTGCTCTACCAGAACCGCACCGGCGCCGGTGATGTAAGCATATTCGGCATAGGCGTCTATCAGCTCCACAGTCAGATCCAGCCGCACCTGATCCTGCAAGGCCGCTACCGCTTGCGCCCGCAAGTCCGCCTGCTCGCGCGCCAGGCCGCGCTTGCCAAACAATGGCAGGCTCTGCTGTACACTGAGGCTCTGTGCTTCTTCGCCTGCCAGGCTCTGGCTGACATTCAATACCGGGTCCATCAACCCACCGGCAGCGTGGGCTTCGGCTTTTGCCGCGCGCACATCGGCGGCCGCAGCCCGCATACGTGGGTGGTGGGCAAGCGTGTAGCGGACAAGAGCCGGGAGATCAGCCGAAGCCGGCAGGCTGGGCAAAGGTGCTTCTAACTTACTGGGTTGGGGGTGAGCTAAAGCACGGTTGGCCGAGGAGGACGTACTGGCACAGCCGCCCAGGATCAAAGCGGAAGATAACGCCAGCACAGTTACACAACCTGCACGGCGGGCACAAAAGGGAGAGCGAAACATAACAGTTTTCCTGAAACGCAAAAAGACACAAGCACTCTTGCAAAGGAGTACCCGCTGTCAGATCAGGAAAACTTCGTTTAGAAGATAGATGGGAACGGAGAGAGGCGGAGGGTCTGGCCCCACCGGGGTTGATGCCCGATAAGCCAGGTCCGCAAAGCCCTCGTAGGTTTCATAAATTTGCCCAACAGCCACCGCAGGCAGGGGCTGGACGCCGGAGACCTGCTCGGGCGAAGCGTCACAACTAGGGCAATTCTGCTGGCCGGCGTCCGCCTCGTCCTGCGCCGAATTATGCTCCACAAGGCCGCCTGCAGAGCCGTGACAGGGCATCGCGGGGCTGGGTTTGCCTGCGTCCGCTGTTCCAGCGCTCTGGCTGAAAGGCTCGGCCACAGCAATAGCAGCCGCGCCGTGAACTTCAGCGGCACACAGCATCAGGCACCACGGCAACAGCAAGGCAGCTATGGAACTGGCTGCCCATCTGCGACCGGTATGTCTAAAGCGACCCAATATTGCCATCAGCAGTCTGCATTTGTTGCACGTGGTTTGAGTTTAGGGCCGGCCTGAAGCCGGTGTCAACTGACCTAGGACCCGCAACCGTGCAACTCGGTTCAGTGGCGCAGGCTGAATCGCAGTCGGCGG
This sequence comes from uncultured Cellvibrionaceae bacterium, assembly GCA_964399955.1. Lineage (GTDB taxonomy): Bacteria > Pseudomonadota > Gammaproteobacteria > Pseudomonadales > Cellvibrionaceae > CAYNST01. The sequence goes on along the minus strand of CAYNST010000067.1, from coordinate 6,031 downwards.
GTGACTAATGCCCGCCTGCTCCCTGCGATCGCCACAGCCACAGCAATCAAAAGGCATGCCCCTTTCAGCGGGGAGGGCGGCAGATTCAGCCGGGTATTCAGGTATTCGTTAAAGCTCAAATTCAATGATGGCAGCTTTTACAGAACAATTTTACCCGGAGCACCCCTCATTGCTGGTGAAGCATCATCACTATTTGGCCCAATCCTGTGACCCGCTCGTGGCACGGGCATGCGCCCTCTCCCACAGTTACATTTCCTTACACACTGACGGTCGCGGACGTGTCAGCCGGTGCCATAATGCGGAGACCCGCTGGGTTCGGTCGGGTGGACCACTTGGGTGGAAAGAATTTCCGCACCAGTGAAAACTCCGATCTTTCCAGTCAAGGGGCTAACACCAGTTACAGCCACTGCATAGGGAATAATTCAATGAATAATTCAAAAATCTTTTTTGTGATAACAGCCCTCGCCTGTTTTCCTGGATGTGGCGGTGATCACACTCACGACAGAACACCAACCGCTCAGGGCTTGAGCCAGTTCGCGAGCAAGGTGCAGGAAGCGGCTGGGGCTGGAGCAACAAACTGCGGGATAGTCGAAGCAGGGAAACCGGAATTGACCGCCAACACTTGTGTAGCTGACAGCTTTTCGAACGCGCAGTCTTTCTTTGCGGTATATCATCGGCAAGGGATAGACTCCACTGTGGCCCAGGGCATCAGTGGTGATAGCAGCGGACGGATACTGCGATGGCAATACGACAGCAACCCCTCTGGAGGCGTTCCGGGCTCGCCTGCGTCAACAAAAAGTACCGAATGCACAAATGCTGCGTTAACCGGTTCGGTTGATGGTGGGCTGGAAGATATATTCAGCTGCAGTTGACGTAAATTTGGTTCCCAGACTAGCTCCAGGCGTTGCGGCATTGCAGCCGCCCCCAAAGGCGGATGCAGGTGCGCAAGCGGTGTGTGGAGTCATGGCCAGGCTCAGGCGCGAATGATGAACCAGAATAAAACCCGATTTGACGCAACTATTCTTCGCCCTGCAAAGCTAAGCGCCGACGGCCCGCCGGCTTTTGTGGTCCTGCCCAAGGACGCAAGCAAGACGCTGCCCCGGCGAGGAAGAACTACCGTCTTGGGCGCAGTTAATGGGTACGGCTTCCAAACCACTCTGGAGCCGGATGGCCAGCTGAGTCACTGGCTGCCACTAAATGATGCGCTGTTGGCGGCGGCCAAGGTGAATATCGGAGACTTGGCCACCTTTGAGATTGCTCCAGTCGCGCAAGAGCCGGAGCCGGCAGTCCCAGCCGACCTGCAGGAGGCCCTGGCGGCGGCTCCTGCAGCGCACACCGTTTGGATGAATACCACCACTATTGCGCGCGTCGACTGGATACACTGGGTAACCTCTGCCAAGCAGCCCGCCACCCGCGCAAAACGCATCCGCGACGCCTGCGATAAGCTCGCCTGCGGAAAACGCCGGGTCTGCTGCTTCGACCCATCCGGCTATTACAGCAGAGCCCTCAGCGCACCCAAAGCCGCTGATTGACCGTCTGACCAGGCAGGTGTAGCTCTTTGTAGCGCCGTTATTATTCATTTCATCCCGAGACGGTTCAAATAGCGTGCGCATCGGTAAAGTGCCAGGGGAAACCTGTGAGCTCCAAGCTGTAAAGTTCATTAGTTAACCAAATTATGCGCAAACTCCAGTGCAAGCTGAATACCGACCGCGGCTATGCACAATGGCGCTTAGGTTTCAGGGCGGGGCCAAAACGCGCAACAAGCACTGCCGGGAATTGTGAGCCAGCGCGCGGAACGCCCGGCTGTAATTTGTTATCGTCAATGTCCCTTTTCTCTAGATGCCGCTAGGGTTCCCCTGCGCCAGCTTGATCAGACGCTATCGGCTTCCATCTAAGAAAACCAGAATAAAAAGGACATTGAGGTGAAGCTGTGATTAGAACTTTATTGCTTGCACTGGCAAGCAGCGTGTTTTTAGTCGCCTGCGGCGGGGAAGTCACTCCCGACCCTTCCACATCGTCCAGCTCAAGCTCCAGCAGCTCTTCGTCAAGCTCCAG
>CAYNST010000067.1:0-3876 GCA_964399955.1 uncultured Cellvibrionaceae bacterium | reverse complement strand
TCAAGCTCCAGCAGCTCTTCGTCAAGCTCCAGTAGCTCTTCGTCAAGCTCCAGCAGCTCTTCGTCCAGTTCAAGTGGTGCAGTTGTACCTGCCCCAACCATCCCGGGGGACCCGCTGGTTGGTCAAGGAGACTACCAGCAGTACTGTCAACTGTGCCACGGCGAAGACGGCCAGGGTGTAAGCCAGTTTGAGACCCCCTCCCTTACCGGCTGCTCCCTGTGCGACAACCCTACCGCTCTCAGCAACTATATTGATGTAGCCATGCCGCCAGGCGGCGCTGTTGTTGCGCAACAATGCAGCGGGGACTGCGCGGTTAACGTCAGCGCCTACATCATGGCCGAGTTCAACCGCAAACCTGACGCCTCTCAGTGTAATTCCGGTGCAGCCACGCCCAGCCCGTCGGTGTTCAAGCGCCTCTCCAGGCTGGAATACGCCGCATCGCTGCAGGCACTCATGCAACTGCCTCAGCCGCCGGATGTAGCGGCCATACCCGACGACCCCTCGGTGCACAACTTCAAAACGGTTGCCAGTGTTCAAGGCGTGCAGGTAAGTCACCTCAACGGCTATATAAGTGTTGCCACAGAGCAGGCAGAAGCGCTTATGAACTCGGCGGAACGGCGCGACCAAGTGCTGGGCTGCGACTACACCAGCCCGGCTTGCCTCGATAGCTTTATCACCCAGTTCGGGCGTCTGGCCTATCGGCGCCCCCTCAGTACAGAAGAGATCGAGCGTGTCCGGCAAGTGAGTGTTAGCCAAAGCAATTCTGTTGGCGATCAGTATGTACTGGCTATGCAATTGCTCCTCTCGTCCCCCAATTTCATCTATCGCGTAGAAGTGGGCAATAATCCGGAGGGGCTGTCTACGCTGAATGCCTATGAGTTGGCATCCAGACTTGCCTTTACCTTGTGGGGCAGTGGGCCCGACCACGAACTGATGGATAAAGCCGAAAGCGGCATGCTCGACAGCGCCGAGGGCCTGCTCCAAGTAGCCAGCGAGATGCTTGAGGATGAACGCGCCAAGACCAACCTGACCCATTTCTTTGAGCAGTGGCTGGCCACCAACCTCTTGGTTGAACCTGTAGACAAGCCCGCCAACTGGTACGCAGACATATTCAAGGATATGCGCGCCGAGACCAATTTGCTGCTGAATGAATACGCCTGGCAGGACAAAAACTTCATGGGTGTATTCACCGAAAACCGCACCTATTTGACTCCGGCGCTGGCACGTTTTTATGGCCTGCCGGAACCAAGCACAACGGCCGAGCCCATGACCTTGCCGACAGGCGCACGCAGCAATACCGGCATCTTGTCGCACGCCGCCAACCTTTTTGCCAAGACCGACGGTGACCTGGTGGCCATCCGCGGCAACTGGCTGCGCAGTACCTTCCTCTGCAATGAGCTGCAACTGCCAAGCAGCGTAGCTGAAATCATTGACAGCAAGTTTGCAGGCTTTACCCCCACCGAGATCATCGCAGCACGCAATGAAGACGCATCCTGTGAACGCTGCCACGCTCAGATAGATCCTATCGGGGTCGCATTTTCCCCCTATAGCCGCATTGGCCTCTTTGACCAATCGGTTGATCTTGCGGATTTCCCCATTTCCCCAGGCTTCCCAGATGCCGGAGACGCCAGTGTGCAGAGCGTACAGGACATTGCTCATGCTCTGGCCCAGATGCCCAGCGTGGGCGCCTGCCTGGCAGACCGGCTATTTCTATATAGCCGCAACCACGAACCCGAAGCGGCGGACCATTGCACGGTGCACCAGGCCGGGCAAAACTTTGAGAATTCCGGTTATCGGTTTGCGTCCCTGTTGATGAGCATGGTGGAAGATCCTTCGTTCAGGGTACGGGTTGCGCCGGAGCCTGCAGATGAAGAAGTGGAAGAGCAACCGGTTGCGCAGAACGTTGCACTTAATAAACCCGTGTCAACTTCATCGGCAGAAAACGGCAACCCCGGCAGCCGCATTACCGACGGTATTGTCACCGGCGATGGGCGCTGGGCAGCTCAGTATTATCCGCAGCAAGCAACCATTGATCTGGGCGGTTTGTTCGCTGTAGTGCAGGCAGAGGTTTACCCTTACATGGATAGAGCCTACCACTACACCATAGAGGTGTCCGCCGACGGCAACAACTACACGCGTGTAGTGGATCGCAGCAGAAACAGCCAGGGTGGCAACGTCCTCAGCAATTTATTTGCACCCGTCGATGCTCGTTATGTGCGCATAACCATTACCGGCCTCAATGCCAGCACCTACGACTGGATCTCACTGCGAGAAGTGAAAATATTTGGTTTCGCGAAATGACAGTGCAACAGCAACAAAAAAGCACCATTGCGGAGCTAACGGCCAAGCGGAGAGTTTTATGTTGATTACCAAAAAACCGTTGTCGAGGCGTACTCTGCTTCGCGGAGCCGGTGTGTCACTGGCACTGCCCATGCTGGAGGTGATGATGCCCCTCCACGCATCGGCACAAAACACCTCGCCAAAACGTTTTATTGGCTTTTTTTACCCTAACGGTACAGACCCCGGTCAGTGGCAGCCCCCTACCGGAATGCTTACGCCGCAAAACCTGTCTCCTTGCCTGCAAGATCTTGCGGGGTTTTCCGCCGAGGGTATTTGGCCGGCGTGTGAAGCTATTTACCAGGACATTACCGTAGTGAACGGTGTTAACCACGAAGGGCTCAACACCAATATCCATACCCCGTCCATGGCGTTGCAAGCCTATCGGCGCGCCTCATCCAGTGACGCAGACACACCCGTCGCACCCAGCCTGGATGTGCTTATCTCACAAAAACATTCCGCGCCCTACCCTTATTTGGCCATGTCGGCCTCCACCGATCTGGCCCTGTCGCAAGGGTATATCTCCTGGGAAAGCGCCGGCCGCCCGGCGGACACAGAAAGAGACCCCGCACGCCTGTTCAATAAGGTGTTTGGCGCCCAGGAAAACACCGCAACGGCAAATGCCATTGTCGAGCGCAATGCCAGCATTTTGGATTTCATCAAGGAAGACTGTACCCGCCTGCAAGCAAAACTGGGGCAAGCCGATCGCCAACGGGTTGAGGAATTTTACGACAGTATCCGTACCATGGAGCAGCAGATAAACCTGACTCACTCCTGTAGCTCGGCCGAAATCGACGGCACAGGCAGAGGGTTCCACGACAAGTCCAAATTTTTCATCGATATCGCCATCATGGCCATGGCCTGCGACCTGACCAATGTGGCTACGGTACAGTACAGCAACAGCTGGGGCGTTAACTACGCCGATTATGTATTGGGCGACGGCAGACGCGATGAATCCGGAACCATCGGCGTAGGCAATCACAGCGACCACTTTATCTCCCACAAGCTTGGGGACAACGACCGCGCCAGAGATTTGGATTCCCTGCCCAGGAATGTTGCCGCACGCATTGCCGACGAACGCGTGGTACTCACCTCACGCTTCAAGGTGCGCAGGTTTGCCTACCTGGTTGACCGACTGCGCAAAACACCAACACCCAGCGGCAGCCTGTATGACGAAACCCTGGCGCTGTATTGCTCTGAGAACGGCAACGGCGATTCGCACGGCCGCCGCGACATGCCCACCCTGCTCGCCGGCCGCGCTGGCGGCTTTCAACCCGGGCGCGTCGTCAATGCCAATGGCGGGCGCACGGCCGGATTGCATGCCGCGATACTGAATCGCTTTGATTTTGAACTGACCAGCTACGGTGACCCAGCCGCGCCGCCTCTGGCAGGCATTTAGCGCAGGGGCCGCCAGCGCGGCGGACGCAGGCCCGCATGTGCCGCGTTCGCCGGGTGCGCGGGCGACACCTAAACCACGACCTTGGCTAAGCTAGGGGTCGTCGCGGAGAAAGCCGTGAAAACCGCTCTGTTTTTACCTTG
>CAYNST010000066.1:14647-17742 GCA_964399955.1 uncultured Cellvibrionaceae bacterium | reverse complement strand
TAGCAAAGGTGAGAGCTGTACCAAAAAAAACCTCCAATCCAGCAACGCATGCCAGCCACCTTCGACAGTGCGCAGCCAGCGTTAAGGCCCGGCAAGCGTCTGGATGAAAATCGCACTGGCGTTAAAAGCATAGGGTTTTACCCGCCAATATTTTCCGCCTACCCACCAAATCTTTGTTTGAGGTCTATAGTTAGCCTATAAGCAAAAAAAGGTGAGCATATTTGCTACAAATCCGAGCCGGAACTGGTTTAACAAGTCTGGCGGATGATGGTTGAATGACACCTGGGATTGCACGGTGAGTAGCAGGTAGCTGACGGACTAAGCCACATCGGCGGTCAACGTCGGTTTCGCCAAATCCTCCTGGTGAATCTTGCTTAAGGTTTGATGCGGCCTAATCCCCTCCCGTTTTTAGGTTCTGGTTTGGGTGCGAAGAGAAACCTTCTACCAGGCAGGAGATCGCAACAGATAGTGCCGACAATTCCCCTATGCCACGCTTTATCTGCTCCATTAGAGGTGTATGCTGCCCATAAGAGCTGTTCTTGCGCTTATTTTACTTCACCAGGCCGCATTTGCTGATACTGAGAGCAACAACCGCCCTACATTCAAAAACTTCTACGAATGGGTGACTTTTGAGCCCATTGGCGATGGCTCATATCGTCGTATAGAGGCCGCACTTAGGATTCAGGCTGCTCCTCGACCGATCGTAAAAACTCCCAGAGCCTTCCCTGGCGACGAATTGATAGAGCTGGCCCCTGGGGCAATTCAGGTAACCAATCTGTTTTTGATGCCGTATTTTGGCTATTTTCTGCTGCGGTTTGAACGGCGGGAGGTTATGTTGCAGATACTTTCGGAGCTGCAAGCGCACCTAAAAATCCTCCTCGTTCAACCGGATATACAGCAACAGCGCAACCAGGCGGAGAAGAAATCCGGCAGCCAGGGTTCCGTCTTGGATCCTGAAGGTTTGCCGCGCTATCGTGGCTGGTCCCCTCGATCGGCACAGCAGTCCGCTGCAAAGCAGCAATTTTGGCGATACCGTGAATATCTGGATTACGGGTGAAAAATAAAAAGCACGGATTTTGGCGACGACTATAGTTATTACTCTTGAACTTCGCTTTCTGCGGCAATTGTTACCGAATGTGTCGCATTTGTAGCAAAGTCCAAGCCGGGTCGGAAGCAAATCGAAGAGCAATTGAAAAAACGAAGAATCAGGGATGAATGACGCTGCTAAAACTCCGCCGGCGGGTAACGACGCAAGCGTTGATGTCTTTGATATTTTTCCGTCTATCCAGCGGCAGCCTGCCGGAAATTTTGGACGGTTTGAAGTTGTCCTTGGTAGTGACCAGCTATCAAGCCAATAAACGGTTTTTAGTGCGATCTGGCGGTAAAAAGACCACTTGAATATAAAAAACTTGCCGCGGTCGGTCTTTCGGTCACGCCGCAACAAGTCACGCTGGGTACACCTTCGGTCATTTTATGTTTGTCGGTTTATCTAAATCGCGTGGCTCGGCTATAGCGGGGCTCACAAAGCACCATGTCATCCGCAAAGCGATAGTAAAGACTTTGGGCAACTGGGCCTTGTTTGGTTTTCACTGAGTGCTGGTGTCAACGGTTGGGGTAGCAGGGCTCGGAAAGCTATGGTCGCGTTCAGCAAGGTCACTGGTATTTCAGAGGCTTTGGGCGCCGGTGGGTTGGTCTATATTTCGCGTTCCTTCTTCGGGTTTTGATATGAATAATCGGTTACTCTGCGGCAAGCGCACTTGGTTGTCTCGTTCGGTACTATTGACGGTGGGAGTTGCAGCTTATGCAGCTATCGCCGCTTTCACCGTGGCGGCAGCTGAAATCGGCACCATAGATATGGTGGCGGGCAGTTTGAAGAGCGCCTGCTCGGTGGAACCCTGTGGCGACGGCGGTCCGGCTTTGGATGCCAAACTTTATTCACCGGCAGGCATGGGCGTAGACTCCTCCGATAACATTTATATCGCCGAATTCAGCCGTCATGCACTGCGCAAGATTGATGCGGCCACCGGCGTTATCAGCACCTTCGCCGGCACCCCGCGCACCTCCTGTACCGTCGCACCCTGTGGCGACGGCGGATTGGCCAGCGCGGCGCTGCTCAACGGCCCGCGCGGGGCGAGAGCCGACGCCGAGGGCAACATTTACATCGCCGACTTCTCCAACCACGCAATTCGCAGAATCGACAAAGACACTGGCATTATCACCACCGTGGCCGGCACCATTAGGTCGTCTTGTTCCGCAATCCCATGCGGCGAAGGCGGCCTGGCTACCGATGCGAAACTCAACAGCCCGACCCGAATAGCCTTCAGTCCAGACGGCGACATCATGTATATCGCCGACTACGGCAACCACGTGATTCGCAAAGTGGACTTGGCCAGTGGAATCATCTCGACTTATGCCGGCACCATGAAATCCTCGTGCACGACCGCGCCCTGTGGTGATGGCGGACTGGCCACCAGCGCCCAATTCAACGGCCCGAGCTCCGTGGTGGTGGATTCGGTCGGCAATATTTACGTGACCGAATACGGCAACCACGCGGTCCGCAAAGTCGACGTCCATACCCAAATTATTTCCACTGTGGCCGGCAATCAGCGCGCCTCGTGCGCGGTCTCGCCCTGCGGTGATGGCGGCTCGGCCGTCAGCATCGACGCTCGTCTGACCAGCCCGTTCTCGCTGATGGTCGACAGCAATGACGACCTGTTGATTGCCGACTCAAGCAACGCCGCGATCCGTCGGGTGGATATGTCCACCGGCATTATTTCCACCATCGCCGGGATCGTGAAGAGCACCTGTGGCGATCAGCTCTGTGGCAACGGGGGCCCTGCTACCTCGGCGAATTTAGCTAACCCGTTCGAAGTGGCGAAGCTGTCCAACGGTGACATGCTGATCCTTGAGTACAGCAACCAGGCCCTGCGCAAGGTCACTTATGGTCTCGCCGGCAATACCGCACCGGCCGTCAGCGATGCCGCCATAGGAATCTCCGGTGCGTCCGGTACCGGCGGCGCGTACAAAATTGGCGATACCGTCACGGCCAGCTGGGACAACTCCGCCTTTGGCGACGACAACAGCGATACCATCAG
>CAYNST010000066.1:0-14547 GCA_964399955.1 uncultured Cellvibrionaceae bacterium | reverse complement strand
AACAGCGATACCATCAGCTCCGTTACCGTTGATTTCAGTCAATTTGGTGGTGGCTCAGCTGTGGTGGCAAGCAACAGCAGTGGCACCTGGACGGCCAGTTATACCCTTGTTATGGGCGGCATGGCTACTAACAATGGCAATGTGTCAATCACGGCAACGGATAATGCTGGCAATACCAGAACCCAGGCCGATAGCAGTAACGCCACTGTAGATCTTGTAGCGCCAACGGCCGCTATAGTTGTAGCTGATACAGCGCTGCGCGTAGGAGAAATCTCGCTGATCACTATCACTTTCAGTGAAGCTGTATCGGGCTTCACCAATGCGGATCTCACCGTTGCCAACGGAACTCTAAGTGCGGTCAGCAGCGGCAATGGCGGTATTATCTGGACGGCCACTTTGACCCCGGCGGCCAGTGTTACCGACGCCACCAACCTGATTACGCTGATTAACACCGGGGTGGTAGATGCAGCAGGCAATGCGGGTGCAGGTACAACGGACTCGAATAACTATGCGATAGATACGGCACGCCCAACAGCCACAATCGTGCTTGCAAATGCCGCGCTAGCTAGTGGTGAAACGTCTCTCGTCACCATCACTTTCAACGAGGCGATAACCGGACTGACCATCGGCGATTTCAGTGTTGAGAACGGCAGCCTTAGCGGGTTGAGCAGTTCTGAAGGCGGGATTTCCTGGACAACTACCCTTACGCCGAGCGCCAACGTGGACGACGCTACCAATGTGATAACCCTCGACAACACCGGCGTGAATGATGCGGCGGGTAACACCGGTTTGGGCACCAGCACATCCAACAATTACGTGATTGACAGCGCGGTTCCCACCATCTCCAGCGTCACTGTGCCCGGCAGCGCCACATACATCGCGGGCGAAGTGTTGAGTTTTACCCTTGCTCTCAGTGAGAAGGTCACCGTTGACGCCACCGGCGGCATACCGCGCATTGTTTTGGGTATAGGGGGCGAGACTCGCTACGCGGTCTACACCGGCGGCACAGCCACCTCGGCTTTGGTGTTCAGCTACACGGTACAGACGGGCGACAATGACGCAGACGGCATAGAGTTGACCGCTCTGGAAACCAACAACGGCACCCTGCAGGACGCGGCGGGCAATAACCTGAACCTGGCCCTCAACTCAGTGGGCTCTACCACTGGCGTGCTGGTGGATGCAGTCGTCCCCAAGCTGGTCAGTCTCAACCCTCTGGATGACGCAACCGCTGTAGCCCCTGGCGCCAATCTGGTTGTCGCGCTTAGCGAAGACATTGCCCTGGGTCTTGGCACTATTGCGATTTACGACAGCTATGATGTTCTCTTCACATCGATTGATGTCACCGACCCTAATGAACAGTTAACTATCACGGACGCGGCTCTGACCATCGGCCTGACCGCGAACCTGTTGGAAAACGCGAGTTATTACGTGCAGATTGCCAGTGGTGCGCTTACCGATTTGGCAGGCAATGCGTTTGCGGGTATCACCAATCCTACAACCTGGAACTTCACGGTGGCGGATATCACGCCGCCGGTTGTTACCGGTATTACCGTCAGCGGCACTCCCGGGGCAGGGGATGCGAGCATGGCCTTCGCTGTTGCTTTGGATGAGACGGCCAGCAATATCACCATCGACGACTTTACCCTGACCGCTACCCAAACTGCAGCGGCTACCATCGCCAGCGTGTCTGCGGCCTCCGGCAGCAGCGTCACGGTGACCGTCAATGGCATTACCGGTACCGGCACCTTGCGGCTGGATCTCAATGGCGAGACCGATATCACCGATGCCAGTGGCAATGGCAACAATACCAACGGTTATGTAGCGGAGTTCATTACCGGGTCTGCCCATACGGTGGATCGGGACGCGCCGATGGCGCCGGCCGTACCGGTGTTGGACCCCCTGTCGGATTCGGGCGAGTCCAGTAGCGATAACAGGACCAATGACACCACACCCACCTTGACCGGTACCGCCGAGGCTGACGCCACGGTTGCGATTGTTTCCAGCGTGGATGGCACTCTGGGCACAACCACTGCCGATGGCAGCGGCGCCTGGACCTTTACACCCGATACCGCCCTGGCCGAAGGCACCCACGAAATTACTTTGACGGCCACCGATGCCGCCGGCAATACCTCGACTGCGTCTGCGATGCTGGAAGTGGTGATCGACCCCACGTCGCCTGCAGTGAGCAGCTCGGCACCGGTCGAGGCAGCGCCAACCGATGGCGACGTCAGTTTCGATGTGGTCTTTGACGATACGGTTTACGGCTTAGCCACCAACGCCTTCGCCCTGACCACCACCGGCACGGCGGCAGGCACCATCGCCAGCGTATCGGCGGCTGCGGGCACCGGTGTGACGGTCACCGTTACTGCCATTACTGGCACCGGTACCTTGCGGCTCGATACCACCGGCGCGGGCATAACCGATCTGGTCGGTAATCTGGCGGCGGCGTTTACCGCTGGTACCGCCCACAGCGTGGACCGCGATGCCATCCTGGTCACGGCAGGCAATATCAGTGTGTCCGGTGCCACCGGCACGGCTGGGGTTTACAGATTAGGCGACACCATCACCGCCACTTGGAATAACAGCATCAGCGGCGACAACAGCGGCAGCAACAATGGCGATACTGCCACCGTCACTATCGACTTCAGCGCGTTTGGTGGCGGTGCGGCGGTGAGCGCCAGCGAGAGCGCGGGCGTGTGGACGGCGACCTACACAGTCGTTGCCGGTGGCCTGGATACGGCCGGCCTTAACGTTGCGATTACCGCCGTGGATACGACGGGCAATGTCACCACCGTCAGCGGCAGCGATAACGCAAGCATCGACAATCAAGTGCCTGTCGTCAGCGATGGTGCTATCAATCTGTCCGGCGCCACCGGTACGGGTGACGTGTTCAAAGCGGGCGATACGGTGACCGTCACCTGGGATAACACCCCGAGCGGCGACAGCAATGCCGATATTGTGAGTGCCACCGTCAACTTCACCAGCTTCGGTGGCGGTGCAGCAGTGGTCGCCAACAACAGCTCGGGTAGCTGGACAGCCTCCTACACCCCGGTCGGAGCCCTGGATGAGGACAATTTAAATGTGTCCGTGACCGCCACCGATGATGCGGGCAATGCCACCACAACGGTCGACAGCAGCAATGCCAGCGTGGATACCATCAAGCCCAGCGGCCACAGCGTAGGTTTTGATGACTCTGTCTATAACGTCAGATCCGCAGCCAGCGCCAGCTTTACTTTTGCGGCGGCGGAGATTGGGGCGCAATACACCTACACCATCAGCAGCTCTGGCGGTGGCACAAGCGTGGCGGGCGGCGGCAGCTTCACCACGGCCACCGACCAAATAACCGCTATTGATCTCACCGCGCTTAATGATGGCACTTTAACCCTGTCTGTTGTGGTTACCGATTCGGCGGGCAATGCAGCGTCGGCGGTTACTGCCAGTACCACCCTGGATGCCACAGCACCTGGCGGGCAGTCGGTGGTCTTTGCCGATACCACCCTCAACGCAGCAGATGCCGACAATACCGGCTTTAGCTTCAGCGGTGGGGAAGTGGGTGCAACTTACAGTTACACAATTACCAGCTCCGGCGGCACCCCCGTCACCGGCAACGGCACCCTGGTTACCGCCGCCGATGCCGTCACAGGCCTGGACCTGTCTGGCCTGGCAGACGGCACTTTGACCTTGTCCGTGGTGATCACAGATAGCGCCGGCAATACCGCCGGTGCCATCACCGCAACTGCGACACTCGATCAAACCGCACCGCTCTTAAGCAGCAGCGTACCTGCCGACGGCGCTGCCAATGCGGCAGTTGACAGCAACCTGGTGCTGACCTTCAGCGAACCCGTATTGGCCGGTTCCGGCTACCTGACCCTGTTCGATGCGGCGGATGATTCCGTGGTGGAAGCCTTTGCGGTGAGCAGCGTGGCCATCAGCGGTAATGTGCTGACGCTGGACTCCGCCCGCGACCTGATCCCCACCCACAATTATTACCTGCAGATCGCCAGCACCGCTTTGGTGGACGCGGCGGGCAATGTTTATGCGGGTATCAGCAATGCGACCACGCTCAATTTTCAGGTAAGCAACAGTGCACCAGTGGCCAGCCCTGATAGCGCCTCCGTGCTGGAAGACAACGCGGTGGACATCCGTGTGCTGACCAACGACACGGACCTGGACAGCGAACTGAACGCTGCCAGCGTTAGTGTGGTTACTGCACCCCTCAACGGCAATACCAGCGTCAACACCGGCACCGGGGTGATCACCTATACACCCAAGGCCAACTTCAACGGCAGCGACAGCTTTACCTACGCCGTGGAAGATGTGTTCAGTGCTCTGTCCAATGTGGCGACGGTCACTATTACCGTCACACCAGTGAACGACGCCCCGATGGCGGTGGCGGATTTGGCCAATACGCCGGAAGACAATGCGGTAAGCATTGATGTGGCAGCGAATGACACTGACATTGATGTGGGCGACAGCGTCGACCCGAACAGCATCGTAATTGTCCAGGCGCCTGCCCATGGCACGGCGGAGCTGGTGAACGGGCAAGTGCTCTACACGCCGCACTTGGATTACAACGGCAGCGACAGCTTCTCCTACACCATTGTCGACCAGAACGGCGCCACCTCCAATGTGGCGACGGTGATCGTCAACGTCACCGGGGTAAATGACCTGCCGGTTGCGGCGAAGGATACGGCCATTGTGGCCGAGGATGAGTCGGTCGATATCGACGTGCTTGCCAATGACAGCGATGTGGACGGTACTTTGCAGAACACCCGCGTGCAGGTATTGAGCAATCCAGCCAACGGCACCACCAGCGTGGACGCCCTGACCGGTGTAATCACCTATACCCCGACCGCCAATTTTCACGGCAGCGATACCTTCACCTATGTGGTGCAGGACAACGACGGCGGCACCTCCAACCAAGCCACGGTCACAGTCACTGTCACCAGCGTGAACGACGCCCCCCTGGCCAACCCGGATACAGCGGTGCTGCTGGAAGATACCGCCCACACCATCAATGTGCTGGGTAATGACGCGGATATTGACGGCGCCCTGGTACCTGCGAGTGTGCAGGTGGTAACGGCAGCCGGGGAGGGCAGCACCAGTGTCAATACCCTGGCCGGCGCGATCGTCTACACGCCCAACGAAAACTTCAACGGCAGCGATAGCTTTACCTATCGCGTGCAGGACAACGAAGGGGCCTGGTCCAACCCGGCGCTGGTGACCATTACCGTGGACGCGGTCAACGACGAGCCATTGGCCAACGATGGCAGCGCCACCACGGATGAAGACACCGAGGTTGTGATCGACCTGCTCGCCAATGACAGCGACGTGGACGGTTTCTTGGACCTGGGCGCTGTCGTGATTGTGGCGCAACCGAGCCACGGCAGCGTCACTGACATTGGCGACGGCACGGTCATTTACAGCCCGGCGGCCAACTACTTTGGCAGCGACAGCTTTACCTATGCCGTGGCGGATAACGAAGGGGGAGTCTCCAACACTGCCACCGTTACCCTCATCATTAATCCGGTCAACGATGCACCGCTAATCAGCGGCAGTCCAAGCGCCAAGGTTTATCAGGACAGCCCTTACAGCTTTGTCCCCGTGGCCAGCGATGTGGATCCCAACACCGCGCTGACCTTTAGTATCACCAACTTGCCAGCCTGGGCCAGCTTTGATACCCGCACCGGCGCTCTAACAGGGTCACCGGGAAATGGCGATGTAGGCTTTGCCAGTGGCATGGTAATCAGCGTCAGCGACGGTTTGCTGAGCGCCGCACTGCCCGCGTTTGCCATCGAAGTCATCAACGTCAATGATCCGCCGGCGATCAGCGGAACCCCACCGACGAGCATCAACCAGGACGGCAGTTACAACTTCATGCCTACCGCAGTGGATGTGGATACCGGCACCACACTGACCTACAGCATTACCAACCTGCCGCCCTGGGCCAGCTTTGACGCCACCACGGGGGCCTTCACCGGCACTCCCGGCAACAGCGATGTGGCAACCTATAACAATATTGTTATCAGCGTAAGCGACGGCACTACCACCAGTATGCTCAGCAGTTTCAACATCACAGTGGTGAATGTGAACGATCCGCCCATCGCAGTGGCGGACAGCTACAGCCTTAACGAAGGCGGGTTGCTGCAACCCGATGCCGCCAGTGGCGTGTTGGCCAACGACAGCGATATCGATGGTGACAAGCTGCTGGCGGTCCTGGTGAGCGCGCCGCGCAACGCGAGCGAATTCACACTCAATGAAACCGGCAGCTTCCGCTATCTGCATAATGGCAGCGAGACCCGCAGCGACAGCTTCACCTACCGCGTCACCGACGGCACGGTCAACAGCGCTCCGGTGACGGTCAGCCTGAGTGTAGCGGCCGTCAACGATGCGCCGAGCTTTGTCACCACGCCGGAGCTTTCCATTTTGGAGGGCGAGGCTTACCGCTATGACGTAGGCGTCATTGATCCGGACAGTGTGGTCAGCCTGGAGTTGTTGGAAGCACCGACATGGTTGGCCCTGGCCGGAAATATCCTGAGCGGCACAGCACCACTCAACACTACCGGTGCGCTACCGGTGGTGCTGCGCGCCAAGGATGGTGAGTACACCGTGGACCAAAACTACAACCTTACGGTGGTGGAGCAGGATACCTCCCTCGTCAGCATCACCACCACATGGCAGGGTTTGCCCGCCCTGGTGGACAACAAGGTGGACCTGCTGATCACCCTCACCCATAACAAAGGCGCTGCACTGGTCAATGCCAGCCTGGCTGTCTCATTGGAAGGTTTGGATGCCGCGGCGTCGATGGCCAACTGTACTTCGGCTGCCAGTGCGTTCACCTGTCCGGTCAGTTTGACCACCGGCGCCAGCCGCAGCTTTCGCCTGCGACTGACACCGGCCGCTACCGGCGACCTGATAGTGAATCTTGGCCTGACTCAGGCTCAGGAGCCGGTTGCCGCGACCATCACCGATGTGAGTGTCAGCGCCCAGGCCGTCAGCCAGGGCAACCTGTCCTTTAGGCTCAGTAACGCGACGGCGCTCGCAAGCATCAATCTATTGAACGACGGCAGCCGGGAACTGGTCGCAGGCACCCTCCTGGGTGACACGATGAAATTGCTGGACTACGACCTGATCACTGGCACGTCCTCTGTGATCGGTGAGATCACTAACCGTGGCTATACCGAACAAGTGCGGGTCATGGATATCGACCTGGACGGTCTGGACGACATAGTGGTGGTCAACCGCAGTGGTGACAACAGCGCGGTCTATTACGACCGGGGTGATACTTTTAGCCCGGCGGCAGACAGCATGGTGCTGCCACACGCTCGGGAGGCGATATTGCGCGACCTCAACGCCGATGGCTTCCCGGAACTCATTCTGGGTGGCAGCGGTTTCAGCCTCTATATCTACGAGAGCAACGAGGGCGTCTTCGATATCGAGCCACTGGTATTCACCGCACCAGCGTCCATCTTGCACTTCGCCTTGCTACGGCCTCAGCCCTTGGATGCACCCATGACGGGCAGGCTGGTTATTGCCAGCCGCGACGCCCTGCAGCTGGTACGCTTTGGTCTGGATGAGGGCAGCGGCGTCAACAAGCCGGCAGAGGGTGACGGCGCGGGTGCGCCGGTAGCACGGCAGCAGTTCACGGTTGTACAGCAGCTGCCAATTGCGGGAGTCAGTGCGGTACAACTGGTTGATGTGGACGGTGACGGTCGCGAAGAAATCATCGCCAGCACCATCCACCAAAACAACTCCGCGCAAGCTTCGGGCGTGACTCTCATCAGTGTCGGAGAAGATGATCAACTGCAGTCTGTTGTACGTCTGGGCACGGCCAGCGCCAAGGGCGTGCAGGTCGCGGATTTCGATGGCGACGGCTTTGCGGATCTGCTGGTGGCCAATACTAACAACAGCCACCAGTTCTACCGGGGCACCGGCAACCTCGGCACCTGGGCCTTGAGCAATACCATACTGCACCACTCTTCTTCACTGCTACTGTCGGAAGACATGAACAATGACGGCTTGGCCGATGTGTTGATTTACGTGGATTCGGAAGAGCAGGTAGAGATCTACCTGTCGGCGCAGGATGGTGGTTTGGGAGCAGCAGCGGATCTAGCTGTCAGTGCCACAACGCGGGCCGTTCGCAAGGATAGCTACCACTTTGCCTACGACTTTACCGTTACCAACTTAGGCGGTGGTCCCGCCCACAACCTTCGCCTGGTACTGCCGTTGCCGGACGGTGTAGCTGTGGCGGCACTGCCGGACACTTGCCGGGAAAACAAAGATACGGAGGAGGTGCTGTGCAGTCTGGACACGCTGCCTGCGGGCTCCGCCCGGATCTTCAGCCTCACCCTGGTGGGCGACGGTCGCATCAACAATCTGAGCCTGACGGTAGACGTCACTTCCGATGCCCTGGAGCAGCAAACGGCGGACAACAGCGTCACCACACCTCTGGCGGGTATGTTTGAGTATAAAAAGGCCCGCATAAAAGGCGGCGGAGGTGCGGTGGGTTTGGGTTGGCTGGCGGCTTTGTTGGGGCTGGCGCTGTTGCGGCGGGGCAAGGGCAGTGCAGCTCAGCAGGCAATGCCACCGAAGTCGCAAAGGCAGACCAGCGCAACCGGCAAGCATTGGCGGCGCAGAGCGGCTGTTGTTGCGCTGCCGCTGTTGAGCAGCGGAATCTTTATTGGTCATAGTCCGGATGTCAAAGCACAGTCCGCTCAATACGCCTATGTTGAGGGCAGCTTGGCTGCTGTCACCAGCAACTGGAATACACTGCATTTTTACTACGACTTTGCAGGCAATACCCAGGAAGGAGTGTTGACCAGAATGGACCATAGCCGTATGGGCTGGCAGCTGCTCTACGGCTATCGTGTTCACCGCAATGTTGCTGTTGAGCTGGGGTATGTGGACGCCGGTGAAACGGCGCTGGAAGTGGAAGCTATCATCTCCGATGGCGAAGCGCTCCGCCGGCTCTTGAAGGCCAGGGCGCCGATATCCGGAGATGGGCTTTACCTCGGTGTGCGCGCCAGTATTTTTCAGTTTGGCGGGCAGGAGCTGTACCTCAAAGCGGGTTTATGGTCCTGGTCCGCAGGTTACGATCTGATGATTGGCGATCAGTACGAATGGGTTACCCGCCACGGAACCAATTGGTTGATTGGACTGGGGTTTGCCGCACCACTAAGCGACCGTCTGAGTTTGGGTGGCTCCATTCAAAGCACGGGGTTGGACCATGGGCGGTTGACACTGATCGGGGTCAATTTGCAATACCGATTTCCCGTACGTTCACCGCTCTGATCAATCCATGACTTCAGTAAAACGAAGCAATCGCTGGCAAAATTCCTGAGCGAATGGCACAGGCCAGCATCAAAATAAAACCCCGACTCCTGTGGTTCACCGGCTTGGGTGGAACTGGAAAATCGGTTCTTCCCGGATCAGTGTAAACCAAACTGTGCGCTGTTCAGCGCGCCGCAGTGTTCGGCAGTCCAGACAAACACCTTCTTCGCCGATATACTCTATGACTAAGTCAATCCGGTGGTCTTGTAGGCGCAGATCAACCCTGCTGATATCTCACGGTGCAGGAAAACCCGTTGACCTTGGATAGTATTCATTGACTTTATCGGCGTTTCTCATGGCCCGGGGGCGAGGCGCTTTGTTATGAGCCCATACGGATTTTCGCAGTGCCGTATTTTTTGTCAGGATTTTAAGGGCTTTATACGATGAATAAAATCGAAGTTATATTTGAAAAAATATTGTGGAATTCAAGATTTCTGGTGCTTATTGCCGTTGTTTCCAGTCTTCTGGGTTCCTTAGTGCTTTTCATTGTCGGCACCCTGGATATTTTAAAAGTGGCTAGTATGACATTAGAGTATTATCTTGGGCAGGGTGATCAGGATGTTCATGAGTTTATCATCACTGATATTATTCTAGCTGTTGATATCTATTTGGTGGCGGTGGTATTGCTTATATTCGGTGCGGGAGCATACAGGCTGTTCATTTCTCCGATTGACGAATCGGAAAGCAGTGGTGTCGCTCATCCTTTCAATATTCAAACATTTGATGAGCTGAAGGATAAGATTGTAAGGGTGGTGATTCTTGCGGTGATTATCGAATTTTTCCGAGCGGTAGTGGACATCAAGTTTTCCACTCCGTTGGATGCAATATACCTGGCTTTGTCGGTTTTGGCCTTGGCAGCGGCTGTATTCCTGATGAATTTGAATCACGATAAAAGAGTTTTAAAAAATGACGATCCCAGCCCCCCTCTCTAATACTCTGCTTTGGGTGCTTTCCCGCCTTTCATGACCGCCAGCCGCGCCATGCTGACATATGCGAAGATTGGGGGCAGCATGGGCGGCTATTCAGCTCACGCCCGAATTTTCCCATGGCCAGGTAGGAAAAGGGTCGCCATCCACTCAGGAACGGGCTGGAGCAGCCCTAAAGGCGGCCTAGACAGGGTGCAGCACAGAAAGTGCGCATTATTCTCATGAGCCGCTGTCGTCCAGGCTCGTCCACAGAGAAACGCTTGGCGTGCACGGAGGCTGACGCAGTGATGGAAAAGATGTGGCTGCCAAGTGAATTGATGTTTGCCACACTGCCGTTCCGCCGGCTGAAAGGCGCTTTGCCTATCTGCCATCAGCTGCGCGAAATGGTTTATGCCCGTGCCTTCGAGCCACGGTCGTTATAGCTGGACTTTGAATCCCGAAGCACTTTATCATTACTCCCATCTCCCGCCTCGCTTCATAGGCCTCACGTTTTCCTACTTACAGATCGGACTATGACTAGCGCATCCACTCACTCATGGTGTTTCTCCCGCATTGGCGGTTTCGACCAGGCGTTGATGCGCTCGGGCGCTGACCTTGATCACATCGACCAGTTGGACCCAAAGCTCTGGGCCGCCTTGGCCTGCCCGGTCACGGGGCTTCACTTTGATGAGAAGACTTTGCGTTTCATCGATACCGACGCAGACTCACGCGTGCGAGTGCCTGAGGTAGTTACCGCAGTCAAATGGGCCTGCGCTTGTCTGAAAGATCCGGGGCTGTTGTTGCAGCCCGCAGCAGAAATACCGCTTGATGCGCTGAACGAGTCAACCCCGGAAGGGGCTGCGCTTGTAGCCAGCATCAGGACCATGTTGTCTTTTCTGGGCAAGCAAGACCAGTTGGCCATCACGCTTGCAGATGCCGAAATACAGCAGTCGGCCTTGGCGACTGCGCCGCTGAATGGCGATGGCGTGGTCGTGGTAAGCTCCACCGCTGACTCTGACCTAAAGGCTTTGATGGTGGAGGTGATGCGTGCCTTTCCCTCCGTTACCGACAGCTCCGGTAAACCCGGCGTTGATCAAAGCATTGCTGATCAGTTTTTTGCGGCGGCGGTCGCACGGGTGGACTGGCTTGCCAATGAGGAGAAGAAATGGCTGAATCCCGCAGTCAGCTTTGCCGACGCTTTTGCGTCTCTGAACGCAGTGCGCGTGAAAATTGACGATTATTTCAGTCGTTGCCGCGCTGCACAATTTGATCCTCTGGCGGTGGATCAGTTGAACCAGTCTTTGCTCACCTGGGGCACGTTGGCCGGGACGAGCCTTTCGGCCGATTGCCGCGAGCTTCTTAGCTTTCCTCTGGCCAAGATAACCCCGACTGCCCAACTGGACCTGGCAAGCGGTTTGAACCCCGCTTGGGGAAAAGCAATAGAGGAAGCTGCAGTCAAGGTAATTCAGCCCGTCTCCGGAAGAACAGATGCACTCACTTTTGCAGACTGGCAAAAGATTAAGGGCGAATTTGATGCTTATCAGGCATGGCGCGACGGCGAAGCGGGTAGAGAGGTCGCATTCCTGAGTCCCGAGCGATTGATGCAACTGGTCAAGAGTGACGACAAGACGCGATTGCAAAATCTGATCGCCGATGACCTCGCCGTCAAGCCCCAGGTACAGGCGTTTGCCGACGTTGAGAAGTTGATTCGGTACCGTTTGCATCTGAAAATGCTGCTCGATAACTTCGTTAACTTCACGGAGTTCTATTCCGACGAACGGAGAGCGGTTTTTGAAGCAGGTACACTGTATTTGGACGGCCGAGCCTGCGAGTTGTGCATTGAAGTTCAGGACTCGGCGAAGCACGCTCTTCTCGCGGGTCTGAGCAAGTGCTTTTTAGTTTACTGCGATTGCACTCGTCCGGGCGGTCTTAAAAAGACCATAGCAGTGGCATTCACAGGTGGAGCGCCGGACAACCTGCTGGTTGGCCGCAACGGCGTATTTTTTGACCGGGCGGGGCGGGATTGGGATGCGACCATCACCAAGCTAATAGAAAACCCCATCAGCATTCGCCAGGCTTTTTTCTCTCCTTATAAGCGGCTGATTCGCTTTATCGAAGAGCAGTCGGCCAAACGGGCCAGCGCCGCCGATGCAGAGCGGCAGGCATCACTGGAAAGCAAAGCCTCCCAAGCGTTCACTGCCACTGATGCAAAGACAGCACAGGCGGTGCCCAAGCCCAAATTTGATCTAAGCATTGTTGCGCTGCTGGGAGTGGCCGTCGGCGGTATAGCTACAGCTCTAGGGTTGCTGCTGCAGGCGTTCTTCGGATTGGGTTGGTTGATGCCGCTTGGTTTGGTGGGCTTGTTCGTTCTCATCAGTGGGCCCTCCGTTTTCATCGCGTGGCTAAAACTGCGCCAGCGTAACCTTGGGCCCATTCTTGATGCGTCGGGTTGGGCGGTCAACAGTCAGGTTAAAATCAACATTCCCTTTGGCAGCAAACTTACAGAGATTGCCGCACTGCCCGCCGGCGCCAAGCGCAATCTGCACGATCCTTACGCAGAAAAGAAGAGTGCCTGGCCAAGTCTGCTTGCTGTGCTGGCGCTGGTGATCGTTTTTGCCTTGGGTTGGTGCCGGTGGTCCGGAAACTGCCCGTGGCTGCCGGGAAAGGTTACATCTCCTGCGCCGGTCGTCACTGAACCGGCCTCTTCCGAGTCGCCCTGACTTGGGGGCACTATAGAATTTGGCCCGGTTCGCAAGGCCGGCAGACTCGGCTGTGGTTGTAGCCGAGTGGAGGTCAAGGCAATTCAAATCGAGCCAACTGTTTGGAACATGAAAAAACGCCGAGCAGTAGCGCTATGATGCCTGCAGATGCCGGTTCATTATTGCACAGCTTTTCGGCACAGCAGGACAGACAGGCACAGCAGGGACAGGCACCAGGCACAGCAGGGACAGGCACAGCTAAAAGGCGCAGTCGCTTGCTGCGCGAGGGGGCTACCTGAGCCTCGCCAATGGTCGTCTCATCCAGCTTCAGGTACTTGCGCACCGTGTTGCGTGCGATGCCCAGCTCCCGGCTGATGGCCCGGACCGACAGGCCCCTTCAATGATCTGCCCCCGGCCAATGCATGTAGCCGGGAAAGCTACAGAGTTTTATGGCCAAAGCCACCTGAGGTGGGTCAAAATTGTTGGCCAGAAGCGGAGTCGTTTA
Source organism: uncultured Cellvibrionaceae bacterium (assembly GCA_964399955.1). GTDB lineage: Bacteria > Pseudomonadota > Gammaproteobacteria > Pseudomonadales > Cellvibrionaceae > CAYNST01. Next base: position 1,108 of record CAYNST010000066.1, on the reverse strand, counting down.
AATGGCCATTAACACCCGGCTCACCTGCACCCTGGAAGGCACGTCACATCAGCTAGACCGCAGATCAAGTAGTATTGGTGCTGTGATGGAGTTATACCTATCTAGGAAGCAGAGACTATGCACCTTTCCCCACTTATACCGGCTATCGTTCTCTTAGCCGGTTGCTACGGCAGTTCATACACTCCAGACGCCTTCGATCCGTTGTCGAGGAATTGGGAGCTAGTAGAGATAGGGTACCCGGGGATGGAACACCCGGTTAGGGTTGGCACCTCCTACACCCTTCAGATTGCTGCAAGCGGTCAAAGTCAAGGTACGATTGACTGCAACACCTATTCCACGAGACTCCTAATTGCATTGGAACCCGTGGATCTGGTGCAGATAAGCGGAGCCATGGTAATCGAAAGGCCCAGGCCTACTGAGCTGCCGTGTCCCGATATGAGCGAGCAGGCTCTAGCACAGAATCGATTTGTGGTTGATTCACTTGGCGAGGTCGTATCCTATAGTGTTGAGAATGAAGAACTGCAATTGACGACGGACGGCTCGGTGGTGCTCCGATTTTTACCGAAGTATACCCGATGCTTTAATTCTTCTTTTTCTTCCAATCAAACACCATACATCGGAACCTACGTCGTACAGTTCGCGGCTGATGAAAATATGGACCAAGAGCTAGAGTTGTGGCAGGAATACTTCTCTGATCTTCGCGTGGTCAATCGGCTAAGCTCGCAAAATGCTGCGGTACTCGATTCCAGTAGTCGAACGTTCGATATCATCAGCTGCGAAGCATCTGTCGACAACGTAACCTATGAGGAACTGAGCGGGCCGGGCGTTTAAAGCAAAAAAGGACAGGCACTGCAAGAGACGGCTGGAATTTGACGCGGATGCGCAACTTACAGGAGCAGTGCGCGTGATGGTGGCCCAAAAGGGTAGATTAGGCACCGGATTCGCCAAAAACCAAAGAAAACCCGAATAGAAACGCCACCCTAACACGGATATCCACGCCAGTGCTTGAATGCCGGGCAACCCTTCTGTATGCTTGAACAGTCATGCACACAAGGAGGTCTGTCATGCCCAGAGCTCGTAAGCATCAGGTTTCTTTGGCCGCCACGCC
>CAYNST010000065.1:13365-18067 GCA_964399955.1 uncultured Cellvibrionaceae bacterium | reverse complement strand
CCAGTTCCAGTTCATCCAGTGGCTCCAGCCAAACCGGGGGCAGCGTTCCTTATCGCGCCATCACCACTGAATACAGTCATTTGAACGTTGATACGTCCAATGCGCTTTATACCGACTCAAACCGCTTCCGGGCCTACTACGGTGGCAATGGACGAAACGGCGGTCAGGGCAACCTGGCCGAGGTGCCGCCCGCTCAAATCGCCAATGGGCTCACGCACCTGGAAGCCGCTTACGAATGTTTTGTGAATGAGTGGGGGTTTCGCTCAACAGCTTTGTCTGCGCACTCTGACAGCGGGCCTTACTACAAGATGAACCTGTACTCAACCACCACGCTCAACGCAGGCGGCGTGATGTTGGCCAATGCCCGCCACCGGCTGAGCTTTGTCGAGTTCAGGCTCAACGCCATCAATCGCCCCGAGACTGCGGTGCACGAATTTGGTCACAGCATCACCTATACCGACCATACCTGGGTAGATCAGACCGCGACCGGTGCCTGGTGGGAAACTTTCGCCAACTGGATAGCTGATACCTACAATACCGACCCTTTGTGTGAAGGTGTGCGGGTAAAGCACGGCTTGCAACCAACGCGCGACACCATTATCGACCTGGAAACCACCATTGCTTCATCGCATTTGCCCATTGTCAGCACCCAAAATTACTACCAGGCCTGGCCGTTCTTCACCTATCTGACGCAAAACCCCGACCAGCACCCCGGTATTGGCCGCAGAGCGATGATAGATCTGATGAAGTCCCACCGGCGCAATAATGAGACACCACTGCACGTTCTGGAGCGAATGGTGCCGCAGACGTCGGTACAGCAAATCATCGGCCGCTACTGGGCTCGAATGGCTTATCTGGATATTGGGCACCCCAAGGCCCAGGCGCGTTATATGAGCACCCGTACCAACAGCGGGTTCCGATCTCGAGCTTATGCAAATCTGAATGCCCTGGGCAATGGCCGCTACCGCGTAAAGCCGGACCGCGAACCGGCCTATGCAGGTGCCAATATCATACCGCTCACCGTCACCGGAGGGGGCAACGTAAGCGTCCAGGTCAACAACCTGGGCAATGGTCTGAGCGGCAGCGGCTTCAGTGCCACGCTCAGCATCCGCGATACCCGCTCGGGGGCTGTACGCTACCTGGACCTGGTTGAAGGGGTGGCCCATGCTGCGGTGACAGCCAACGAAGAGCTGAGCCTGGTGGTGGCGAACACTCCGGATACGCTGTATCACTACGATGCCTTCAAAAGCACCGGTACCAGCCCGGAGTCTATTGGGTTACGTTACGAAGTTGTGATGACGGGCGCCGCTCCAAGCAACCCATAATCCACGCTGCAGCAGCGGCGCCGGTGTTTCAAGCGGCCAGGCGGCCGGGGTTTACCCCCCTGCCCGCTCGCCTGCTTGAGGCTAATGAACACTGACTTTTGAATAGACGTTGATAATCACAACACCGGTGACAATCAACGCCATCCCAAGGATGCTTGGCAAATCCAGCTTTTGTCCCAGCACCAGCCAGCCGATCAGAGAAATCAACACAATCCCCAAGCCTGCCCAGATGGCATAGGCAATACCAACAGGAATAACCTTCAAAGTGAGCGACAGAAAATAAAACGCAACGGCATACCCCAAAACTACCAGCAGACTGGGCCAAAGTTTGGTAAAGCCCGCACTTGCCTTCAAGTTTGACGTTGCCGCTACTTCAGCAACAATTGCAAGCCCAAGAAACAACCAGTTCTTCAATTGAACACCCTCAAAAAAACCATGGATTGCGCTCACCATTTTATGGCCAATACCGCCACACCAGCTGCCCGCTGGAGGCCCCCAGGGCACTGCCACTCCAAGGCCAAAACGGCCTATTGGCTGCAAAAACCCGCAGGGTCATTCACAGGAGCATCAACTTGCCGCTGCACAGCTTGCACAACAGCCCATGGTTAAGCAACAAGGCTGCCGGCCCCCAATAGGTGTAGAGTGCAGGGTGAAATGCCAGTTTACACCTGTCAGCAACTGGTTTCTAACGCGGCCACAACTTAACCTTGCAAGTGGGCCATGGGCTTGAGGTAAGGGCTGAAGGAACTATGCTTACACGTGGAACCGCTTGAAAAACGGGGCTGCCAGATGACCGCGTCTGCCACAAGGCTTTGGTAGCTCTGGAGGGTGCGTGCCGCGCGGTAGTACAATTTAGCACTGAAGGCCGCCGGACACAGCCGAACAAACCTGGAATAAATGAGGCTATAACGTGAAACGATCTACGGCTTTAGGCGCCACCACAGTCAAATCAACGGCCTGTGTGGCCGCCTTTGCCCTTTGGGTATCTGGCTGCGCCACCACGGCACCTGAGGCACCCCGCCTGAACAACGTTCTGGGCGAAGCTACCGGCCAGAACGGCAGGGCCTGCATCCGCCAGCACGATATTCGCGGCTATGGGGTACTGGACCAGCAGATTCTGAGTATCGCCGGTCGGCGCAATCACTACCTGGCCAGTGTCCGCCCGGGTTGCACCAACCTGGACACCTCTGCCGGTGTGCTGTTTAGCGGCAATTTTTATGAGATCTGTGGCCAGCGGGCCGACAAGCTCACTACCGCGAGTAACCAGTGCAGCATCAGCCAAATCTATGAGTTCAAAAACCGCGACGAGGCGTTTGCTACCTACCGTGCCGCTAAAGAAGCCCGACAAGCGCTGAAAAAATCAGCGCCGGACGGCAACTAATCTGCTGCAGCCGGCCGGGCTGTGCCGGCCAAGACGGGCAGTCAGCAGAAGCTTCGGCTTGCAACCGCTGACCCGGATCATGCCGTTTTGCCTTACCGGCGCTGAGGGGCTCAGCCTACCAGCTCATCCAAGGTCAGGGAGTAACTGGGCACGAAGGTTTGCAGAAAATAATGAACCTCTGGCAAGTCGGAGTTCTTTAACCGGCTTTCTATAGCGTCTGCGGCTTTACTGAATTCATTATTGCCTGCCGCTATCTCCATCTTGCACTTGATGTAGGCGGACACGGTGTCTGCGGCTTTGATGATGGCGGTGTGTTCCGGCGGGTGATTGGCCTCTATCAGGCAGCTTGCGTAGGCGTGTTTAAGCTCCTCCGGCAGCAGTGCCAGCAGTTCTTGTTCGGCGTGGCGCTCAATGGTTTTATAGGAATGGGTAATCTCTTTGGAATGGTACTTGATGGGTGACGGCATATCTCCCGTTATTACTTCCGAGCAATCGTGATAAAGGGCCGCAACAACAACGGCATTCACATCCAGGTCGCCGTGATAAAACCGGTTGCGTATCACCGCCAGCGCATGGGCAATGGTGGCTACCTCCCAGCTGTGCTCCATCACGTTTTCTTTCACCACGTTGCGCTTCAGGCCCCAACGCTGAATCCAGCGGATTTTGGATATATAGGCAAAAAAGTGGCTTGTCATGGCAGCTCCTGCAGCAGGAAAGGTTCGTCAAAGAGCCAGATGATAATGCAATAGTTGGCAAGCGGCGAACGGCGCAGGAATCGGCGGGCATAAAAAAGCCGCGCGGCCCTTGCGGGCGGCGCGGCAGTGCGAGTGGCCAGCCTGGGAGCCAAGCCCAGGCTACCGGCAGGCCTTTAAGGCGAGGTAACGTAGGTTTTCAAAAATGCAGCCGTATCTTCTGCACAGCTACCAACACAGTTGGTACGCGTTGGGCGAGGCATTTCTGCCTCGATATAGGCGGCCAAATCATCCAGGGTAGTTCTGCGCAAATTATTGACGTCAATGACCCTGGGCGCAAAAGTCCCGTCGCCGTTGTCCGCGTGGCAGCCTGTGCACAGCATTCCAAACAATATACGCCCCATCTCTGCATTGCCTGTTACCGCAACGCCACCAGACGAACTGCTGGAGGAGCTGGAACTACTGGAAGAACTTGAGCTGCTTGAAGAGCTGGAGCTTGACGAGGAACTGCTGGAGGAGCCTGCACCTGGCTCCTGTGTGGGAAGATCCGGACAGCCAATGTAGCGGTCATTGACCTGCACATCGTCAATGAACATGGTGCGGGCCTGCGAGGTGCCGTGGTACTGCTCTATACCCAGGTGCAACTGCGCAAAGTGTTGCGGCGCAGACCATACGCCATCTTGCACATTGCCAACACAACCGTCGCCAGTGCCTTTTACACGGATCTCCGTCAGTTCATTGCCGTTCAGGTAGTACACCAGCTCGTCGGCTTCTGCATCAAAATGCCACTCCACACAGGCCCACTGGTCTTTGGGCAAGATGTATTCGCTGGCTACCGGGGAGCTGGGCTGCTTCCAGCAGTCGGTCGCCCAGTTATTGTTGGTCTCGTAGTTGGCCATTAGGTGATCGGTACCGCCGTCCAAACGTGCACGGTACATCACGGTGGTGCCCTCGGGTGCGCCAACGTCGCTTTGCACCGGTCCGTCTGCCTCGGCAAAGGTAAAGTCGCCGCCGTTGGCGTTCTCACCGCTCAGGTTCACCATCATGCGCCCGTAAAGCTGGGTGGACGCATCGCCCAGATCAGCAAGGCTGAGCGACGCAAAGTTGCGGTTGTAGCCGCCGCCAGCACCGCTCACCTTGATGGACTGCTCGCCGCTGAACGCCTGCTCGCGGCTTAACTCAATTGACCCGGTTACAGACCATGGTGCCTGCGGCGCTGCCCCCGCAGTGCCCATTTCAAAATCGTCGCAGAAGAGTACATCCGCACAAGCGGAGGCGGCGCCCGACGAGCTGCTTGAACTTGA
>CAYNST010000065.1:3884-13265 GCA_964399955.1 uncultured Cellvibrionaceae bacterium | reverse complement strand
GATGAACTGCTGGAAGATGAACTGCTGGAAGATGAACTGCTGGAACTGGAGGAGCTTGAACCGTCCGGTGGAGTAACCGGCTTGCCTGAGCCGCCACAGGCGCTCAAGGTAAAGGCCATCAGTGCCAGGGCGGTGGGATGCAATAAATACGGCCGCTTTAGCGGGTAGAGGGAGCTTTTCATGGTCGTTTCCTAATGGTTTTTTATTATGAGCATCGCTCAAATTTGCTTGTGGTCTTGCGCAATTGGTGCGGCAGTACGGCAAAGCACCAATTGCGGGTGAAGGCGGATTGCCCCTGGCAAGCCAGGTAACGCCGCCGTAACGCCTCAAAATGCGCCCTTCCAAGCATCTGGAATTTCCTGCCGCCGAATGGCTTCGGCGAGCAAAGCTTAACGCTGCGTGCTCTTGCCCCTACCTGGCCCGCGTGAGCAACCAGTAGAAGGCCGTCTCGCCCAACTGCAGCGCACCCCTTGCGGCTGCAATTTTTGCAGGCCCTAGACCGTAAGCAAGTTTGAGAGATGCCCTGAAGTAACATCTATGTGTTGTGAGTAGACCGGCATGAGCAAAAGCCAGTCTGCGCGGGATGATAACAAACTTCTACGGCAGTTGTTTGCTACAAGAAGTACTTAACAAAAGCCGGCTTATAACCGGAATAAGACTGAACTCACCACCAACGTGCAGCCTTTCCGAATTCCCCCCCTGCCAAACGCCCTGTTTGGTAAACCGCGGTCACACTGCTATCAAAATGAATTACTTGCGTAAAACCAGCGGTAACTACTCAACTCAATCCCCCAGGTGTCCCGCCACAGAATGAGCTGAATAGGTAGCAACTAATGTGACAACTGCAACTAGTAAGGCAAACCTTAAAGATGTCAGCGCTAAAATGCGGCTTGCCCGCGCTTCTGCACCGGTTAAGGTGGCTGATTGGGCCATTCGTCGTCTTCTGCTCAACTCAGCCCAAAGCTCAGGTGGAGTTTGGCAGCTCTCCGGCTCAACAGGCCCGATCTGCCTTTGCAGCCTACTTGGTTCTGACAGACACAGAAGCCATTACATTTGGCTTGCACACCTTTGACCCGGACGCGTTTTTTGGTTTGGTGGATGAGCAATTTGGCGATGAAGAAACCGTAGAGCGACAGCGCAGTGTCACCACCTATGCCCTGCCCGGCCGCTGGCAACTGTCACCCGAGGAAGACCGCCTCAGAAACCACGCAAGCGCCGGGCTGAGCTATTTATCCATGGTGCAGGAAAATGTACCCGCCGGCCCAGACTCCGACCGCACACTGGCCCAGGTTTACGGAGCCTATGCGGAATACGGCGTGTCATTCAAAGTCAACGACAAGCTTACCGCCACTGCAGGGCTGGGCGCGCACCTCAACCAATACGACAATCAATTGGAGCCGGGTAGCGAGACCCTGGAGTTACTGGATGAGCTGCCCGACGATGCGCGTGCACGGGTGCTGATTGGCGAGTGGCGGGGGCGCTTGAACTACACCAGTGAAACGCGTGGCGTGCCCTGGGAGCTGCAGACCACCTACAGCTACTATCATGGGCGCACATTGAGCTCGGGCAGCAACCTTGAAGACGCCGCGCCAGAAACCTGGAGCTGGACCAACGGCGTCACCGTGCGCCGCCACCTCTCGCCGGTATTTAACAGAGCCAATAATGTTCGGTTAATCAGCCGTCGGGTGGATGTAGGTGGCGACGTAGTGGAGGCATTGGGAACACGCCACTATTACCAGTTTGACCTGGGCTGGGTATTTGAAACTCCCGGCGGCTTTTCCTGGCTTAAAAACATAGGCGCCAGCATCATTGTAAATACCGGCAGCGCATTAAGCGGAGCCAGCCTGGGCCTGATATACAATGAAGAATATTAAGCCACCCATGACTGCCATCCGCGCAGCTCAAGCTGCGCGGGGATCAACGACGGGCCAAGGTAATAGCCCGCCGGGCCATATAGGCCAGCCGCCCGCGAATGGCCTGCACCTTTCGTAACACCCTTTAAATGTGAATTACTCTTCACTGTTGGCGCAACCCGGCCTGAAGCAGGGCTCACCACGAACGGCGCTGTGATATCATCCGCCACCCATTTTGCAAGAAGCAACCTGATATGTATTTGAGTGTAGGGGTATTCATCAACGGCACGGAGTTGCAAAACTACGCATTCAGTGAGCCGGAGGTGCTGATTGGTCGCGGACGCGACTGTCATATTCAATTGGACAACGCCGGTGTATCTCGCCACCACGCCAAATTGACAGCGTATAACCACAATTTACAAATCACCGATTTGGACAGCGGTAACGGCACCTACTTGAACGGCCAACGCATTGAGCAGGCCGGCTTGTCCGCCAACGACGGGCTGCGTATCGGCAAGTTCACCCTGGTGGTAAAGCTTAGTGAGCAGCGCAGTTTGACTGCCGTCTCTGCACCGTCAGTCACTGCCAATGACGATACTGCCAGCGCCGACAGCACGGTTTACCTGCGACCTGGCGAGGCCCAAAAGATACTGCAACAACCCGCTGGCATTCCCGCGCGTGGCATGGCCGCCACAACACCCCAAGTAGAGAAGCCAAACTCCGCTTTGGGTTACCTGGGCTTTGCTGCGGGTAGTTTGGTGGGGCTGCTCTGCGGGTGGTTTTTTTGGGGGTAGTCAAACGGCTCGCCCCTGGACCGCCTCCATACGTGTAAGCGAGATAGCACTGGTCACCAGCCCTGGCCACAAACGGGATGCGGCAAACGCTGCCCGCCTGCCTATTTCCCCGGAGAACAGCCACGACAGCGTCTGTGCCGACTGCACCGGGCTTTCAACATCCTTCAGCGCCTGCTGTTGATAACCGGCAGAGGTGCCGCCTTCGGCGTGCACACGCGCCGCCAGACAGCCAAGGTGCAGGGCAATGGCCATGCCGTCCCCGGCCAAAGACGGTATCACCGCCGCCTGGTCCCCCACGCGGAACAACCCCGGTGTAGCGGCCTTTGCCGGGTGCAGATAGCCGTAAGGCACGCCGGATACCGCCAGGGGTTGCGGCCAAAGCTCAACCGCGCCCTGCAAGCGGTCCCGCATATGCGATGACGTAGCAGCAAGCCAGGCCAGCACACGGCCCCAGTCTTTATTACAGGATGAATAAACACCCTTGCTGATCAAAAAACAAAGGTTGGCCGTGTCCTGCGATATCAATTGCAGCCCGGCGTAGCCGCCGTCAAACAGGTGCACTTCAACACGGTCCTGCAGAATTTGCTGCTGCGCGGGCGCAAGGCGCAGGTGCATTTTAAGGCCTATCAGGTCTGACCCCTTGGCAGAGGCCGAGGCCTGCGTGCGCCGCCAGTTGCGCAAGTCGTGCTTGCCGCTGGCCAAAAACACCGTTTGTGCGCGCAACCGGCCGGCCGTAGCGACGTGCAAACCCGCAGCGTTTTTGCTATTGAGGGTCAATACCCAGGTGCCTTGCTCACCGCTCAAGTCCCGTACCGCTACCCCACGCAGCACATTAACACCGGCCTGCTCGGCGCTTTGCAGCAGCGCCTCGTCCATCAACCGCCGGGACAGCCCCCAGGCGGTAAAGGGCAATTGCGCGGAGAGGGTCTGCTCTGCGCTGAACAGATGCACTTCATGAACCTTTTGTGCACCCAGTGCGGGCAGATCCACATCAAGATCAGCAAGGATCTGTGCGGCCTCCCAGCTTAGGAACTCACCGCAGATTTTGTCATGTGGCCCCTGCTTGCGCTCCAATAAACACACGGGTTGACCGGCGCGAGCCAGGGTTATTGCCGCTGCAGCCCCTGCGGGGCCACCGCCAATAATCAGGTTTTGGTGAATGGTGGATGAGGTCAGTTTTTTGTGCATGAGAGGCACAGCCTGAAGGGGAATACCCACTGGATACGAACCTGCGATTTGATGCCGGCCTCTTCCAGCAAGCGGCGCCAGTCGGCAGAGGTGAACGAACGGGCTACGGATACCGCCGCGTCATTGCGAATCAACCGGTTGCGACTGAACACTGCGGTGGCCGCCTTGATGAAGTGGTAAGGCACGGCATGGCGGTGCAAATCATTGATAAACCACCCCTGCGCTGCGCGAGCGTCTATCCAGCGCAAAAACGCCACCAGTTGTGCATCGCTCAGGTGATGGGTAAACAAAGAGCAAATGACCAGGTCAATTGGCCGAGTCACTTCAAACTCAAAGATATCTGCCGTGTGGTACTCGATTACCGGCGACTGAGTGGCCAGTTCTGCGGATTTTTTTGACCACGGGTTGAGATCTACCCCAATCAACCTGACCTGCGCGCCCGTTTTTTGCTTTTGCTTCGGCAGGCGCTTGGCAACCTGCCGCAACATGTCCCCGCCGCCGCTGCCGGCATCCAGAACGCTTAGCGGCTGGGGGCGCTTGAGCCAAGGCCTGAGCCAGCGCAGTGTTGGCCTGTAGGCCAAGGTCAGGTGATTGATGGTTTCAAGACCCTGCAGGCAATCGTGAAATTCCTCAAAGGAGATTTCCGCCTCGTCCATCAGCTCCATTTCAGTGCTGCGCAAAGATAAATCAGGCATGGGTTTTATAGCACCGCAAACCGCATACCTTCAACGGTCAAACCGGGCCCAAAGGCCATGGCACAGCCCAGACCCGGCCGCGTAGGGTTGTGCAGAATGTCCTGCAGTACAAACATGACGGTGGCGGAGGACATATTGCCGTACTTGCGCAAAACCTCTCGTGATACTGCCAGTTGTTGCTCCTCCAACTGCGCGCCCTCCCGTACCGCATCCAGCACTGTGCGACCGCCCGGGTGAATGGCCCAATGGGCAATATCACTGCGCGTACAGCCGGCCAACAGGGCGTCAAGTTTACTGGGTAGACCGGCGGCAATATTGGCCGGCACCTGGCCGGAGAGATGCATATCAAATCCGCGGTCCCCAATGCGCCAGGTGATCAGCCCCTCTGTCTGCGGCAGCACTGTGGTACTAAAGCCTTGCACTTCCAGACCGCTCGCCTCTGAGGACACCAGACTTGCCGCACAACCGTCGGAGAAGATCAAAAAGGACAGCATTTCCTCCAGGCTGCCACTGGGCTTTAGATGCAGAGTGCAAAGCTCAAGGTTGACCACCAGCACCTTGGCGTCCTGCTCGGAGCGCACGATGTGGCGGGCCAGTTTCAGGGCGTTGATTGCGGCAAAACACCCCATAAAACCCACAGTGGTTCGCTCAACGTCGGGCGACAGGCCGTAATGTTCAACAATCTGATAGTCCAGCCCCGGCGCATAAAAGCCGGTGCAGGTGGAGACAATCAGATGCGTGGTGCCGCTCAAATCCAATTGATCCAATGCCTTCTGTGCAAGCTTAAAGGCGTGCTGCTCGTAAAACGCCATACGCTGCTGAGTACTGGGAAAATCATCCTGACGATAAAAGCCCTGCTCGTCCAGTTGGCCCGGATCCGAGTGGGGCTTCAGGAAGGAATAGCGATGATCAATCTGCGCTCTGCCAGCCATACGCTTGAATAAACCGATGGTGCGTTTGTCCGGCAGCAAACGCGGGCAGTAGTCAACAAACTTGGCATGAACATCGTGGTCCGGCACGGCGGTGGCAATGCTGTTTATGAAGACTGGTTTCATAGCAGAGGGCTCCTGAAAACCCAAATTCAATAGTCGCTTTTATTGCTCGCCTATCCGGGGTCGGTGAGCGCAAAACATTGGCGGACCACACACCGACCCTTCCCGGAGAGACGCATTTTTTTGCAGGGCGGAGCAGCCCGGCGCCCGCCTCCGCAGACGCGGGCAAACCAGCAGAGCAACTGCAGCTTAAGCAAAAGTGCTGGAACTGGAGCAGGATCACATCTTATCTACGCGGGCGGAGACAGGACGGACGGCCAAAGGCAAGAGAGGAACAAGGACGGCGCCGCAGAGCCGCCGGCAACCCGGGCCAAGGATTGCGCGAAATAAGCGGTAGGGGTTACTTCAGTTGGGCTTCGGCAATGTCGGCATAGGCAACCGGAACAATAATGGTGCCGCCGCTCAGATAGCTTTGCAGCTGCAAATAGTCAGGGTCAAATCTGCGAATGCGGCCCTCAAGAATCTTGCCCGTGGCAAGCCGCAGCGTCACCTGAGCGTTCAAATGGTCGCGCAACTGAGTCACTGTCACCGCCTGCGGGCCGGAGCGTGTTGGCTCAGCGCTTCGCAGGTCTGCCGTCTGTACCTTGGGTTTGGCCGCCGCAGCCGTTGCCGCCGCCTGCCCGGGGTTTGCCAACTGCCACGCCTGCCTTTCTGCCTGATTCATGGCGGTCAGATCTATTGCACCAACCACAGAGCCGTTGACCTCCAGGGTGGTCTGAAACTGATAAGGCAACAAATCCGGGGCCAGCGCACTCATGCCCACAAGCGTCAGTTTGCTGCGAGGACGCGCGCTGATACCCATTGATTCAGGCTGCTGCAAAAACTGGCCGTAGGCGGCCAACATGACATTGCCCGCCATAAAACCCGAACTCTGCCAGGCGTTTTGCCAAGCCTGTAAATGCACATCAATGTATTCGGCAGGCTCAAGCCCGGAGGCTCGCTGACAAAAATCCAGTATGCGCGCGGCATAACCCAGGTCTTTATAGTCCAGCCGCAGCTCGTTAACCTCTGCCCCGGCCATGGCCATAGCTGTGGCCGCCATGTCCCTGGAGGCCGCCTGCATGGAGAAATCTATTTTGATTGACACATCGTGCATGTCCTCCGTGACAGACCGAAGCGCCAGCTCAAACCACTCATTGGCTATGGTTCTGAAATCCAGATGGGCGTCCATCAGCACCGTATCCGGGTATCCCATCGCTACAAAATCCGGGCCGCTGAAACGCCGGCGCTCACCACAACCGGCCGCTGACAGGCTTGCGCCATTGGTACGCATGGCACTCAACTGATCAAAATTGTCGTCATCCAGAAACACTTTTGCACCCAGAATGGACACGCCCAATTGTTGTGGAACACGTTTGTTGCGCACATCCATGGCCAGCTTGTGCACGCCAATAATGCTGCCGGTGCGCAACACGACGCGCTCGGCAAACAAGTCCTGCGGCATGCCGGGCGCAGAGATGCGCACATTTTCTACCTGAATACTGCCGTCCGGAGTTATTTTTACGCGGACGTAATCCAGCCTGCCGCCCATACCTCGCATGAGCTGCGCGGCGCGGTCCAAATGCTTTTCAATCTGCTTGCCGTAGTAAATATTGGCACCCAGGGCAAGCACGCCAAGCAATACCAGCACCGCTGCAATTTGCTTCATAAACACTCCCGGCTGCTTGAAGTTGAAAGGCGGCACCCTGTTGGGCTACGGCACTGGCGCCCTGCAATCACGGTATGCCGCCATTAAGGCGGCAGCGGACACCCTATTCACTATAGCGGTCAAATTGAAAGCCGGCCCGCCCTGCGCCCAGGCTGTGATCCACTTTGCGCCAGCCACGGCCAGCGGTGCTCTAGCGCGGCCAAACCCGTCACCGCGCAGGCAACGTACCAAACCCACAGCCCACAACCGTGGCGCACAGCCACAGCACCCAAGAGGAACCCATGCCCCATTGCAATTTGATGCTATTGCGCCAAAGACTGCGCCTGCCAGCCCTGGCGGCATTGCTTGCCACTCCCGCCCTGGCGGAGGCGCAGAACCATTTTGGGCAGGGGCAGACGCGGGTCAGCCTCAGTGCTGGGGCCAGCGCCGGCTCGGGCGGCAGCTCCTATCAGCTGGGGGTGGGCCTGGGTTATTACCTGCTGGATGGCTTGGAACTGGGCGTGGATACCCGCTCCTGGATGGGTGGCTCGTTTCGCGCGCATGAGGTGGCGCCGTCACTCACCTACGTGTTCCACAACCTGGGCAACTTTTTGCCCTACGGCGGGCTGCTATACCGCAGGACCTTTATCCACAACCGGGAGAACCTGTCGGCCTACGGCGCTCGTGCCGGCATTTACCTGCAGCAGTCCCCAAACCTGGTGCTGCGCGCAGGCGTGGCAGCCCACCGCTATCAGAACTGCAACCGGGCCACAGGCCTGGACTGCACAGACATCTACCCGGAAATCTCCGCAGGGTTTTACTTTTAATCCGGCCCGCAGGACAAAAGACGCGCGCTTGCTGGCTCCGCACCGTCCACCAGAACACCGCAACACCTGGCACAAAAAAGGCGCTGCAGATGGCTGCAGCGCCTTTCTACCATTGCTTGGGGGCTGCCAATCGGCGGCCCCGCACCGTCACTCTGCCGTCACCCGCACCAGCGCTCCGGCATCCGTAATAAGCCAAATGGCGCCATCATCGGCAACGGTGAGATCGCGAACGCGGCCCATGCGTGGCAGCAAACGCTCTTCACCCACCACCCGGTCGCCGTCCAGCATAATTCGCACCACACCGCCGGGCCGCATAGAGCTTATCAGCAGGTTGCCGCTCCAGGCCGGGAACATCTCGCCTTGGTAGAAGGCCATGCCCCCCGGTGCAATGACCGGGTCCCAGTAGTAGATAGGCTGCTCCATACCCTCCTGACTGGTCACGCCCTGCCCCACCGGGCTGCCGTTGTAGTTGACGCCGTAGGTGATGGTGGGCCAGCCGTAGTTTTTACCGGCTTCGGGCTTGTTGATCTCGTCGCCCCCAGCAGGGCCGTGTTCAACAGTCCACAACTCCCCGGTCTGCGGATGCAATGCGGCGCTCTGCGGATTGCGGTGGCCGTAGGACCAGATCTCTGGCTGCGCCCCCTCTGTGTCAACAAAAGGGTTGGACGCCGGCACGCTGCCATCGGGATTGATGCGCACCACCTTGCCCAGATGCGTGTTCAAGTCCTGCGCCAATTGGCGTGGCCCCTCGTGGGAACGCTCGCCCAGCGTCACGTATAGCAGGCCGTCGTTGTCCCACACCAGACGCGAGCCGAAGTGCAGGTTGGAGTTCCAGGCAGGCTGTTGTCGGAAGATAACCTCCGGGTTTTCCAGGCTGGTTTCATCATCCGACAGACGCGCTCTAGCCACCGCAGTGGCGTTTTCACCGTTACCGCGTGGCTCTGCATAGCTCCAGTAAACCATGCGACTGCTGGCAAAATCCGGCGCCAGGCTCACATCCAGCAAACCGCCTTGACCGCGGCTGTCTACATCGGCTACGCCACTGATGGGTTCGGAGATGTCGCCGTCGGTGGTGACTATGACCAGTTGGCCCCTACGCTCCGTTACCAGTAGCCGACCGTCAGGCAGAAACTGGAGGCTCCAGGGGCTGGTGAGGCTGGAAGTCACGGTTTGGGTCTGCAGCTGAATGTTGGAGATGACCTCCGGCACGCGGGTTTGCCCTTCAAAAGCCGGCATCTGACTGGGGGCGTTGGCTGACCCGCTGTCAACCGGTGGGCCGGACGGGTCCGGCATATTGCCGCTGGAGCTGCTGGAACTGGATGAACTGGATGAACTGGATGAACTG
>CAYNST010000065.1:0-3784 GCA_964399955.1 uncultured Cellvibrionaceae bacterium | reverse complement strand
GTAGCTCATCGTCCAGTTCCAGTAGCTCGTCGTCATCAAGTTCCAGCAGCTCTTCGTCCAGCTCCAGTAGCTCGTCGTCAAGCTCCAGTAGCTCATCGTCCAGTTCCAGTAGCTCGTCGTCATCAAGTTCCAGCAGCTCTTCCTCATCCAGCTCCAGCAGTTCCGGGGGCTTGGTGGAAGAGGGCTTGATACTGCACTTGGCTGCAGATGACCTGGCCATTGGTGAGCCGGTCAGCAACTGGGTGAGCAGGGTTGAACCGCCACTGGCGGCCAGCCAGAATGAGCCCGATCGTCAACCCACGGTGGTCACAACAGTCGAAGGCCGCCGCATGGTGCGTTTTGATGGGGAGGATGATCGCCTGCAGTTGTCGAACAACTTGTTTGGCATTAGCGCCACGGCGCGCAACATTTTTGTTGTGCTGCAGTCGGATAAATACCGGGGCCATGTTATAGGTGCGGTGCAGGAGGAGGCAGACAAGCTCTTTCACACCAGTTATGCTCTCGGCATCGGCGCCAACAAACCCTTCGTAAATGCCAATGACTCCAGGTTTGGCGGCAGGCTGCTGGTGTCGGCAGAGAATTTGCTGCAGGTGGGGCCGCAAATTATTGCTGGCAGCATCTCTAATGCGGGCTCTCGCTTGCGCACCCGCTGCCATATCAACCAACACACCAACCGCCCCGTCCGTCCAGACCTTTCGCTCACCACCATCGGCGCCACCACAGACCCAAATGAAGCATTTGGCGGCGACATCGCCGAGATATTGGTGTACGACCGCGTGTTGAGGCCAGAGGAAGAAGACCAAATGTTTGCCTACCTCGCCGGTCGGCACGGCACAGAGTATTTCCCCACCGATGATGCCGACAGCGACGGTATCCTTGACGCTTGTGACCGGGGCGCCGTGTATCTAAAGGCGCCGGATATCACCGTTGACCTGCTTCAGCCGGGCGAACTGACGGGCGGCGATGAAAAGAACGCAATCACTGCAAACTCTCCGACCAGCGTGGTCGTGCACACCCCAGCGAGGCATATTGAGGCCAATGTTGCCCCGGGCGAGGTGGCGGTTATGGAGCTTCTATTGGATCTGCAGAGCAATTATGAAATTGTAACTGTGCACCTGTGGAACTATTTCGACGGAGCTTACGGCGTAAACTCCATGACCTTCTACTTCTACGATTCAGACGAAAACCTCATCCACGAAATAGATGACCTGGACCCCATGTTTGGCTATGAGGACAGCCTGGCGCAGGACTTTCCCGTGAGCTTGCCGGGTGAGACCGGCATCCCAGGTGTTCGCTACGTTCGCGCACTTTTTCGTGGCGGCCCAAGAGGCACGGAAATCATGAATCTGGGCTTTACTGCAATACTGGAAGGCACGCAGTAAAGCCCAGGCCCACGGCAGTCTGCCGCCCCCAAAAAAAGGCGCTATAAACTGTAAACCAGACTCAGTGAGGTGACCGTGTCGGTATTTTCCCGCGCGGCCGGCACCTCGCTGTTGTGGGTGATGGTCAGCGATGCTTTCAGGGCAAAAGACGCATTTAAATTGGCGGTAATGGCGGACACAGAAATACTGCGAATATTGGCATCCGACTCCAGCGCCACATCCGAGGCCAGGGTCTGCGTGAACTTGGCATTGTCACTAAAGCGGTATTCATAAGCGCCGGACAGCCGCACCATGGCAGACGCCTCCCGCTCCCCCAGCACCAGCACACCGTCTGCGTCTTCCTGGTCTTGCAGGCGGTCTATTGAAATACCCGGGCCCACACTGTAATCCAAAAACGCATTGGCCGACTCAAACAGCCGGTCAGAATAACCGGCCGCAAATGCTGCCTGGTAATCGTAGCCGCTGAAACGGTCATCCGTGTAGGAGCCAAAGACAAACAGGGCGCGCTGCTCCAAGTTCAATTTGTAGTCAGACTGCGCTGAAAGGAAGTAGCGTTCCGCTGTAACAACGCTTTCATCAAGCTCTTCGGCCGCGCCTCTCAGTTCATCTTCCTTGTACAAACCCTGTGCCATATACTGGTTGCGCCACCGGGCAAGCTCCTGCCGCACCTGGATGCGGCTGCTGATCGCGGTGGAGTTGGCATTGCCAGAGGTCAACAATAGGCCCAGTTCAACCTCCGCCTGCAAGGGTTCTTCCGGTGCCTGCCCGTATGAATGTGCACTGAGTGCGGTCATGGCCAAAGCGGCAACAATTGCGGTAGGTTTCATTGGGAGTCCTCATCAGGTTAGGGCAAAGCGGCGAAAGCGGCCAAAAAAAACAAGGCCCGGATTGTACACCCACAACCCGGCCGGCCAAAGCCTGAAAGATTACAGGTTACCAATCACCGGCGCTCACTGGCTGGCCCCACCAACTGCCCACTCTGCTTGAAGGCTACCCCCTCACCTACCAGCGACGCTGCCGCCCGTCTGGGTAGTGCCGGCGCTCATGGTGCCGCTGAGACAACATTTGGTGGTGGCGATCCAGCGCGCGGTTGCGCGCGTCAAACTCCCGGTTTAGCCGATCCCGCTCCCTATTCAAATGCTCCCGCTCCCGGTTAATCTGCTCGCGTTGCCGATTGGCAATGCGCGCCACCTCCTGGTGGTTAAAACGCTGCCGGCTTTGCCAGAGGTCCACCTCCCGATTGCGCTGGTCCATTGCACGCATCAACCCATCAAAATGCCGGTGCATACGCTGCCGCTCCAAATTAAGCGCCTCTCGCTCATGCTGGATGGATCTTTGCGTGGTATTGCGATAGCGCTCCAGACCAAACCCGACAGTACGGCTTGCAGGCCCATAATCGGATGCACGCACCTCTGCCGTAACTGCCAAACCCAAAGCACCTAAAAAAAAGAAAACCATCACGCGATTATTCATATGACCTGCTCCTGTTTCACCAAGTAAAATCAGGTTATGCCAATCAAACTGAATAGGCGCTTAAAGCTGCACTGCCTGAGAACAATCAGGGCCTGCCTGCTCCGGCAAAAAGCAAGGACTACTGCCAGCTGAATAAACCATTAACACGCCCTGCCGAATGGCCGGTGTTAAGCCCAGAATATTGCATTCGCCAACGCACATCCAAATAGCCATCACTGTTCAGGCCATTACGTCACCGTTCAGACTGCGTTAAGAGTTGCCAAGGAATAATCTACGCGAATAATCACTGCGCACTTCCCGTGCAGGCTCCATCGGGGTTGCCTTCACAGTCGTGCCGCTCGGTCGCTGAAAAAGTGGGCGCCAACTTTCAACACAGCCAGTGCAAAATCCGGGCGTAGGCTGATCGGCTTTGAGATGTTCAACAGCATTTGCCACTCCATGAAGGGCGCGGCGCAATGCGGTTGCTGAACTTGGTTGGTAAAGAGTCGGGCCGAAGCCCGACTCTGAAAAACGGCATGGGAAAACCCTGTTAGTGCACCTGCTGCGCAAGCAGTGCCTGAGCTCGCTCGGCCCGCTCCTTGTCTTGCTGTTGCACATCACGAAAAAAGCGGGCCAATTCTTCGCTGCCCGCTTGCTCTGCATCTTTTACGTATTGATCGTATACCTGAGCGCCCTGCAGTGCATGATACAACACGCTGGTCAAATCGTAAGTAGTGTCGTTTGCGCCGGTTTTTGCTGAATCTGTCATTGTCGTATCCTCTCTGAAGTGGATTTTTCGCGTAGACTGCGCCAAACACCTGGCCGGGGAGTGGTGACGTTAACCTGTTCTCCCTATCCCAGATAGTTTCACTTTTTACGGAATACACAGCGCTGAAGATTGGTTGTTTTCTGGCCTTCCAGGCGGCAGTCAATCTTCAGCGGCCCACTTC
>CAYNST010000064.1:0-18310 GCA_964399955.1 uncultured Cellvibrionaceae bacterium | reverse complement strand
CGCTGCGGGCCGGGTTTTACTGCGGGCGCAACTATTCAACCCACGCAATCTGCACAGCCACCGGTTGAGCCGAATAGCTACTGCGGGCAATGTTTAAGCGCATTACTCAACCGCCGAAGGTGTTTTCCGGCAGTCCCGCCACATCCACCCGCACCTGAAACAGCGAGCCGGACAGCGGGTAGTCCTGCAGCTCCGCTTGAGGACGGTTGCCAACACTGGTGATGTACAGCGTTTTCATATCCGCGCCACCAAAGGCCACCATGGTGGGGCAGCGGGCGGGCACTGCAATTTCCTGCAGAATCTCGCCCTGTGGGTTCAAGCGCACAATGCGCCCCCCCTCGTAAAGCGCCGTCCAGTAGCAGCCTTCAACATCCACTGCAGCGCCATCCGGGCGACCCTCGCCGTGCGGAAACTGGTGGAACACCCGGCAATTGGACACGCTGCCGGTGTCCAAATCGTAATCGCAATGGGTGATGGCGTGGCTGGGCGTATCGGCGTAATAAAAGGTTTTATTGTCCGGGCTGAAGGCAATACCGTTGGCCGTAAGCAGGTCTTTCACCCAGGTTTTTACGCTGCCGTCGGCAGAGAGTGAATAAATACTGGCGCCGCCATAGTCCTTGGGCGGGTAGACCGTACCTGCGAACATGCGCCCGCGAGCGTCTGCACGGCCGTCATTGAAACGGTTTTTTTCCATGTGGGCTTCGGGATCGGCAATAAAGGTGCGCTCGGTGCTCCAGCCGTCAATGGTGTGAAAGCCGCTGCGCATGGCCAGCAGAAAACCGCCCTGGGCACGCAGGCTGAAACAGCCTATTTCTTCGTCAAACTGCAAAAACTGGTCTTCACCAGTGGCCGGATCAAAGCGGTGCAACTGCCCTTCGTTAATATCAACCCAGTAAAGGCATTGCTTTGTTGAATCCCAGCGGGGGCATTCCCCCAGGTTTGCTCGAGTTTTGAAAGCCACTTCTACTTTATTCATGAACGCACACTTAGAGTTGCCGAATGAGGCCGTTTATGATGGCATAGATCGCAGTGTGGTTAAAGAAACCGGCGGGCTTGGTAAGCGCGTGCAGACGCTAAGGGCGGGCGGCGCCAAGCAGATCAACCCGCTTGGCGCACAAACCTCGCCATGCATTGTTTGGGCTGAGCATAGCGGTCAAAGCGCGGCTTGAGATATTCCATTTGATCACCGCGAATGCGGTGGCTGTTGGTCAAGGCCAGGTATTCATAGACATTCGGCCGGTACGGCAGCGCCAGCAAAGACATATTGATCTCGCTGAGCAAACTGTTGCCCTTACGCTGGTTGCAACGCTTACAGGCCGCCACCACATTTTCCCAGCGGTCGGCGCCGCCTCGGCTGGTAGGCATGACGTGGTCGCGAGACAGCAGCTCTGCGGCAAAATAGTCGCCGCAATACAGGCACTGGAAGTTGTCGCGATGAAACAGTGCGCTGTTGCTGAGGGGCGGGTTGCGCAGCACCGGGGCCAGTCGCTGGCCGTCGCAGGCCATGATGGCCGGAAGATGCATGACCGTGCGTTTGCCCGAACGCGAATACCCGCCCTTAACCTGTCGCACCACACCGCCCAGTGTCCAAGCCACCAGATCTCGTGCGTATAAACAGACGCCCTGCTTCCAGTTGAGCCACTCAATGGGCTGCCCCGCCATGTTAAGCCTCAGTATCCTGGGTTCCATTGTCATAACCTAAGCATTGGACAATTTGCGGGTATAGCGCAAGACGCTGGGCTCTGCGCGGCCCCCATAACGAAAAACCCCGCGATGGCAAGCCAGGCGGGGTTTTGAAAAGCGTTGTTGCGAGAATTTGTCGGACGGATGCGGAGTGGATACCGCAGCCGGATGCGCAAACGGGCGGGCGAGTTTTTGGCGGCGTATTTCGGCCGTACTTTTACCGAAGATATTGAAGGCAGACCTCCTCAAACAAAGAAAGACGCATATATTCAATACTATGCGCTGGAGCCTGACAGTCAAGTGACGATTTAATACCAATTGCTTCTAAGAAATCGCGTTTTATATATTCGGCCCTTGACTGGAAGTCAATCGACAAGCTTCAGCGCCTGGTGACTGCGCGCCATTTTCAGCTGGGCAAATTGCCTTTGCACTATGTGCTGTATCAGCGTTTCCTGCGCTACCGCGTGCATGTCGTAAAATTCGACTCTCCAGTAAAAGCCGGAGCCGATAGGCTCGCACCCCACTACCGTGCCTTTGCTGCGCACGGTTTGGTCCCCGGGCAACAACTCCAGAGAAAGCTGCAACTTGGTGCCGGCATCTATCGCGGCGTCGCTGGCAAACGCCACGCCACAGGCGCTGATGCTGACGTCGCGCAAGCGGTGCGCCAAGCGCCGCATCAGGTCGTTGTCCAGCGCCAGCTGCGTGTTGATACGGTGCTGGTTGTGCTTGAGTGTACTGGCCAGCCGCGCAAGCTCCGGCTGACC
The DNA here is from genome assembly GCA_964399955.1 of uncultured Cellvibrionaceae bacterium. Taxonomy (GTDB): domain Bacteria; phylum Pseudomonadota; class Gammaproteobacteria; order Pseudomonadales; family Cellvibrionaceae; genus CAYNST01. The sequence goes on along the minus strand of CAYNST010000064.1, from coordinate 15,863 downwards.
CTCACTCAACTTCAGCAGTTGCTGTATCGCCTCGTCCTGCGCCGTCAACAAACCCAGCAGGTCCCCCGCCGGCGGGGGTATGTCTTCATTGCTGGCGCGGCCCAGTCGATGGTAGCTGAGTCCCATACAATCATGAATTCTGAAGTAACGTCGCTTGTCGGTTTTCATTCATCACCTAGAAGATTTCATCCGGTTGCAGCTCAAACAGGTACTTGGGTTCAATTTTCAGCTCGCGCAGCACATCTTCACCTTCGCTGCTCTGCAGCAGCGCCTTGTCCTCTTCAGAGACGGCGTCCGTCAAGCTTTGCTCTATCACTATCTCCACCCGCCGATTGCGGGCGCGGGCAGCCGCACTGGTATTGGACGCCAAAGGCTGGGTGTCGGCCTTGCCGGAAACCTCAAACCGGCTGGGCTGCAGACGGCCCCCACGCATCAGCTCATGCGCCACAGACACTGCCCGTGCAGCGGACAAGTCCCAGTTGGAGCGAAAACGCTGGGTGCTGATGGGAATGTCGTCCGAGTGGCCCTGCACCAGAATGCGGCCGGGCTGCTGCGCCAGTACGCCACGTATTTCGTCCATGACGTCGCGCAGCCCTGGCTCCAGATCCGCCGAGCCGGAGGCAAATGAGCCTTTCTCGCGGATGCGCACAATAATCTTTCGGCCGCGGGTTTCCACCTCAATCTGCCCGGCAAGGATCTGTGCCTGCAAGGCGCTCGCCAGGCGATGGGCATGGGCCTCGGTCTCCCTGACCAGTTCGTCCACCAGCTGCTTGACCCGCGCCTGTGCGCCTGTTTCCAGGGCATCTTCGCCCTGCTGGATGTCGTATTCCTGAGCGCAATTGACCTCCAGCGACATCTGCGTGGTGTCGTCCGTGCTCTGCCAAATCTCATTGATGGGCGTGGGCTCGGGGCGGCCGGGGCTGAACTCCTGGGCAATGATGCTGGTGCCTTTGGGCACCTCGTTGACGTTCCACTCTGCCTGAACGCCAAACGCCTGCGCCATGGAGCCTGCCAGGCGCTTGAATTTCATGGCGTCCATTTCCGAGAAGGACAACAGCAACACGAAGAAGCACATCAACAGCGCCATCAAGTCGGCAAAGGTTGCCATCCACGCCGGGATGCCTACTGGGCAGTCGCACTGTTGTTCTTCTTCGTCAGTCACGTGCGGCCATCTCAGGTATCAACTATTTCGCGCTTGCCTTCGGGCAAATAGTTGCGCAGCATCGAGTCGATGATGCGTGGGTTCTGACCGTTCTGAACCGCCATCAGCGCGTCGATGATCAGGTTCTTGTTCATGGCCTCTTCTTCAGCGCGCAGCTTCAATTTGCCGGCAATAGGACCGCAGATACCGTTGGCAATGAGCGCACCGTACAAGGTTGTCAGCAATGCCACCGCCATGGCCGGGCCAATGGCTTTGGGGTCGTCCATATTGGCCAGCATGGATACCAGACCCACCAAGGTACCAATCATGCCCATGGATGGCGCCACATCCGCCATGGAGGAAAAAATGGATGCGCCCACGTTGTGGCGGCGCTGCGCCTGCAGTTTGTCGCGCGACAGCAACGCCTTGACCACCTCCGGGTCGTGGCCGTCCACCAAGAGCTGTATGCCGCGTTGCAAAAAATTACTGCTGACCTCCTTGCCCTCCAGTGACAGCAACCCGCCCTTGCGCGCCTCGTCCGCCAGGCGCACCAGTTCGTCGATCAGTTCATTAGGGTCTAGGGTCTTCACCACAAAGCTTTTGGCTGCCACCCTGCCGGCGCTCAAGAACTGGCCCAGGCCATATTTGGCCATAACCGCGAAGATGGTGCCGCCCACGACAATCACCAGCGAAGGCACATTGACAAAAATGCCAACCTCTCCAGTTAACAGCATGGAGACCACGATCAGCGCAACGGTGCCCACCACACCCACGAGGGTTGCTAGATCCACGCAGGGGTCTCCCGTTTTGCTGCCAGCAAGGCGCTTAACACATTCATCTACAAGCACTCCAATTGGATGTTGTAAGTCTAGACACAAACCGGCAAAGCAGCGGGAATTTAGCCTGGCGGCCATGCCGCCCTGGGGCAGCCAGCGCGTCCACTCTGGTGCAGTGCGCCCCAGAACAGAGCGCAGCCAGGGTTATGGCACTGCAAGCATCTTTTGATTGACCGCTCTGGGGGCCTTAGGTAGTGTTGCGACACTGTAGGAGAGACATGAATGGCCACACGTAAAAAGCCAATAGAGTTCGAGAAGTCCCTAAGCGAGCTGGAAGCCATAGTTGCATCACTGGAAAGCGGCGATCTAAGCCTGGAGCAGTCCCTGAAGTCGTTTGAACAAGGTATTCGGCTCACGCGTGAGTGCCAGGAGATGCTGCAAGCCGCAGAACAAAAAGTGGCTGTGCTGCTGGGCTCGGCTGACGGCTTGGAGTCCGTGCCCTTTGAGGAAGCTGAAGACAACCAATGATGAGCCCACAGCTGAAGCAGTTTGTTGCGCTCTACCGCAAGCGCGCAGACCAGAATCTTGCCAACACCCTCCCCCCCCGGGTACCCGACGGCGAACGGTTATTGCAATGCATGACCTATGGCCTGTTGCGCGGAGGCAAGCGGGTGCGCCCGATACTGACCTATGCCAGCGCGGTGGCCGTGGGCGGCAAGGCGGAGTCCCCTGCGGTAGACGCCGCCGCTTGCGCGGTCGAGTGCATTCACGCCTACAGCCTCATTCACGACGACCTGCCCGCCATGGACGATGACGACCTGCGGCGCGGTGAACCCACCTGTCACATTGCCTTTGACGAGGCCACGGCGATCTTGGCGGGAGATGCCTTGCAATGCCTGGCATTTGAGACCCTGGCGCAACTGAATGCGCCGCCGGCGACCGTGGTGGCCCTGATACAGGAATTGGCTCGGGCGGCTGGTGCAACCGGCATGGTTGCAGGACAAGCCATTGATTTGGCAGCACAAAATACAACCCCCAGCCTGGACCAGCTGGCGCGCATGCACAGCCACAAGACCGGCGCCCTGATTGAATCCGCTGTGGTAATGGGCGCGGTAGCCGCAGGCCAGACGGACGCCACCGCGCTCAAGCCCCTGCGGCACTACGCCAATGCCATCGGTTTGTCGTTTCAGGTGCAGGACGACATTCTGGATGTGGTTGCCGACACTCAGACCCTGGGCAAGCGCCAGGGCGCGGACCTGGTTCGCAACAAACCGACCTACGTCTCCTTGCTGGGGCTGGACGGCGCGCGTGCCAAGGCGCAGGAGTTGCACCAAAGTGCCCTGGAGGCGTTGCAGCGGTACGACGAACGGGCCGATTTACTACGGGACCTGTCCGCCTATATGATTGCCCGCACCCATTGAGGCCGGCGCGCTCGCCAGCCGCTGTTCAACCCGTGGCGCCATAACCGGCCAGAGCCTGCCACGCCGAAGCTGATGTTACCCGGCCGCCCCGCAGGCCGGCCAGAGGGCATGCGCCCCGCCCTCGCCCGCTTTGCTTTCACCGCCGTGCCCGCCTGGGCCGGACGCATTACTCAAGCCCGCCAACAATTAACGGAAAAGCTTGTATTTTAAAGCTTTTATCCCGTATTTTGTTCATGTGATCAACGCAGGTCTCCCGGTTTTACCTGCAGGCAATCACTCTGCAAGTGCTTGGCTTGTTTCTTGTATAAAGCCGTCTGACAGAGCTGGAACCCGAGGTTTACCGTATGAAAAAAGCACCGGTAATCAATGGAACTGGAACAAAACAATGCCAGTCCAAACACTCATCAGCGATTCGTCAAATTCTAATAAATATACCATCGCGCACGCTTTCAAGGTCTATGATTAGCAATAGGGTTATAAGAACCTGTGCTGCAAGACATGGGGCAGCCCTTGCCCGTCAGAGACCCGCTTCAGCCAGTTCATGCGCCAGATTCATGCCGTTTTTTTGAGGAGTCTTTCATATGTCGATCTTCAGCCACTACCGTCAAAGATTCGAAGCGACTCAACAGGAGGAAATGTCGATTCAGGAGTACCTGGAGCTGTGCAAGTCGGACCGGGCTGTTTACGCAACCGCCGCCGAGCGCATGCTGCTGGCCATAGGTGAACCGGTGTTGGTAGACACTGCCCGCGACTCGCGCGCCAGCCGGATTTTCTCGAACAAGATCATCAAACGCTACCCGGTGTTTGAAGAATTTTATGGCATGGAAGAAGCCATAGAGCAGATCGTCTCCTATTTTCGCCACGCCGCCCAGGGCTTGGAAGAAAAGAAACAAATCCTCTATCTGCTGGGCCCGGTAGGCGGCGGCAAGTCGTCCCTGGCAGAAAAACTAAAAAGCCTGATGGAAAAACAACCCATCTATTGCATCAAGGGTTCGCCGGTATTTGAATCGCCCTTGGGCCTGTTTGACCCGGAAGAGGACGGCGCCATTCTTGAAGAAGATTTTGGCATTCCCCGCCGCTATGTCAAAACCTTGATGTCACCCTGGGCCGCAAAGCGCCTCAAGGAATACGGCGGCGACATCAGCGAGTTTCGCGTGGTCAAGGTTTACCCGTCCATCCTCAATCAGGTGGCGATTGCCAAAACCGAGCCGGGTGACGAAAACAATCAGGATATCTCGTCTCTTGTGGGCAAGGTGGACATCCGCAAACTCGAAGACTTCCCACAGAACGACCCGGACGCCTACGCCTTTTCCGGCGGTTTATGCCGCGCCAACCAAGGCATCATGGAGTTTGTGGAAATGTTCAAGGCACCCATCAAGGTGCTGCACCCACTGCTGACGGCCACCCAGGAGGGCAACTTCAACGGCACCGAAGGCTTGGGCGCCATCCCCTTTGACGGCATTGTGCTGGCTCACTCCAACGAATCCGAATGGCAGGCGTTCAAACACAACAAAAACAATGAAGCTTTCATCGACCGGGTCTATATCGTCAAGGTGCCCTACTGCCTGCGCGTGTCGGAAGAAATCAAGATTTATGAAAAACTGCTGCAGCACAGCTCACTGCGCCAAGCCCCCTGCGCGCCGGACACCCTCAAGCTGCTGGCCCAGTTCAGCGTGTTGTCGCGCTTGAAGGTGCCGGAAAACTCCAATTTGTTCTCCAAGATGCGGGTCTACGACGGCGAGAATCTTAAAGACACGGATCCCAAGGCCAAATCCATGCAGGAGTACCGCGACGCCGCCGGCGTTGACGAGGGCATGAGCGGCCTGTCCACGCGCTTTGCCTTCAAGATCCTCTCCCGTGTATTCAATTTTGATTCCACTGAAGTGTCTGCCAACCCTGTGCACCTGCTGTATGTACTTGAACAACAGATTGAGCAGGAACAGTTTGCAGAAGAAGTGGCCACCCGTTACCTGGCCTTCATCAAGGAATACCTGGCGCCGCGCTACGTGAGCTTTATCGGCAAAGAAATTCAAACGGCCTATCTGGAGTCCTACGCCGAGTACGGACAAAACATCTTTGACCGCTACGTGACCTATGCCGACTTCTGGATTCAGGATCAGGAATACCGCGACCCGGAAACCGGGGAAATCCTGGACCGCGGCGCCTTGAACGAGGAACTGGAGAAAATCGAAAAACCGGCCGGCATCAGCAACCCCAAGGACTTCCGCAACGAGATCGTCAACTTTGTGCTGCGGGCGCGGGCCAACAACAACGGCAACAACCCAACCTGGTCCAGCTACGAGAAACTGCGTGCGGTCATCGAGAAAAAAATGTTCTCCAACACCGAGGACCTGCTGCCGGTGATTTCCTTCAGTGCCAAGTCCTCTAAAGAGGATCAGAAAAAGCACGAGGATTTTGTTGCCCGCATGATTGAGCGCGGCTATACGGAGAAACAAGTGCGCCTGTTGTCTGAATGGTATCTGCGCGTGCGCAAATCCCAGTAAAGACACCACTGATGAGGAGTACTGCGTGAGCTACATAGTTGACCGTAGGTTGAACGCAAAAAACAAAAGCACCATTAACCGGCAAAGGTTTCTGGAGCGCTACCGCCAACACATCAAGAAAGCGGTTTCGGAGGCCATCGACAAGCGCTCGATTACCGATATTCACGTTGGGGAAAAAATCAGCATCCCCACCAAGGATATCAGTGAGCCGGTGTTTAACCACGGCAACGGTGGCCTGCGCAGCCGCGTCTTGCCAGGCAACCGCGAGTTTGTTTCCGGCGATCGCATCAAACGTCCGGAGGGCGGTGGCGGTGGCGCCGGCAAGGGCAATGCCAGTGACAGCGGCGAGGGCATGGACGAATTTGCCTTCAACATCACCCAGGAAGAGTTCCTGAACTTCATGTTCGAGGATCTGGCGCTGCCCAACCTGGTCAAGCGCCAGCTGGCCTCCGACTCCGAGTACAAACTGCAGCGGGCGGGCTTCTCCAACGAGGGCAGCCCCGGCAAGGTCAATATTGTGCGCTCTCTGCGTGCAGCCAACGCTCGCCGCATTGCCCTGACCGGTGGCAAGCGCCGCCAGTTGAAGCTGCTGGAGGCCGAGGCGGCAGAGCTGGCCGACGCCGTTCTGCCACTGGATGTGGCGCGTCTGCGTGAAGTTGAAAAAGAAATTGAAGCGCTGAAAAAACGCATCAAGCGCGTGCCCTGGCTGGACGACTTTGACCTTAAATACAACCTGCACGTCAAACAGCCAGTGCCGCGTTCACGGGCCGTCATGTTCTGCATCATGGATGTGTCCGGCTCCATGGACCAGGCCACCAAAGACATTGCCAAACGCTTCTTCATGTTGCTGTACCTGTTCCTGCAGCGCAGCTACGAGCACACCGAGGTAGTGTTCATTCGTCACCACACCAGCGCCAAGGAGGTGGACGAGCAGGAGTTTTTCTACAGCCGCGAAACCGGCGGCACCATTGTCTCCAGTGCCCTGCGCCTGACCGACGACATCATCACCGACCGCTACCCCGCGTCGCACTGGAACATCTACGCCGCGCAGGCGTCTGATGGAGACAACTGGAACGATGACTCCAGCATTTGCTATAAATTGTTAACCGAGCGTTTGATGCCGCAACTGCAATATTTCTCCTACATTGAAATTACCACGCGGGAACATCAGGCTTTGTGGGAGTCCTATCAAAAAGTGGCAGAGGATTATCCGGAGACCTTCGCCATGCGCCAGCTGATGGACGTGGGCGATATCTACCCGGTGTTCCGGCAACTGTTTCAGAAAAAGGTCGCGTAAATGAGCCTGGCTGCTAACCCCATTTCCACTACCTCGGAGTGGAGCTTTGAACTGGTCGAAGCCTATGACAAAGCCATTGCCGAGATCGCCAAAGAGTTCAGACTGGACACCTACCCCAACCAGATAGAGGTCATCAGCTCTGAGCAGATGATGGACGCCTACGCCTCGGTAGGCATGCCGCTGGGCTACAACCATTGGTCCTATGGCAAGCAGTTTTTGAACGTGGAGCAGTCTTACAAGCGCGGGCAAATGGGCCTGGCCTATGAAATAGTTATCAATTCCAACCCCTGCATTGCCTATCTCATGGAAGAAAACACCATGACCATGCAGGCCTTGGTGATCGCCCATGCCTGTTATGGGCACAACTCCTTTTTTAAAGGCAACTACCTGTTCCGGTCCTGGACGGATGCATCGTCCATCATCGACTACCTGGTATTTGCCAAAAACTATATTGCTGAGTGTGAAGAGAAGCACGGCGTTGAGGCGGTAGAGAGCATACTGGATTCCTGCCACGCCATAATGAACTACGGCGTAGACCGCTACAAACGCCCCTACCCTATCTCTGCCCATGAGGAACAAGAGCGGCAGAAGGAGCGCGAAGAGTATTTGCAGCGCCAGGTGAACGACTTGTGGCGCACCATTCCCATTGACGAAACCGACAAAAAACAACGCAAGACCGCTCGCTTCCCCTCCGAGCCACAGGAAAACCTGCTGTACTTCATGGAAAAGAAAGCCCCGTTGCTGGAGCCCTGGCAGCGCGAAATCCTGCGCATAGTGCGCAAGATTGCCCAGTACTTTTACCCGCAGCGCCAAACCCAGGTAATGAACGAAGGCTGGGCCACCTTCTGGCACTACACCTTGCTTAACGAAATGTTCGACCGCGGCCTGGTGACCGAGGGCTTTATGCTGGAGTTTCTGCAATCCCACACCAGCGTTATTTATCAGCCGTCCTATGACAGCCCCTACTTCAATGGCATCAACCCCTACACCCTGGGTTTTGCCATCTTCACCGACCTGCGGCGCATGTGTGAAAACCCCACCGAGGAAGACAAGCACTGGTTTCCGGACATTGCCGGCAGTGATTGGCTGGAAACCGTGCATTTTGCCATGCGCAACTTCAAGGACGAGAGCTTCATTCTGCAGTTTCTGTCCCCCAAAGTCATTCGCGACCTGAAGCTGTTCTCCATTCTGGACGACGACGAGAAGCCGGTAATTGAAGTGGCTTCCATTCACGACGAGCAGGGCTACCGCGCCGTGCGCGAGGCGCTGTCGGCACAGTACAATCTGGGCAACCGCGAACCGAACATTCAGATTTTTGAAGTGGATGTGCGCGGCGACCGCTCCATCACCCTGCATCACCAGCAGTTCAATCGCCAGCCTCTGGGCGACTCTACCCTGGATGTACTCAAACACGTGCATCGCCTTTGGGGTTTTGATGTGCACCTGCACTCCGTTCGGGACGACAAAACCATTCAGAGCTTCCATTGCCCGCCGCAAAGCAAGGCGCCCTCCTAGCCCCTGGAATTGCCCAGCCCGACCACCGGGCCCCACCCTGTCAGCGTCAGGAGGGGCCCGCTGGCGCCTGCCAGGCCTCACGCAATGCAACGGCCCAATGCGGACGGCGGCAGGGAGGGCCGCAAAATTTACCCTTGATCTTGACCAGCTACTACCGCGTAATGACGGGCACTACTTGTTGTTGCACGGAGCGCCCCTGAATGACCGCCATCTTCTGGTTTACCGCCGACCTTCGGCTGCAGGACCACCCCGCCCTCAGTGCCGCCATCAACAACCACGCTCAAGTGGTGCCGGTATTCATCCTTGATGAAAAGGCGGACTGGAGCCCCGGTGCGGCTAAAAAATGGTGGTTGCATCAGAGTTTGGAGCGCCTGCAGAAGGCCATTGAGGAACAGGGTGGTCAACTGATACTGCGGCGCGGCAACCCGGTGACGGTATTGCTGGAGCTGGCAAAAACCCTCAAAGCCGAGGCGGTGTATTTCAGCCGGGCCTACGAGCCGGACCTGGCAGAGCAACAGCATCAGTTGCAGAAACAACTGGAGGCCAGATCCATCAGCTGCAAGGGCTACAGCGGGCGCCTGCTGTACGAGCCGGAATACATCCGCACCAACCAGGGCACGCCGTTCAAAGTGTTCAGTGCTTATTACCGTCACTGCCAGAAGCTGTGCTCCATTCCCTTCAGCACCAGAGCCCTGAAATTCAATTTTGTGCCCAACAGGCTGGGCAGCGACACCCTCGCCCAATGGCAACTGCTGCCCACCCGGCCCAATTGGGCCAAGCCGTTCGAGGCTCTGTGGCAACCGGGTTTTGCCGGCGCCGAGGCCGCGCTGCAGCGCACCCTGGACGAGGTGGTGGCAAACTACGACGAGTGCCGCGACCGGCCTGCAGTAGATGGCACCTCCCGCTTGTCTCCCCACCTGGCCCACGGCGAGATCAGCCCCTGGCAGGTCTGGCAGGCGGTGGACACGGCGTTTTCCAGCAACCGCCAGGCGGCGGAGCCGTTTCTGCGGCAATTGGCCTGGCGCGACTTCAGCTACTACCTGTTGCGTTATTTCCCCGACCTGCCCAGCAAACCCTTCAACCCCAAATTTGGCGCCTTCCCCTGGCGCCAGAGCCAGCAAGACTTCAGCGCCTGGACCCGCGGGCAAACCGGCTACCCCCTGGTGGATGCCGGCATGCGCCAGCTATGGCACACCGGCTGGATGCACAATCGCATTCGCATGGTGGTGGCCTCCTTCCTGTGCAAACACCTGCGCATCAACTGGCGCGAGGGCTCCGCGTGGTTTTGGGATACCCTGCTGGATGCAGATCTGGCCAATAACGCCTTTGGCTGGCAGTGGGTGGCGGGTTCCGGCGCAGATGCGGCGCCTTACTTTCGCGTATTCAACCCGGTACTGCAGGGAGAGAAATTTGACCCGCAGGGGGATTACGTGCGCCGCTGGGTGCCGGAGCTTGCCGGGCTGCCCAAAAAATACCTGCATAAACCCTGGGAGGCACCCGTCGAGGTGCTGGAGCAGGCTGATGTGCGTCTGGGGCTGGACTACCCCTACCCCATCGTGGAGCACGGCCAGGCCCGTGCCGAAGCGCTGGAAGCCTACGCCCTGGTGCGCGCTGCGGCCGGTTAGTCGGCCGGCAAGCTTTGCGCCTCGGCCAAGGGTTCTGCGCGCTTGTAGGTTTTGACCTGGGTGACTTGCAGGTCGGCATAAATCCTTGGCTGATCCAGCAGCGCCTTGATGGCGTCACTGGCCGGCAACTGCGGGTCCAGCCAACTCTTGATGAAGTCGACATCCAGGGGCAAAAAACAAGGAATGGACTTGCTGTGATAGCGGCTGAAGCGTGGGTGCGGCGGCCGGGTAATCAGCGCCATGGAGCGGCAACCAGCGCCGCCTGCCAGCTGCCAGTCCTTGTAGAGCACACCCATCACCAACGGCTGGCTGCTGCGCATCAGATAGCGGTCCCGCCCCTCGGCCTCGCCGATCTCCGTGGCTATCACAATGCCCCGCCGACTCTGTGCCGCGTCGCGCCACAGAGGGCTGTCCAGATTGCGGGCATTGAAGCTGGTGATTTTTTCGTTCGGCAACCAGCGGCCGCCTTCATTGCGCAGGGCATACCACCAAAGCGCTTCCGACACCTCATAACCACCCTGCCCGGCGGTGATCACGCCGGGCACCAAAGTGCGTTGATACCACTGCCCCTCGGGGTAACCCAGCGGCAACTGCAGCGCTGCCAGCAGGGCGTCCTCCTCGGCAAAACGAAACTGCTTTGCAAAATAACCGCACACGAAATGGTTCACCTCTTAGGGTTGCTCAGGTGCCGCCAGGCTTTTCTGCTTAACCGGCGCAATCCTTCGTCGGCCGGCCCAGTTCAGCAACTGCCGGAAAATACCTTGATAAATCCCCAGCGCCAACAGAATAAGCAGCGCTCCCAAAATGGACTGCAGGCTCAAGGCCTCGTCGGCAAACAAGCGCCCCCAGCCAATGGCCATGATCGGCGTAATCAGAGTAATCATGGAGACGGTGCTGACGCTGTAGTTACGCAATACGTAAAAATACAGCGTATGCCCCACCACAGACCCCGCCAATACCAGATAACCCACTCCCATCAAAGACGCCTGATCCACCTGAGCAGGAATCTGGCCGTCCAGAAAGTACCAACTGAGCAACAAAAACGGCACCGCCACCAACAAGCTGCCGGTGCCCTGGCGCAGCGGGTCCACATCCACGCCGTATTTTTTTACCGCCACCACGCTGACCGCCCAGATGACGCACACCAACAACATCACCAGCACACCCAGCGCGGCCTCGGCGCCCAGTTGCATCTGGCCCCATTGAATAACGGCAAGACCCGCCAGCGCACACAGCAGCGCCAGCGCCCGGGCGGCGGTGAACGGGTTTTCTTTTAACGCCAGCCAGGACACCAGCCCCACAAAAAACGGATGGCTGCCCATGATCACCGACATTAAACCCGAGGGAATATGCTGCGCGGCCCAGTAGACCAACAGCATATTGGGAAACAACCCCAGGCCACTGGCAATGAATACTTTCCAGTCTGCAGGTCTTGCCACCAGTGGCCGGCGTAAAACCCACAGCAAGGCATAACAAATCACCAGCGCCAACAGCAGACGCAGGGTAATGGCACTGACAAAGGTAAGACTGCTGTTACTGAGTTTTATTGCCAAGGGGGTGGTGGACCAAATCAATACCACCAGACAATAGGCGCTGGCCGTCTGCATGACACTTCTCCTGGTTAAAATCCTTAACCGAAGCGAAAACCTGCAGCCAGAAACAAAAAAAGCCGCAGTTTTTACACTGCGGCCTCAAAATACTATGGAATTTTACAACTGTTCCTCAGCGTTTATCCTCCGCAGTGATCACACGCGCCACCAGGCGCCACACGCGCACCTGCCGCACCGCCGTGGAAGCCGGGCGAACAGACATGCAATGTGAGCCGTGCAGGTTGTGTATCATGCGCAATAAAACACCGAAAGTTAAAAAAGCAATACCGCCGGAAGTGTGTTGCAAAAATCTGAAGAGGTCAAGATGCAAATTTATGCCGTGGGTGGCGCGGTGCGCGACAAATTATTGGGCTACCCGGTCAGCGAACAAGACTGGGTGGTGGTGGGCGCCACGCCCGAGGCCATGACCCGGCTCGGCTACCGCCCGGTGGGCAAGGATTTCCCGGTTTTTTTGCACCCCCGCACCCACGAGGAATACGCCCTGGCGCGCACTGAGCGCAAGACCGGCCCAGGCTACACCGGCTTCAATTTTTTTGCCGACCCCAGCGTGACGCTGGAAGACGACCTGGTGCGCCGGGACCTGACCATCAATGCCATGGCGGAGGATGAGCAGGGGCGCATCATTGACCCCTACGGCGGGCAGCGCGATTTGGAGAACCGCCTGTTGCGTCATGTCTCTGCCGCCTTCACCGAAGACCCGGTGCGCATACTGCGGGTGGCGCGTTTTGCTGCCCGCTATCACCACCTGGGGTTTGATGTGGCGCAGGAGACGCAAACGCTGATGCAGCAGATGGTGGAGGAAGGGGAAGTGGACCACCTGGTGCCCGAACGCATCTGGAAAGAAACATCCCGTGCATTGTGCGAGCGGGACCCACAGGTGTTTATCACCACCCTGCGCAACTGCGGCGCGCTTGCGCGCATCATGCCGGAGGTGGACGACCTGTTCGGGGTGCCGCAACCGGCGCAGCATCACCCGGAGGTGGACAGCGGCCTGCACACTCTGATGGCCCTGCAGCAGGCCTGCCTCTTGAGCCCCAGCCCCGAGGTGCGCTTTGCCACCCTGGTGCACGACCTGGGCAAGGCCAAAACGCCTGCGGACAGGCTGCCGCGTCACATCGCCCACGAGCAGCGCAGCCTGCCGTTGATCAAGGCCCTGTGCCAGCGCCTTGCCGTCCCTAACAGCTTCAGGGACCTGGCCCTGGCCGTCGCCCAATACCATACCCACTGCCATAGGGCACTGCAGCTAAAAGCCAGCACGGTGGTGAAACTGTTGGACGACCTTGACGCCTGGCGTCGCCCGGAGCGCTTCGCCCAGTTTTTATTGTGCTGCGAAGCCGATGCCCGCGGCCGCAGCGGCTTTGAAGCGCGCGATTATCCGCAAACAGAGTATTTGCGCCAGGCCCACCAGGCCTGCCTGCAAATTGCGCCAAAGGATTTGCTGCAGGAAGGCTACAGCGGCAAAGCGCTGGGCGAGCAACTGCACAATCGCCGCATTCATGCGGTGCAGTCCCTGAAGACCACTTACCCCACAGCGGAATAGGTTGGTTTTTGAAGTTCGAGCAGCGGCCAAAAAACTCGCCGGGGCGGAGCCTGAACCTCAGCCAGTTGACGAAATACGCTGCCCCTGCCAGGAGAAATCCACCGGCCAGAGCTTCTGCCCGCACCTGTCAAAGCAAGCCCACAACTGGGCCAGGGTTTGCTGCTCAAGGGGATGAAGGTAGTTGGGGGCAAGTTCACTGAAGGGGCGCAGTACAAAGGCGTGCTGCGTAATATCCGGCCTTGGCAGGCACACGCCGTCAAAGCTTCCAACCCGGTTGCCCATGGCCAGAATGTCAATATCCAGAGTGCGCGCGCTGCTGCCAAGGTTGGTGCGCCGGCGGCCATTGGCCCGTTCAATATTGCGCAGAATCTTTTGCAGTTCGGGCGGCTCAAGTGCCGTGTTCAGACCCACCACCATATTCAAAAAATTGCCACCGCCGCAGCCCACCGGCTCACTCTCGTACACCGGTGACAGGTTCAAGGTGCCAAAGCGCTGCGCCAGCGCCGTGAGCCCTGCCTGCAAGCGCGCAGGCGTGTCCCGGTTGCAGCCCAGCCCCAGATACACCTGCGCCACTATGGTTCACCGCGCTCAATCACCACGCCCACATCCCGCGCCTGGGGCACCGCGCCGGGTTTGTGCAGGGTAAGGCGCACCCAGGGCACTGCAAATTCGCGCATGATCAACTCCGCCACCCGTTCGGCCATGGCCTCCAGCAGCAAAAACTGCTGGCCGCTGACATACTCGATGATGCGGTCGCTGACGCTCTTGTAATTGAGGGTAAAGCGGATGTCGTCGGTGGCCGCCGCCTGGCGAATATCAAACGCCATATCCAGATCAAAGCTCACCGTCTGCCGCACCTTGCGCTCCCAGTCGTAGATACCAATGACCGTATCCACGCGCAGCTCTCTGATAAACACCCTATCCATTCAGCGGCCCCCGGCAATGGCGGGCAAGGCTTCCATGTTCCAGCGCGGGAACACATTCACCGCCAGCGGCTCGGTCTGCCCGGCCCGCAAACGCTGGGCGCCGGCAAAGGCAATCATGGCGCCGTTGTCGGTACAGAACTCGTTGCGGGCGTAAAACACCTGGGCGTTGAGCTTGGCCAGCGCCCGGGTCAACTGCTGGCGCAAATGCACATTGGCGGACACGCCGCCGGCAATCACCAACCGCTGGCGCCCGGTCTGCTCCAGCGCGCGCTTGCACTTGATCACCAGGGTGGCGGCCACGGCATCCTGAAAGGCCCAGGCGATGTCGGCACAGGTTTGCTCATCCGGCAGGCCGTCAGCCTGGGCGTGCTCGGTGACGGTATTCAGGGTAAAGGTTTTCAGGCCGCTGAAGCTGAAGTCCAGCCCCGGCCTGTCGGTCATTGGCCGTGGGAATTTAAAGCGGCCAGGCGTGCCCCGCTCCGCCAGGCGGGCAATGTGCGGGCCACCGGGGTAGTCCAGGTCCAGCATTTTGGCGGCCTTGTCAAAGGCCTCGCCGGCGGCATCGTCCAGGGACTCTCCCAGCAGCGCATATTGGCCTATGCCTTTGACGTCCACCAACTGGGTGTGGCCGCCAGACACCAACAGCGCCACAAAGGGAAACGCCGGCGGGTTGTCCTCCAGCAGCGGCGCCAGCAAGTGGCCTTCCATATGGTGCACACCCACTGCGGGCACCTGCCAGGCGTACGCCAGGGCGCGGCTGACGCAACTGCCCACCAGCAGCGCGCCGATCAGACCGGGGCCTGCCGTGTAAGCTACGCCCTCCACCTGCTCGGGGGTGCAACCGGCGCTGCGCAGCAGCTCCTTGACCATGGGCAGCAGTTTGCGCACGTGGTCGCGCGAGGCAAGCTCCGGCACCACTCCGCCGTACTCGGCGTGCACCTCCACCTGGCTATACAGGGCGTGCGCCAGCAGGCCGCGCTCCGTGTGGTACAGAGCCACACCGGTTTCATCGCAGGAGGTTTCTATTCCAAGTACAAGCATGGCGCGCATCCCTAAGGGGTGATGGTTTCGTCAAACGGCGGGAATGGCGCATCTTAGCGAGCGCGCCGGCCTACACCAACCCTTTTTCACCAAAGCCCGGGCGGGCAGTGGCCGCACATTGAGCTACACTGGCGTTCAGGTCTGGCATTTCAATTGACTCTTGCAGCGGTTGTTCGTTGCGCGTACAATCCCGGCCCCTAACCAAAAGGACCGCTCATTTGGTCCACATGACCCAGGAATTCAACAGGTAACCCTATGCCTTCAGTAAAACTGAAAGAAAACGAACCTTTTGATATCGCACTGCGCCGCTTCAAGCGCTCTTGCGAAAAGGCAGGCGTGCTGGCCGAAGTTCGCCGCCGCGAGTTCTACGAAAAGCCCACTTCCGTGCGCAAGCGCAAAGCAGCGGCTGCCGTTAAGCGTCACGCCAAGAAGTTGTCTCGCGAGAACCGTAAATTTCAGCGCATGTA
>CAYNST010000063.1:13024-18473 GCA_964399955.1 uncultured Cellvibrionaceae bacterium | reverse complement strand
CTGGAACTGCTGGAACTGCTGGAACTGCCTGAGTCAGCACCCGGCGTTGTAGTTCCACCGCAGGCCGATAAGACGGCGGACACCGACGCAACTGCCAGCCACCTGGGCCAGCCCAATTTTATAAATGCAGATACGTTCATGATCACTCTCCGGAATGTTTGGGCCGTACTTGCCGGGCCTTGAAAGGTTCAATAGCCGTTCATAGGGGTGGCTAATAAATCCACACTACGTGGTATGGCAGGTGATGAGGCTGCGGGCGCAGCGATTGTAGCGAATTTCCACCGATGGCTTGTGCAGTAGATCACAACTGGCCCCAATATTTCCTGGGTGCGGACGGCTGGTGAGACTTACCGTGGAGCGTGAAGGCTGCGACGCGGCAGTTTGCGACAAAGAGGTGAAGGCTTTGGAGGCAGATAGCATGTTGCCCAGGCATTCAGGCGCCCGCCACCTGTGCTGCAGGGGTTTGCTCGCCGCAGTTCCGGGCCAGAACAATAAAATGCCCCTTGCACTCCAGCGAATGGTGTATGCTCTGCTCATTCACTCCGAGCAGGCACTCGCCCAATCACCTGCTACACTGAATTTAAAACCGATCACCACGACCCCGGCGTGGCATTGATCCGAGCAAGCCGAATCATCTTGAACTTCTCGCTGCCCCCGAATCTCTGCCCGCAGGTCGGCTGCCCCACGCGACATCCGTCGCAGGTCAGTACCAACATCCAACACTGAAAACCCATGGAGACTCATCACTTGAGATTGATTGTCGCGTTACGCCTAGCAAAAGAAGGCCAAGCGCAAGCTGTTATAGAATCCCCCACCGCGTCCGGCACCCCCTGTGGACGCCTGATCAACTGGAACATAGAACGCCGACTGCCGGCACTGAGGAACATTATAGAGTTCTTCCGAGCCACCGGCAGCTTACCGGCCTATCGAACCCTGGATGCCAATCAATCAGCGGGCAACAGGGTGGCTGAGGCCAAACTGCCCGACTGCCGCTTGTACTGGTGTGAAATAGAGTCAGAGCTGGCGCCAGAGCAGTGGGCATCTGCCGCCGAGGTGGAGCTGGTATTGGTCAAGGAGCGTTTTGATGCCTTCCTGCAGTCTATCCGCAGCCGTGCCGGCTCTGCCTATATTGATGCCTGCGAAGCGTTTGCGCGTCAACTGACGGTGACTGGAACCAGCAAAATGGGTAATGCCGTGCCGGGCCGCGGATGTGAACAGGCCGCCTGACCGGCGCCTTGCCCTGCCGGCTTCATCCCGCACGACAATCCGCTGCTGATCAACTGCTCTTGACGAGAGAGCAGTTCAGCGCAGCACCATTCTTAGTTGCTCGCCCTGGAATTCAACCAGATCGCCGGAGAGAATCTTGCGCCGTTTACGGCCCTCCACCGCCCCGTTGACCCGCACCTGACCGGCATCTATGGCCGCCTTGGCCTCGCCACCGCTCGGCACCAGGCCCTCAAACTTGAGGATCTTGTAAAGCTCAACCGGCTCGCAAGCCATCTCAACGTCTTTCATGTGCACAGTTCCTGAGCCTGGTATCTACGGGGGCATGAATTCGGCTGACGGCCGGCACCCACCTCTGTTGTTTTCAATCCGTCACCCGGACGCCCGAATAGTACCACGGACTGCCCGGGCAGCAGCGCGCACGGAAGTATGGAAAGTTTGACAAATGTGTCGAGAGCAAATCGGTACAGATCATCCAGCTCCGGCCCACCTTTTAACCGGCCCCATCTCAGCCGGTTCCTCGTTAGCGCCATTTAGCGTACTGGCCGGAGGCAGAGCTGGCGTCAGACTCTACCCGGTTTCTTCCCTGCTGCTTGGCGCGAAGCAACGCCGTGTCGGCTCGCTTGAACAGATCATCCAGATCGGCGCAGATCATGGTTGCCACCCCAAAACTGGCCGTCACCACCAAATCGTTGAACAGACGGGCGTCAAATAATTTTTGCCGAAGCGATTCAGCTATAAGGTGCGCTTGCTCCAAGGTGGTATTGGGGCAGACAAGGATGAACTCTTCCCCGCCCCAGCGGGCAAGGAAATCAGTTTTACGGACATTATCCATGAACAACCGGGCGACGTTTTTAAGCACATTGTCTCCAACATCGTGGCCGTAGGTGTCGTTGATGACCTTGAACTTATCGATGTCAACAATCACAAAAGAAAACGGCTTCTGGTCCTTTTTCCAGGCATTCAGGCCCTCGTAGAGCGCGTCTCTGATTCCGACACGGTTTAACAATCCGGTCAAATGGTCGGTCTTGGCCAAGTCTTCAAATTTACGGCTCTGCAAGTCCAGCAACCTGTTGATCCCCAGCAACTGTTCCTGATACTCCTTGTTTTTGTTCAACTCCAGGCTCAGGCGGGTTATGCGGTAGATCAAGCCCGTAAAGATCAGTGTGGACCAGGCAATAATGACTGCTCGATACAATTGGACTTTGGCGACGCGTGGCCCCTCCCAAACGACCTTGTCGACCTGGATCTCGTGCCGCCCCGAACGCACTTCAGAGCTGGTCTGCACCTCCAGGATAACCACATCCCCAAACTCCGGCTGGGAGTGCTCCAGCGGAATCTCCTGCTGGACCAACCACCAATTGGCCACAGAAAAGTCACTCATGCGGACTTCCAAGCCGTTTTTCAACTCACTGACCGGTAACTCGACAGAATTGAACTTGGTGGTCATAGTGTCATTGGGGTCAAAGAAGCGCGAGTCTCGGCTGCGAAGATAAATTCTTAAATGTCTGGCCTCGCCCCTGTACGATGCCCACACCCGCATTTTTTCGTATTTGGACAGATCCAACCCTCTGCCAGAGCTGTCCGTCAGCGCGACCTGCATGCTGCAGTAAGGGTTTGCGTAGTTCGCGTCCAATTCACAGTACCAACGCTGCGACTGGGGGTCGACCCAGCCAGCTCGACTCTTGCCACCCGAGTAGCTGTCATCGTAGAGGGTTACGGCAAGGTCCTGAGGCACCAACTCCTGGGAGCGGGACAACCAATGCAAAGGCATGAGGATCAGCGCCAGAGACAGGCAGGCCATAGCCAATAAACCGCCCTCAAGGGCGGAAATGGAGTGGATCAGCCTGAAGTTTGTTCTCATGAGGATACGGACCAGATGTGGGGAATTCCATTCTGTGGCGAGTGCGGTTCACATCTTGCCAGGCCAGGAAAGTGCATTGTCTTGGTTGCGGTTGGGGCCGACATTGTGCATCACAGACAAAAAATCCCCTGTGAACAGGAATTTGGTGCCCGGTGACCCGCACAGCAGCCCATGCTCAAAACCAGCCTCACCAACAACAGACACAAGCCCGACAGACGCTGAAAAAACGCAGCTCATTTAGTGGTGCCGCTGGCCGGAGACGGTGCTCCAGCGAGGGGGTTGTTTGTTCCCGTTTCTACTGGTGGTAGCTTCCGCGTCTGCGTTTACAACGTTCATTCCAGATAAACCAGGGCGCCGCCGCAATCATCATGGCCAAAGCGCAGGGCCAACTGGTGACCAATGCCGTCGAGCCCAAAAGCACAAAGGCCCCCGCTACCAGGGCCATGACGACAAACAACACCAATACGCGAAACAACGACGCATCTAACACGGATTACCTTTCCTCTTGTTTCAAGTTTGCCCGCCAGCCCCCGGAAACTGCGTCTGCGCAAAGACCGGTGGGTCCCTTGGGCCCTCGGCGACCGCCCACTCAGACGCCCCCATGATGTGGCGGTTGCTTGCGCAGCTCCGGACTTTCTTCGCGCATCGCCTGTGACAGCGGCTTGGTGCGATGTCCCGGCCAACAGCGTGTCGCCCGGTACATGAACATGTGACAGGGTATCTGCGTGACTGCCGGGGCTGGGCTCTGATCTGCCGCAGATTCCTGCTGAACTTCCTCGATGGACACAAAAAAGAGGTTGATATCCACCACGCGCCCCCGAATACCAGACTCGTCACGTTTAACGTCACGCAGCTCGACAATGTCGCCCACGCGCATACGCGAAAAGGCTATCAAAATCATGGAGCTGAGAATATTGCTGAGAAGGCTCCAGGACGCGAAGAACGCAACCGCTATGATCAATGCCGTAGATAGAATACCGGCCCATATTGCCCGCAGCGGCAGCCCGAAAATCTCCAGAATCAACAGCGCAGCCGCCACCCAGATTGCCCAGCGCAAAAAATTGCCGGCCATCACCACGAAGGTTGGTGGAAGCCAGCTGCTGTCCTCCCGGACCCTGAAGGCTTTCTGGATCATGCTGGTCAGGAAAAAAGCTACAATCAGCGCAATCACACTCTGCAGGATCTGCATCAACAGGGGATAGATCATATATGTCCTTGAGTCAAAGGTGGGGCCGTGGGGGGCTGAGAATCCAGTGGGCCGAACCCGTGGTTACATTCCGGCGGGAGCAAAAGCACTTTTGAAACCCGTAAACCGCAACCGCGACCGGTTTCCTCCGCCTCACCAACGAGCAAATTCACCGCCACACGGGGACCGCCAGACGGCCTGTTCCTGACAGAATGGTGACCATTTTGAACGCAGCTACGGGCAAAATCGGGCGTGCGCTGAACAGTCACACTTCGCCCAGCCACCTGAAGCACAAGGCTGGTTCACCACTTCATGAATCCGCCACGACGCACAATCGTGAGGCCGTAAACGCTGGCGTCGCGATCAAAGCTCTGAGCTTCCAGCCGCAAAAGCCAGTGCGGACCAAAGCTCAACTGGACCCCCGCTCCGATAGCCAACTGCACGCTGGAACCGGTCTCAACGTCTACTTCATCACCACGGCTGGAGTTCATTATTTTTGCCAGGCCGCCTTTGACGAACAGGTTCCAGGTGGACAGGGGATCAGCCAGGTTGTAGCCCGCCATCAATGAAGGCACCCGGTAGCTGAGCCCCGGTTGAGAATCTTCGCTCACCCCCGGTGCGTCAAGACGCGCCTCGCCCAGGTCGTGAAAGCTGAACTCGGCAAACCAATTGGGCAGAAACTGATAGCCCACCAGCACACCGACGGCGTTGACGCTCTCGTCTGCCAGGGTCCATTGGTCTGCAGTGATCTCCGGGGCAAGTCTGGACTGGCCAAACGACAGCCCCCCATACCAACAGTGCACCTCATCAAAATTAATGCTGCTGTCGGGCTCACAATCATGGAAATGTGCATTGCTGGCCATGGGCAGGAGCAGCAAAGCGGCAGTCAGGCCTGTGCCCGCCGCTGCACGAGGGGAGACGCCCCCCCGTGCAAGCCGCGTCAGCAGTACCAACATCAGAACCAGCGCCAGGGTCAGGGTGTCGGCGCTGCCCGCACCGCGCAGCGCGGTTTTAACCTGCGGTTTGGCCAGCTCCGAATCCGGTTTGGCCGGATTTTCGCCAGGATTCCCAGGTTCGGGCTCAGGTTCCGGTTCGGGTTCCGGCTCGGGTTCCGGCTCGGGTTCCGGCTCAGGTTCCGGCTCAGGTTCGGGTTCGGGTTCGGGTTCGGGTTCGGG
>CAYNST010000063.1:3114-12924 GCA_964399955.1 uncultured Cellvibrionaceae bacterium | reverse complement strand
GTTCCGGCTCAGGTTCCGGCTCAGGTTCGGGTTCGGGTTCGGGTTCGGGTTCGGGCTCGGGCGGCCGCACATAGCTTAGCGCCAGCTCTGCCGAGCCGGCCGCGCGTCCGTTCACCTGAGCACTGATGATTGCCACGGCACTGTTGGAGTCCAAGCCTGCAGGCGCGGTGTAAACAGCACTGAAACTGCCATTTTCACCGGCGGTTACCTCGGCCACAGTGCCCAGATCGGCGGTCAGCGCCACCACATCTTCGGCGCGTGTTATCCGGTTGCCATGGGCATCCCGAAGCCGCACGGTGATGTCCGTGGTGGAGCTGCCGTCAGCCACCAATTCATTGTCTGCTATCAGTATTACCGTCTGCAGAGGGTCCACGGCACCGGCAACCAGCCGGACATCTACCTCTTCGGGCAAGGGCATGTCATTTACGGTGGCGCTGATGATCACATTCTGCGCCATCGTGGCGCTGGTATAGGTAGCGGTATAAGTGCCGTCACCCTGGTCGGCCACACCGTCCAGCTCTCCGGCGGTTGCGCTGAGCTCCACACTGTCCCCGCCCAGCCCAAACAGTTCACCCTCGGCGTTGCGCACACTGACTGTCACCAACACAGTAGATGATCCATTGGCGGTGAGGGATGATTCAGATACTTCGATTGTGGACTGCCCAATATTCGGCTCCATGCCAAGCGGCAAAACGCTCACGCTCAAGGCTTGGCGGTCTTCGCCGCCGCGCCCGTCACTGACGGCAACGCTTACCTCATATTGGTTATCGCTGTCACTGTCCTCCGGGCTGCCAAACCGCGGCGCATTGCGAAAGGTCACGATACCGGTGACGCTGTTGATGGCAAAAAAATCAGCATCGGCACCGCCGGCAATGCGATAACTCAAACTGTCTCCATTGGCATCGCTCGCCTGCACCCGGGTGACATGAGTGGTGCGCTCTTGCACACTCACTTGCGCATCACTTTCGCCACCGTTGCTGATGATCTCCGGGAACAGGTTCGCGAAGCTCAGCGAGTGCAGAAACGCGCCCTGCTCCAGATAGCTGGCAGTGAGGTTTTCGGTACGGTCGTGATAACCCGCAACATCACCCGCAAGTGGATTGCCGCGGGCAGAGGTAAAGACCACCCACCAGACCGGAGTTTGTGGAGTAAGGCCCGCGCCGTCGTTGATGCTGCCGATCAACGCGCCCCCCTGTCCGCTAAGCGGCAGCCGATTGAACGCATCAGCCAGTGACGCCCAGCTCACCTTGAAAGTCAGCCAATAGTCAGTCGCGCCGTTGAGAAACAGGTCCAGAATATCCGCAACGCCAGAGCCGCTGCTGACTTCAGCCGGCCTGAAACTGTAATTGTCCCCTTCCAGCAGCTCTGCCAGCTCAAGCGGATCTACTGGAGATGTGGTGGAGGGCGCATCATTGGCCCGCCCGTCGGTGGAATAAACCGCAACAGTGCCGCTGAACCGATCGCCGCCACCGTTACCCTGCACGCTGACAAACCCATCGAGCACACCGTCCATGTTGACATCGACACCCAACCAGAAATTGCCGTCAAAACCATTGCGCGGGTTACCGCCACCTAAACGGACCCTCAAAGCAAACTCATCGTCGTCCGCAAGATCGGGGGTGCCGTTGTCGTCATACCAGGTAGCCAGCATGGGATGCTCTGCGTCGCCGATCAAATCCAGATTGCTGCGGCCCAATCCGCGCTCATCTCCTCCCGGGTCAAACTGGTTGTCCTGTATGACGATATCCCAGTTGTCCAGCCCGGCTTCAAGGTTGATAGGTTCTGCCTGCGCCCCCAAGGCAACCGCCGAAACTGCCAGACATACAGCCCATCGGCGTTTAGCGGTTACGGCCAGGTTGAAGAGCTTTTTGGTGCAGCTTATTGTTGTCATTAGACCACCTTGCTTCTGCTTTGCAGCTCGTGTAACACGGAATTTTACGATGGGCCAAGCGTTGTGCACGCCCTTTTGGGTCAGCCTGGCCTTGGTAGAAAACGGTTCAGGGTTCAGCTCATTCAACAGCCGTTCGGATTGCCTCCAGATTTGAGTGAGGCGAGGCAAAAAAGATAGAAGATTACTGGTGTAAACTACCATTTTTTTGAACGCACCCATCGGCCTATCCACGCGCGCCGAATGAATAACAAACCTACAAAAAACCGTTGCGTGCTTTGTCTGATTGACTCCACCGACACAGCAGCCGAACAACTCGTACTTACCAGCCTGACCATTTCATGAATCCACCGCGTCTAACCAGCGTCAGGCCAAACACATGTGCATCGCGATCAAAGCTGTGCCCTTCCACCCGCAGCAGCCAATGGGAATTGAAGTTGAACTGCAGCCCGGCAGCAACCGCCAACTGCGCGCTGGAGCCGGTTTCAAATTCAATTTGTTCGTCCGTACTGGAGTTCATGATACGGGCGATGCCGGCCTTCAGATAGAAATTCCAGGGAGCCAGCGGCTCGGCAACATTGTATCCCAGCATGAACGACGGCACCCGGTAAGCCAGGCCAGCCTCGGAACCTTCACCCGCCGCCGGCCCGCTGAACCCGGCCTGACCCAAATCGTGATAGGCCAATTCTGCAAACCAATGAGGCAAAAACTGATAGCCGAACAGCAGGCCAACTGCCGTGTCTGACTCTTCTGTCAGCGTCCAGGCTCCGTCAATAATTTCCGGTGCAAGTTGCGACTGACCCAGGGAGATCCCACCATACCAGCAATATACCTCTTCAAAATTGATGCGGTTGTCGGGCTCGCAGTCGTGAAAATGTGCGCGCACCATGTTGGGCAGACACAGAGCGGCGAAGGTTGCGCTCAACAGAAGCGGCTTGCGCGCCCCGCGTGAACGGCCCAGTTTTGCCCCCAACAAAATCAGCATGCCGGACAGCAGCCCCAGCAGATCAAGACTGCCTGCGCCTCGCACAGCGGTTTTGACCTTGGCGTTGCCGCCTTCCAGGTCTGGCTTCTCGCCCGGTTCTGTGTCCGGGTCAGGGGCTGGCGTTGTGCCAGGATCCGGCTCTGGGCCGGCATCGGGATCAGGATCAGGATCCGGGCGGCTCTGCGGGTCAAACAGCAGTTCAATCTCTGTTTTGGCCGCATCTTCTCCATTGACCCTCACCGCCAAAGTGGCTGTTGCGCCGGATTCATCAACACGGGCGGGCGCACTATAGCGAGCGGTAAAATGACCTTGGTTGTTGGTCGTACCTTCATCAACGCTTCCCAGGTCTGCACTTATTGATACCGGGTGGTCTGCGGCGTTGACGGTGTTGCCGTGGCGGTCTCTTAACCTGATGGTGATGGTTGTGTGGGACTGGCCGTCCGCCAACAGTTGACTGTTTTCAACGCGGATTTCCGTGCGCATGGGGTCGACCGCAGTGGCTTGCAAGACAACGGTCACCGTTTCCGGCAGGCGCTCACCATTGACGGTGGCGGTGATAACCACCATTTGCGCTGCGGTGCCAGCTGTGAAGCTCGCGGTAAAGAGTCCGTCGCCCTCATCGGTCACAGCACCGATGGTGCCGGCAGAAACGTCCAGTTCAATGTGGTTTTGGCTCCCTTGGTAGCTCTCCCCTTCACTATCCCGCAACTGGATACGGACTTCCGCCGTGGCGACACCATCCGCCGGCAATTGCCCGGCCGAGATCTGCAACTCAGAGCGGCCAAGATCCAGTTCGGGCGGGTCGTTCGGCTTTTCCGGTTCTGGGTCTACCGGCACCTCTGGAACGTCCGGCTCATCCGGCGGATCCGGCACATCTGGAACGTCCGGCTCGTCTGGCGGATCCGGCACCTCGGGTTGGCTCGGCTCTTCTGGGAGTTCATCCACATCCATCAGTAGGATCAGGTTTGATTCGCCCACGGCGCGCCCATCGTAAAGAACCCGCAGCGTATCGTTCACGCGCTCGGCGTCAAGGTCGACCGGTGCGGTGTAAATGGCCTCAGCAAACCCGTCCCCACCGTCTTGCAGTGAGCTAACCAGCCCCAGTTCGGCCTGCACCAGGGCCAGGCCATCGTCCATGGCAATGGGATTATCATTGGCATCCCACAGTCCCACGGACACCCGGGTAGTCGATTCACCATTGGCCAGCAGTTCCTCGTCCGCCACCTCCACCCGGGTTCGGCCTGGGTCCGGCTCTCCGGCCACCAGCTCTATTTCCACCTGCTCAGCCAGTGCCTGACCGTTGACCGCGGCGGTAATGGTGACCCGTTCAGCTCGGGTGCCGGCCGTGTAGGTGGCAAAATAGCGCCCGTCGCGCTCGTCCGTTACAGCGCTCACTGCTCCAGCGCTGACCTGGATTTCAACCGAGTCGCCGCCAAGCCCCAGCTCCATACCGTCGGCATCACGCAGCCGCAGGTAGACATCCGCCGTCGACTGGCCGTCTGCCACCAGAAACTCAGGCGTGACCCACAACTCGGAAAATGCCAAGTCCGCTTCAAGCCCGGAGCCTTGCACTTCAACGTGAATCAGTTGTTTGCTCCAACCACCCCGGCCGTCATTGGCTTCTACCTCCACCTGGTACCGGTTGGCGCCATTTTGATCCTGCGGATCCGCAAAGCGCGGAGGGCTGTTGAATTCAAGACTGCCGGTGGTGCTGTTGATACTGAACACGGCCGCATCCACTCCACCCGAGATGCGGTAAGTTACGGGATCACCGTCGGCATCCAAAGCTTGCACCCGGGTGACCTGCGGCGCGCGTTCTTGCAGCCGCACCTCAGCCTCCGATCTGCCACCGTCGCTGATAATTTGCGGGAATAAATTGCCAAAGCTCAAAGCCGGCAGGAAAGCACCCTGCTCCGCGTAGGAAAGGCGCAAGGAGTCATTTTGGTCGTCATAACCTGCAACATCACCGGCCATACGTTGACCACGGGATTCGGTGTACACCACCCACTGCACCGGCGTGAATGGCGTAATACCAAGTCCGCCGTCAAGCGTACCGATCAACGTGCCTAGCTCTCCCGACAAGGGTTTGCTGTTGATGGCTGCAGCCAGATCCGCCCAGTTGACTCTGAAGGAGACAAATACATCGTTGACGCCGTTGTTGTTCAGATCAAAAGAACGGGCCGCCGGATCAGTGATGGCGTCTACGGGTATCACGCTGAACTGATGGCCATCATCTGCCAAGTCCGCAATCAAGGTTGGATCCGTGGCTACAATGGAACGGGGCGACTCACTGGCCCCCGGCTCCAAGGCGTACACGCTGACCTGGCCGCTGAACTGATCACCGAGTTCGCCGTTGCTCACACACTGTATCAGCGCGTCCAGATCGCCATCGCGCTCAAGGTCAACCCCCAACCAGAGCTCGCCATCAAAGCCGCCGAGCTCTCCAGCACCGCCAAGCCTCACTCGCAGGCCAAACTCGTCGTCGCCCGTGTCGTCAGGCGTACCCTTGTCATCGTAAGCAACTGCCAGCATGGGGTGCAAGGCATCGCCAACCAAGTCCAACTGAAGACGAAACAAGCCGCGCTGGTCCCCGCCCGAGTCAAACCGGCTATCCTGTGCCACCGCCTGCCACTGCAAAAGCGGGGCATTGACATCTATGGGCGCAGCCACGCTTTGAGCCGCAACCATCAGCAAAAGCGGCCCGACGGTCAGCCCGGACCGGCCGTTGAGCAAGTGTTTCAGAAGCCCGTGAGAGCGCACTAAGTGCTTGTTTTTTTGCGTCATTTAACCACCCGGGCGCAAGGCCTTAGCTTCTTCTTTAGAAGGTCATATACGCGCCGTAACCGCCGAAAGGTATTAGAAAATCTAATCCCTGGGTAACTCTTGAGTCACCGGATAGGCCGAATAGCGGCACCCCGTGAACGGCAGCTCAGCCAGAATTGTTTGATTGGGTATCAATCAGGGCGGTATGGTAGCAGGAAGCACGAAGGCGGTGCAGGCTTGACGCCCACGCAGCGACCGACGGCCAGCGAGCCGTCCGGTACGCCCGCCGCACAGGCCTGTGGTACTAAGGTACCGAGCTATGGGAGCAGCTGAACAGTTACAACGGGGGGGCATAGGGTTGGGCGGGGTCAGGCTTCTGGCCGCTGCTCCTCAAGGCGCGCCTTGAGCTGCTGCAATGCGCTTAGCATTGCCTCATCGTCCGCTGCGTTCGCCAGCGCCTGATCCACCTCCTTAAGGGCCTGGTCGTGACGCTGTTGACCGAGCATGGCCTCAATCTTGTGCTGGAATGCCTGCCGGACCTCATGCAGACCGTGCTGAGCCTGCTCGGCCGTCAAGGGTTCTGACATTGCCTGCTGAAATAGATCGTAAGCACTGAAATTTTTGGGCGTGAACAGGTGCTCTCGCTGCAGTTGCTGATGCGCCTTGCTGATCAGGGTGCGCGTGGCGGTATTGCTTTGACTGAAGGCCTGCAAGCGGTCTCGCAACGCCAGGGCGTCTTCGTAGGAAGGGTCCAACTGCAGCACTTGCTCAACGGAGGTCTGTGCGTCCTCCCAGTCCCCCACCAGAAACTGCCGGTGGGCGCTGGAAAGCAAGCCCGTCTTGATAAGCCGCAGTCCTTCGCGCGCCGCTTCAATGTTGCTGTCCAAGGCCAGCACCTGGCGGAAGCGCCCGTAGGCATTGTCATCCTCTGGCACCAGAGTGCGGCCCTGCGCCAGCAGATCTTGGCCCTCTTTGAGCAGCGCTGTAATTTCGCCGCTGCGCTTCAGTCGTTCGGCAACGGCTTGCTGTTCTTCTCGGGCAAATTCTGGAACCAGAGCGCCCAACTGAGAGAATTTGCGGCGCGCCTGCTGGAAGCGGGCATGGTCTATTTGCCGGTTGATAGACCAGAGCTCACGCTTGGTCGCGTCCAGCAAAGCTTGACGCAGCTCCACATCACGCGGGTTGCGCTTTAGCTGGTTGCGCTGGTGAGCAACTTCCTCGGCAAAGGTGCGCTCAGCCCGGGGAGCCGGCAGTTGACTCTGGCCCAGAGCCAGCAAGTGCTGGCCAAATCGGCTAAGGGGCTCAATGACTGCCTGAGCCGAGAAGCCGGCATTCGGCTCGCGGGTGGCCCTGCTTTCAGTGTCGTCATCGGCTGCACCCTGCACAACACCGGCGTTGCGCAGTTGGGTGAAGGCGGTTTCATTGCTCAGCATCACCCATCCAACAGCCGCAGCAACCAGCAGAAGCGCCACCACAAACACGCCCTTGCCCCAGTTGCTTTTGCTCTGCGGACGCGCTGGAAGGTCGTCGTCTCCCTCCCAGATGTCCAAGTCTTCGTCGCGTATGGCCGCCAGACGCGGCTGCGTCGGGTCGCCTTTAGGTGAAACGGTGGGAGCGGGTTTGTGGCCTGCCCCCGTGACCGGGGTAGGGTCGTAGCCGCTGCCGGAAGCTGCACGCCTATTTTGTGGAGGTTGCTCCACATGCCCAAGTTCCTGGGGGTCAATGCGATTCAGCGCGTCGATCAACTGTGCAGCATTCTGATAGCGTTCGGCCGGTGTTTTGGCAAGCAGCTTATCCAGGATGGGCTGCAGGTCGGCGAGCTCTGCCGGCAATCGCGGAATGGCCTCGGTGATGTGCTTGATACCGATGGCTACCGCCGAATCTCCCTGATAGGGCACCGAGCCGGTCAACAGGTAATAAAACACCACCCCCAGGCTGTAAAGATCCGTACGCCCATCCACCGGCTGCCCACGCGCTTGCTCTGGGCTCATGTAGTGCGGCGTGCCCACGGCGATACCGGTTTGGGTAACCTGGATGTCACCTTCGGCCATGCGGGCAATGCCAAAATCTGTCAGTACGGCGCGCTTGTCCGCCGCCGAGAGCATGATGTTCTCGGGCTTGATGTCTCGATGCACGTAGCCCTTGTTGCTGGCGTAATGCAAAGCACTGGCAATTTCTTTGACGATGCGAATCATTTCAACCAGAGACAGTTCGTCGGCGGCCTGTTTTAGGTCCGGCCCGTCGACGTACTCCATGGCCAAAAAATAGGCGCCGTTATGGACGCCCACATCGTGAACGGTAACAATATGAGGGTGTAGCAGGCGACTGACAATCTTGGCTTCGCGCAGAAAGCGCTGACCAAAGGCGGGATCCTCGGCAAGGTGACGCGACATCACCTTCAGCGCAACCTCGCGCTCAAGCATATCCTGTTCGGCCAGGTAGACGGTGGCCATGCCACCACGACCCACCACCCGCAGGATCTTGTATCCGGGAATTTTTAAATCCATAACACCTGATGCGGCACTCAATAGGTTTTGCCGCATGATAGCCGATCCCCCGGGGCAAGCAAACCGCCGAGCGCAGTCAGCGGTGCTGAGGCCGGCCCATGGAACACTGCGTCGCCTGGGCGGGCGATTCCGCTGAAGTCCTCAACGGCTCGCCCATAACCCAAACGCGCAAGGACTGCTTGCAAGCGCAGTACGCTTGCGGCGACGTCGCGTCTCAACCACATCATATGAAAATTCATTATTGTTATTCTGTCATTGTTGTGGGCGCCACCCGCAGAAGCGGGTCTTGCCTTGAACCTGCGCAGTGCAACCGCCGAGGACAGTGCACGGCTTCCTCGACCAACAAGCTCCTGCAAACGGTGGTCGCCGCTGCAACATGGATTACAGGTTAACAAACCGAAACGTCAAGGAATATAGCACCACTTAGCCTGGACCTCCACTCACAGTGGCAGCGCTTTGTCCACTCGGCTTTTGGAGAGCCTGGATTGCCCGCAGATCCACCGTACCGGCCAACCTGCGCCTGGTGCAGAAAGCTTGCACCCAGTGCTCTTAAGCCCGGGCTCCAAAGGGTTCCCGCCGGCACCCGTCAGGGTGTGAAGGCGGTGGTACAGCAACATGCAATGCGTGCTGACTGCCCACTGTGGCATAAGACCGGGCCATAACCCCCCAGCCTTCGAAGACCCTATACGCACAGCGGCCCATGATGGGCCGCCTGTTGTTTCACCGCCGTAAGCTTCAAGCCTGGGCAGAGTCTTCCGGCACCGCAGCTTCTATCAAGGGTTTCAGTTCGCCCTTTTCATGCATCTCGGTCACTATGTCACAGCCACCCACCAACTCACCCTTGACCCACAACTGCGGGAAGGTAGGCCAGTTGGCGTATTTGGGCAGGTTGGTGCGAATGTCTGGATTGGAAAGAACATCCACGAAGGCGAAGCGCCGACCACAGGCCATAACCGCCTGGGAAGTGCGCATGGAGAAGCCACACTGAGGTGCGTCGGGCGAGCCTTTCATGTAGAGGATAACGGGGTTGGATTCGATTTGCTCTTTGATTTGGTCCATGATTTCCACGGTTGATATACCTCTGATTGCGATTGCATTGCCGGACGGTGCCCAAAACCTACTGTTTGAGTCAAGTATTGTTGCTATTCTACCTTGTTTGCAACGGCCAGTTCCAGCCGGCGCCGCCACCATGCAAGCCCTTGAGGGCGCGCAGCCGCCGCCGGGTCAACAAAGTCGCTTCTACCGATGCCGGCCCCGAAGGGGTGCAGCACAGCTAATGCGCAATCAGTACTGGTTTAAACTCACATTGTCTGCTTTGCTCCGGACAAATCCTCATGCACTCTGAACCCTTACGCAACCAGCAGCACAGCTACTCGCCTGCGGCCAGGCCCGGGGGAAGTTGAACCCGCTCGATCCGTCGGCACGCCGCGCGGAGCCACGGCTAGTGGCTGATCATCCATGGGCGTTGCGACGGAAACATTTTCTCCCCGCGTGCCGTCAACAGCATGCCGGAAGTGCGCGGTTTGTGCTGGGAACAGCAGCTGTGACCGCGCTCGGCCAGTTGCTCGCGCACGGCGCCAGGCGAATGATGCGGGCCGACATTTCCCCGCAGCTTGGGCAGGCCTGCGGGCGGTCGTGCTCGGCTACCGTCTGCAGCTGGTAGAAGA
>CAYNST010000063.1:0-3014 GCA_964399955.1 uncultured Cellvibrionaceae bacterium | reverse complement strand
CTTGGGCAGGCCTGCGGGCGGTCGTGCTCGGCTACCGTCTGCAGCTGGTAGAAGATGCCGTGGTCGGGGCACTTGTAGTCGTATACGGGCATTGGAAATTCCTCAAAGTTTTTGTCCTGCCGGCACGCTCCGCGACACCGGCTCTGTTTTGTGCAAATTCAGCCAACAGCCGCTCAAACTGGGCAGCCCTATTTGTCCGGCGCCAGAGGCACCTGCACTGAACCGTCCACGTGTTTGGTCGGCCCCTGAGCATTGGGCTTGACATCAAATTCAAAAATATCCGTGGGCAACCAAAGCGTTGCACAGGCGTTGGGTATGTCCACCACGCCGCTGATATGCCCCTGCACCGGCGCGCAGCCCAGAATGGAATAGGCTTGTGCCTTGCTATAACCAAATTTGGTTAAATACTCTATGGCATTGAGACAGGCCTGCCGATACGCAATATGCACATCCAGGTAATGCTGCTTGCCGCCCTCATCAACTGAGATGCCCTCAAAAATTAGATAATCGTCATATTTTGGTGCAATGGGGCTGGGTTTGAAGATCGGGTTTTTGATGCCGTATTTGCTCACGCCGTCTTTGATCAACTCCACCCGCAAATGGATCCAGCCAGCCATTTCAATGGCGCCGCAAAAAGTAATTTCGCCGTCACCCTGGCTGAAGTGCAAGTCTCCCACCGACAGACCGCCGCCTTTGACGTAGACAGGAAAATAGATCTTGGAACCACGGGACAAATCTTTGATATCGCAATTGCCGCCGTGCTCCCGCGGTGGCACGGTTCTGGCGCCTTCTGCGGCGGCGGCGTCTTTTTGGCTGCCGGTGAGGGTGCCCATGTGAGCGGTTTCCGCATAGGGCAAGGTAGCCAAGGCCGGCACGCGGTCTGGTTCGGAATCGTAAAGCGCCTTTTCCCGGCTATTCCACTCATCCAGTAACGCCTTGGACGGCAGACAGCCGATAAGCCCCGGGTGAATCAGACCCGCAAATTCTACGCCCGGAATGTGTCGGGAACGGGTAAACATGCCGTTGAAATCCCAAATGGTTTTTTGTGCCTCGGGAAAGTGCTCCGTGAGGAAGCCGCCGCCATTTTGCTTGGAGAAGAAACCGTTAAACCCCCACAAACTGTCTTTGAAGGTGCCTATATCCAGAATATCCACCACCAGAAGATCGCCGGGTTCCGCGCCCTCCACGCCCACCGGACCGGACAAAAAATGCACCTGACTCAGATCAACATCGCGCACATCCGCTGCATCGTCATTGTTTTGAATTTGACCGCCGGTCCAGTCGTAGCACTCAATAATGAAATCGTCACCCGGTTTTACCGTGGCGGCCATGGGAATGTCGGGATGCCAACGGTTGTGCACCATTGTGTTTTCGTAAGGCGACTGCTTGAGATCAACTTTGATAATGGTCTCGGCCATTGTACTTTCCTCTTAGGGGTTACAAAAAGACACGGTGGAAAAGCTAAGTACCTGTGAACGTGGGCAAGTTGTCAAACCGATAAATAAGACGCCACCCGGCTGTGGTCGACCCCGGCTCTCACTTCATCCAGCACAATCTTGCCCTTTTCAATTACCAGTATCCGATCCGCTATATCCAGCGCAAAACTCAGCACCTGCTCCGACACCACAATCGACAGACCACGCTCGTCGCGGATGCGCTTGAGAGTTCGCGCCATATCTCGGATGATGGACGGCTGTATTCCCTCCGTGGGTTCATCCAGCAGCAGTACTTTGGGCTCTGTAGCCAGAGCGCGGGCTATGGCCAATTGCTGCTGCTGTCCGCCAGACAGATTCCCCCCCCGCCTGGATTGCATTTCCTGCAGCACCGGAAACAAATCAAAAATATCGGGTGAGATGTGCTTTTTTCCTGTGGTGGTCAGGCCAGTCTGGATATTTTCTTTGACGGTCATGGTGGAAAATATCATGCGCCCTTGCGGCACAAACGCCAGACCGCGCTTGACGCGCTCGTGGCTCTTGAGATGCTCAATACTGTCGCCGGCCAGTTTGATGGTGCCTGCCAGGTGGTTGATCATGCCCGTCATGGATTTCATCAAGGTGGATTTACCCATGCCGTTCCGACCGAGGATGGCGACAATCTCGTTGGGCGCAACTTCAAAGCCCAGGTTGTGGATTACTTCACTCTGTCCGTAGGCAACGCTGTAATCGCTGATGGCTAACATGGTGTTCTCCGCTTTAAGTCGACGCCACTAGTGGCCCAGATACACTTCAATGACCTTTGGGTCGTTCTTGACGCGCTCCATTGAGCCTTCGGACAGCGTTTTCCCCTGATGCATGACAGTCACCCGGTGAGCGATGTCCTGCACAAATTGCATGTCGTGCTCAATTACAATGACTGACCGTCCTTTGATGATGCGATTAAGCAGTTCCGCTGTAAGCTTGCGCTCCGCAACCGACATGCCCGCCACCGGCTCATCAAGCATGAGTAGTTCGGGGTCCTGAATCAGCAGCATGCCAATCTCCAGCCATTGTTTTTGGCCGTGGCTCAAAAGCCCGGCTTCCCTGTGCAACAGATCCTGCAGAAATATGGTCTCCGAAACCTCCTCCACTGCCGCCATGACTTCTGCGTCGCGTTTGAATACCAAGGCTCCAAACACGCTGCGTCCCCGGGGGAAGGACAACTCCAGATTTTCAAAAACCGTGAGGTCTTCGTAAATGGACGGGTTCTGAAACTTGCGTCCCACTCCCGCGTGCACAATGGCGGGCTCGCTCATTCGGGTAAGCTCCATTCCACAAAATTTAATTGACCCGGAAGTGGACTTGGTCTTGCCGCAAATCAGATCCAATACTGTCGTTTTACCGGCTCCGTTAGGACCTATGATGACTCGGATCTCATTCTTCTCGACATAGAAAGACAAATCGTCAACCGCCTTGAAACCATCAAATGACACGGTAAGCCCTTCCACCGCCAGTACAAAATCATTTACCTTGCTGTTGGTGTTTAACATGTCAATTCCCCGTCGGTTGACTGATGGCGCTCGGGTCACGGACCAAGGC